>JAKJCY010000002.1 GCA_022706235.1 Candidatus Hydrogenedentota bacterium | reverse complement strand
CCTGATGGCTTCCTACGGGCTGTCTGTGTTGTTGCTTATCGCTCTTTTGCTTCTTGTATTTATGGGCACCCTTGAACAGACGCGTATAGGGTTATATGAAGCCCAGCAGAAATATTTTGAATCGCTGGTGGTGGTGCCCCGTCTCTTCGGCGTGATTCCTGTTCCCGTTCCAGGGGCCTATTTGCTCCTATCTCTTTTATTCATTAACATGCTATGCGGGGCAATAATAAAGGCCCCGAAAAGTTTTTCCCGCCCCGGGTTGCTTATCGCGCATGGAGGCATTCTATTATTGGTGCTTTACGGCGTAGTGTCGTATCATTTTTCAGTGACAGGCAATATCCCTTTGTATGTGGGAGACAGTAACAGCAAAATACAGAGTTATTACGACTGGGAAATGCGTATTACTGAAGTAGGCGAAAACAACGGGGGACGCCAGTTTGTCATCCCGTTGAAAGAACTGAAAGAATGCCGCGACGGGCATGTTTGTACTTTCCAGCACCCTGACCTTCCTTTTGGCGTAGCCGTAGGCCCTTTCTATGAAAACAGCACGCCGGAAACTGGAACGGGTGCCCTGGCCGTTGACGGGATCGTGTTGCGGGAAATCCCCCCCGCAAGTTCTGCGGAACAAAATGTGCCGGGCTTGTTTGTGGAACTATCTGGTACGCCTTTTACACGTGGATTACTCTGGGGCATGGAACAAGCACCCTGGCTGGCGCAGCATGGGGAACAGCACTATGCCATCGCGCTGTCCCGCCGGGAATGGCCGTTGCCTTTTTCCCTCACCTTGGAAAGGTTCGACCATGAAAAACACCCGGGTACCGACCTTCCCAGCATGTTCAGCAGCAGTGTCATCGTACGGGAAGGGGAGGCGTTGCGCAATGCCGTCATTCGTATGAACGAACCGCTTAGACACCGCAGCTACACCTTTTACCAGGCATCCTGGGGACCGGCTAACGCCAAAGAGGGTGACCGTCTATATTCCGTATTGGCCGTCAGCAAAAACCCGGCTATGAAATGGCCGGTATATGCCTCTGTGTTCATTTCGTTCGGGTTGATGCTCCACTACGCACAGGTACTGTTGCGCGACTTGAAGCGTCGGGGCGGTAAACCAGAAAATGATTGCAAAACAAGAATGTCCTGAAGAGGTGAGAAAGAACGGCTGCATGAAAACGTATTTTATCGTGATGTTGATTTCTTTTGCGTCAGGTGCTTGGGCCGACGTAGACATGCCGGTTTGGCCACCTTCTATTGTGGATGCTTTCGCCACTATCCCGGTTCAGGAATCCGGAAGAATAAAACCCTTGGATTCAGTGGCACGCTTCAGCCTGCTCCGACTTAACGGCAAGCGTACGCTGACCCTCGAGGGTGGCCAATCCAGGTCTGCTATGGAATGGATGCTGGATTGTTTTTTCTTTCCTGAATATGCGAACACCTGCCGTTGCTTTACGGTTGAATCGCATGATGCCATCATAGCCCTCGGTTTGGAACCGCGAGGTAAAAAGCGGGACCGTTATAGCTACGAGGAATTGCAGCCGGGATTAGACCATCTTATGGATCTTGCACAGCAGGTTTCCGATACGCCCGCCGGAGATCGTTCTTTTCTGGACACCCATCTTCTTTCCTTGGCAAACAACGTGTTGGCCTACGAGTCGCTTGTCCATTATTTGGATTTTGCGAGAGCCCGTTTTAACAGGCAGGACAATCCTCTTTTGTCGGGGCTGGATCTACCAGGAGACCTTCTTCGGCTTAGCGAGGTGCTCTCCGTCTTGCCAGGGCGACTTACGGAACTTGCCGCTTCGTCCGAGTCTATGTCGGATGGCGAGAAGGCACCTGTTGCGCAAGGGATGCGAGAAATTTTTAGTGTACTGGATGAAATTCTTGTTTCAGCGCGGCTGTTTGCCATGATTGCGCCGGAAGACTCGGAATCCCGTGAGTGGCTTACCCCGGCCGATATAGTGGAAGGGGCCTTTGATAGTGAATTTCAAGGGGCCCTGCCTGTGGACATCCTGCGCAACTTTGAAGAACTCGCCGCACATGACCCGAGTACGCCTGAATTCACCGAAAATCTTAGCGCGCTGCATGCGGCGCTTATCAACAGGGCCATCGCGCGCAATGAATATCGCCATATACCCCTTGAAGTACACTACTACCGCTTCAACTATTTGTTTTTCGCACAGTGGCTGTTTGTACTATCCTTTATAATGATTGCGTGCAGCTGGCTGCAAAAAACACCAGGGCGATTTACAAAGTGGATTAACTTTTCCCTTCTTCCGCCACTGCTTCTTTTAGCGGTCGGCATAACACTTCGCTGTATCATTCGAGAACGTCCTCCTGTTACTACCTTGTATGAAACTATCTTGTTCTCTGTGTTTGTCGCTGTTTTACTTGGATTTATAACGGAACTAATTTCGAAAAACCGTATAGGCATGTCAGTGGCGGCATTACTGGGTGCGCTCGGGATGTTTCTTGCCTGGCGCTACGAAGCGAATGAAGGCACGGACACCATGCCGGCTGTCGTGGCGGTTCTTGACACCAATTTTTGGCTGGCCACGCACGTGACAACCATTGTCGTGGGATACGGTGCAGGCCTTTTCGCATCAGCCTTGGGGCATGTTTATGTCGTTGCACGAATCACCGGGATGAAACGCAAGTCCCTTGAGTATTTCACTGATTTGTCCCGTATTATTTATGGTGTGCTTGCGTTTTGCCTAGTGTTCACGCTGATTGGCACCGTACTGGGAGGCGTGTGGGCAGCGCAGAGTTGGGGACGGTTCTGGGGTTGGGACCCGAAGGAAAACGGCGCATTGATGATTGTGCTTTGGGCTTTGGCCGTACTGCACGCAAGAAGGGGGGGATATATTCGCCGGGACGGGCTTGCGCTCAGCGCCATAGTGCTGGGCATGATTGTTGTTTTTGCCTGGTGGGGGGTGAATGCCCTTGGCGTGGGATTACATAGTTATGGATTCACCTCGGGAATATGGCAGACCTTGGCTGTCTTTTGGTTTACCGAAATAATTCTGCTGGCGGCAGGTTTGGCCGCTTTTAAAATCATGCCTTTAGCAAGGGTTTCCACCTGAAATACGGTACATGCATGTATGCTTGATACGATGGCTTAAATACAAGCCGTTGTACGGCTATCGAGTGGTGTTGCATCTGGGTATTCTTGTTACACCGCAATCGTATCTAGCCAGTCTAGTGACAATAACGGGGAACAGGTTATTTTTTTGCTTCCATCTTGGCCTGAATCAGTCTCAATTCCTCCTTGGCAGATTCACAGTCGCGTTTCGCTTCCGACAGTTGCTGTAAAAGTTTTCCTTTGGTGCCTCCAGAGAGAGATTCGTCAAGTAATTGTTGAGTCATGTCCGCGCGACGGCGTTCAGCGGCCAATTCCTCCTGCAACGCGGTCAGCGTCCTTGCCGATGGAGCCTTTTTGGTCATTTTGTCGAGAACCTGCAGTTTTTCCTTCATTTCCTTTACTTGTAGCAGGGCTGAATCTTTTTCCAAGAGCGCCTCGTACACCGTTTCACGAAGTTTTTCAATTTCCGCGCGTGTTTCTGCCAGGGCGATTCTTGCCTCCTGAAGTTCTTCTTCGGCATTTTCCATACGGGAAGACAGCCTTTCCGTTTCCTCGCTCTGAAGTTGCAGTTTATCCTGAGTTTTCTTTACCGTTTTTTCTGCATGTTCCTTCCGCTGTATTTCTGCGGCATGTTCTTTACGTAAATCGTCGAGTTCCCCGGAAATTGCCTCCAGTTTTAGTTGGGCATCCACCCTCCGGCGTTCTGCTTCCACGATCCCGTTTTCCGCTACTGCAGCTGCGGCAAGGGCATTTGCAAGAGATGCTTCCGATTGTGTTGCTCTGGTCCGTTCGGTTTCCAAGGATTCAGTCAAAAGTCGTATCTGTTCCTCATTTTTCTTGGCCTGCGAGGCGGTGTTTTTCAAGGATTGTATTTCATCTGTCGCCTTTTTGTGTCGTTCTGTCCAGTTTTGTTCTCGTTCTTCCGCTTCACGCTTTAATTCGGAAATGGTTTCGTTTTGTTTTTGAAGTTCCGTATTGGATGAATCGATTTCAAGGCGCATAACCTCAATATGTTGTCTCGCTTCCGCTAAAAGATGGCGCTGTTCTTTTAACGCGTCTTCCGACTGAACGCTGCTTTCTTTATAGGAGTGATGTATCTTTTCCAATTCCTGACGTAAAGCGTCCACCTCCGCTGTGCGCTGTTCCAGCACTTTCGAAGCTTGGTGCAGTTCCCGAGTCAACCGGTCTGATACCTGCGATAGGTCCCCGTATTTCGCCTTTTCACCCGAATACTTATCCTCTAACTCTGACAGTGTCCCTTTTGACCTTTTCAATTCCTCACGAAGAAGGTCCTTTTCGCTTAACAGCGTCTTCATTTCCTCCTCTTTATTCAGCATTGTTTCCTTATAGCCGGCCAGTTCCGTGTTGGCCGCTTGAAGCGCTTCTTCCAAAGACAGGCTTTTTATTTCTTGCTGTTTTAGACTTTCCTGGGTACGCCGCATATACTCCTCACTTTGCGCAAGTGTCTCTTCCAAAGAAATCTTTTCAAGCGACAGTACCTGTACCATTTCTTCCCTTTCCCGATGCGCTTCTTTATGCAACAGTGCCTGGGATTCAGCGCTTGCAAGCGCCTCTCTCAAATCCAGAACATTATGTTCCTCCTCCTGAATCTTTTCCTGACAGGCATTCAAGTCCACCTGCATCAATTCCAGCAGTGTGTTCGCATCCTCCAGTTCTGCCGCCTGTTTGCTTATCTGTGCTTTGAACTCCTCAGTGCCTCCATTAGATTCGTTATCCTCTGACGCTGCCTTATGTTCACTCTTATCATGGGGATTCCCGTGCGAAATAATGCGATGTTGTAACATACTGAAACGGCGTTCCACCGCTTCCAATTGGGCGTTAACAGCCGCCATGCAACTTAACTTGAGACTATACTTGTGCTGCAGTTCCGCTAACCGTGTTTCGGCAATGGAGATGGCTTCAGTATTTGAAGAAATACGCATGTTAAGATCCGCAACATGCTGCAATGCTTCCATTCGCTCATAGGCCATGCCCTCTATTTTTTGCTGTAAGCGCAAAATCCGTTTTCGCGCCGTATCAATGATTTCATTCTTCTTCGTCAAATGGGATTTAAGATTTTCTATATACAAGTTGAGGTTGTGACTGATTCCGGCTTGAAGTTGTTCCTGCAGTTCTTTTACGCGATCTTCGCTGGCGGAAAGCGCTTCCCTGGTGCGGAAAAGTTCATCTTCTATATGGGCAACAGTATCATTGCTTTCTTTTTGTTCTTCAGGTGCCGCTGTTGATGTCATCGTCCGGAGTTTATCCAGCGCTTCTTGATAAAGTCGGTCTTGCGCACCGCCTTCATGAAAATCAAGACGCAAGGCTTCGAGCATTCCATCCAATTCCAGCTTGACCTGTCCCAAGCGTTCCACAAACATGTTTTGCGACTGGAGGACTCGCTTGCGGTTTGCGTCATACGCTTCCTGCAAGAGATGAAGTGCTTGATTATCGTGATTGTGTTCCATGTTCACCTGTTCCTTATTTTTACGATATCAAACAGTCGGGGGAAGATGAAGGAAATCGCGTTATTACAGGAAAGGATATCCAGATCGGATGTATGTGCATCGGTAAAATGTGCCAGGCAGCACGTTACGCCTTCAAGAGTTTCGACAACAGTCCTATATTTAGCACCTTATGAAAAATGTTCTGTAAACAAAAAATAGAAGTTCGGTATATTGTTCACGCTTCAGCGTGCTAAGTTGTTCACAGATTTTATGTTAACACGCACACTAACGTGTGAACAACATACTCCGAATATTTCTTTCCTGGGTTGTGGGCAAGGCCCACGCTAGAATGGCTCAACTATAATTCTTGTTCGCGTTCTGCTGGAGGGAGGGACAGCGTCTTCAAGGTGGTGGCGACTCGTTCCGCCATCCTGCCGACGTTGGTCGTCATCGCTTCCGCCAATGCATTTGGAGTCGGTGCTTTCAGGGGTTCTGTTTCCCGCAGGGTTTCAGCCCATAATGACCCCGGCTCCGTGGCTTGCCGTAATTCAAGCCTGACTTCCACTTCCGCCATAGACGGTTCCACCGTACGATTTTCCTGGTAGATACGTAACTCACCGGTCAACAATAAATCCGGCCTGGTCATATCGGCAGCATTTCCTACATCGGCAAATTGTTGTGACTCTGCAATCGCATCCTGTATGGCGCGGGTGACGACATGAGATGGCGACTCTGCCCATTCTGCCCGGGACTGATAGCCCAATTGATGGTTATTGTCCAGATACGCCATGGGGGTTCCATAGGTATGGGTGGAGAACAGGGGGCGTATGCCCAGTGTCAACCCGGTACAAGGCACGGGTTCTACCGTGATCATGGGTGTGACGGAGTAATAGTGGATTTTCTCTATAGCGGGACTATGTAAACATCCTGAAATTATAAAAACAAAAAAGGCGGTGATTAAATACATGCAAGTGTTTTTTAGGTTCTTGGAGGAATCGGGATTACGCATAAACACACTCCTCTTATTCAGCCGGTTTTATTCCCGTGTTTTGCCACGTCCACGAATAATCGCGGAAGGATCTTCTTTTAACTGCGTCACGAGTCCGCGAATACTGTCCAGGGCGTCGCGCAGATCGGTCATTGTACCTCGAAGCGAATACTCGACATTACCAGTCTGATGCACAATATCCGCCGCTACAACATCCATATTCGCCATGGTGGTATCCATCTGCTGCACCATCCGTTTAATTTCATCAATCAGCGAATTTACCTGGGTTTGCAGCATATCCACGTTAAGTTCCTGGCCCCGCTTTGTATAAGTGTCCACCAGCGTTTCAATTTTTGAGGTCAGGCGTTCCAGGTTCTTGCTGTGCACATCTACATGCCCCATCAACGAGTCGGAATGTTTGCGGATATCCTGAAGGGCGTCTTTGGCGTCAACAACAAGGGCATCCGTATGGTCCACGAAAGATTCCCCCCGTTTTACCAAGTCACGCACATTGTGGACAATGTCGCTCACTGCAGTTTCGTCCAGAGCATCCAACTGTTCCCGGATTGATTTTCCGATTGTGGAGATGTCATCCAGGATATTCGTTAATTGGCTGCTGAAGGTTTCAATCGTGCTGAGCTTGGTAGGAATGTGGCTGAATTCGCGGAGCAACGGACCATCCCGTTCGCCGCCGCTGAGGGAAACCGCCATCGTCCCGGCCGCTATGCTGTAAATAACCAGCTTCGCCTCCGTGCCCTCATGTAGTACTACTTTGTCCGGATCTATCATGATTTCCACATGAGCGCGCTGGGTAGGAGTTACAAATATCTCACGAATTTTTCCGACGGGAACACCCATATATTCCACCATGCCGCCTTCATATAATCCCAGCACGGATTCGTTGAATTCCAAGCGGTAGGTTAACCCCGGTTTCTGGTAAAGGCCAGTAATTACAAGCGTTCCGGCAACCATAACACCAATACAAATCAAGAGGAAGATGCTAACCTTGATTTTCTGTCTGCGTGTTGCCACTTTTATTTTCCTTATGAATACGGGTACGGGCGCTCAAGTTGCGGCGCGTTGCGAAATGAATTCGTCAGGTTGACGATCGAAAAACTGCCGCAACCGTGTCACGGGTGACTGTTGCGCTTCTTCCAATGTACCACAAAAGATTACCTTTCCCATATCTAGCATGAGAATGCGGTCGGCTACCCTATGGATGGACTCTAGCTCATGGGTTACAATAACAAAGGTCATTTTTAACAGCCGCTTCAATTTCAAAATCAGGTCATCGAGTCCTGCTGCCATGATGGGGTCCAACCCGGCCGATGGTTCATCAAAATAAACCAGCATGGGGTCCATCGCGATAGCCCTGGCCAGACCGGCCCTTTTACGCATGCCCCCGGAAAGTTCGCCCGGCATTAGATATTGGGCATGGGCCAAGCCCACCAGACTGAGTTTAAATCGAACCAGATCGTCTATCAAATTGGGCGCTACACCGCCGAATTCGCGCATCGGCATGGCCACATTTTCCCCTACCGTCATCGAATTAAATAACCCGCTGGACTGAAAGGCGATGCCGATGGTGTGCTGCATCTCGCTTAATTCATCGCCATCCATGTGGGCGACATTTTTACCGTTAAAAAGTATGGTGCCACTGGTCGGCTTCAAAAGGCCGCACATATGCTTGAGCAAGGTACTTTTCCCGCAACCACTGCCCCCAATGATTAAAAATATTTCGCCCCGCTGGACTTCAAAGCTTACTCCGTCCAATACCTTGAAATCGCCATAATGGGATACGAGGTCTGTTACCGTAATGAGTGTGTCATCCATAAATTCTTTCTTTGGCGAAATATGGGTCAGCCAAGGATATAATAAAATGTCAGGGCAAATAGGATATCGATACAGATCAGGGAAAAAATATCCATCACCACGGCGCGAGTGGTCATAAGGCCGACGCCACGGGACCCCCCCGTAACACGCAAACCGTTATGGCAACCGATCATGACGATGGCGACGGCAAAAAATACGGTTTTCAGCATGCCTTGGAATAGGTCACTCATTTCCGCGGCGTTAAGCGTTTGTTCATACCATATGGAGGGGCGAAACCCCAGAACCAACACGCCCCAGATGCCGCCGCCGAAAACGCCGGATAGCAGACCCAGTACGGCCAGGCAAGGCAACACAACGACCAGCGCCAAAAGTTTCGGTGTTACTAAGTATTGGGCCACATTCAAGCCCATCCCGCGCAAGGCATCGATTTCTTCCTGAACGGTCATGGTAGCCAACTCTGCGGTGATGGCTGCGCCCGTTCGTGCGGAAACGACCACGGCGGTGGTAACAGCGGCAAGTTCACGTGCAAACCCGATGAGGATAAGGTCGGCCACATAGATTTGCAGGCCGAAGGATTCCACTTGCTTGGCCGAAAGCATGGCAATAATAAGTCCCATAAGAAAATTCATCACGCACACGATGCGGATGGCACGCACTCCCATCTCATGCACCTCTTCAATGAACGCATTGAAACGAAGTCCCCTGCCTTCAAAAGGAGCGATGAGCGTCCAGTATAGGGCGTCCACGGATAAGTCCAGGAATTGCCTGAATTCCCTTCCCACGTTTATGAGCAAGTCACCTAAATGTTCCAACACTCCCTCCCGCCTGGCAGGGCGGGGGGGCGGAGAAGTGAGTGCCGGTGTCAGCATGGTCATGAAATCAGCCGTCTCCTGACGCTCTCCTTCCCATTTAAGTTCCGCGCCATGCTTCCGGAGAAAACCTGCGATTTCCAGAAGCCAGGCGCCGCCGAGGGAATCCATGCTGTGTGTCCCGTTCATATCGAGCAGAAGCGTATTCCTCCCTGGCCGCCAGGCGTCCAGAACATGCCGATACAGAACCGTTCCTGTCTCTTGGTTAAGTTCCTCGGGACATTTTAAAACCCAACCGCTCATGTAGTTTCCCGCCTGTCCGACTGTGTCATTTTCAAGAAAGCATCTTCATCCAGCACTTTGACTCCCAGTACCCTCGCTTTGTCCAGTTTGGAGCCTGCGTTTTCACCCGCGACAAGGAAATCCGTTTTTTTACTCACGGCACTAGAAACACGCCCCCCCATATCCTGGATACGGGCTTGAATTTCCTCTCGTGAACCGCATTTAAGTGTACCAGTAACGACAAAGGTTTTCCCAGTCAGGGCCTTTTCGTCTGAAGATGCGGGGGCGCTGGATGCCGTAAACCGGAGGCCTGCGTGTCGCAGTGCTTCGATATGGATTCGGTTCTCATCCACCTCGAAATAATCCTTAATGCTCTTGGCAACCGCATCCCCGACATCATCGATACTTATCAATGTTTCCACGGACGCGCTCATGATGGTGTCCAAATCGCCAAAGATGGTCGCCAGCGCCAGCGCCGTGCGCGCGCCCACATGGCGTATTCCCAAGCCCAGAATGAGGTGGTGAAGCGGTCGTTGCCTGGATTCGTCAATAGCTATAATAAGATTGGAGGCCGATTTTTTACCCATTCGCTCAAGGGATACAAGCACTTCCGTTGTCAGGGAGTACAGGTCAGCAGGCGTATTCGCAAGTCCTTTGTCAACCAATTGTTCAATCAGCGCGGGGCCAAGCCCTTCTATATGCATGGCGGCACGGCTGGCAAAATGCTCGAGTTTTTCCTTAACTTGCGCGGGGCACGCAGTATTGAGGCACCGGTAAAAAACCCCTTCCGGGTCTTTGTGCACACAACTGCCACAGGCGGGGCATTGCAAGGGAGGTCTTGTCGGCTGTGTTCCGTTGGGACGTGCATCCGGAATAGCCCGGATTACCTGCGGAATAATCTCCCCGGCTTTCTGGACCTCTACAAGATCACCTACCCGCAAATCTTTGCGTTCAACCTCTTCAAAATTATGCAGGGAGGCGCGTTTTACTATGGTGCCCGCCAACGGTGTGGGTTCCAAGACCGCCACTGGGGTCAACGCTCCCGACTTTCCAACTTGCACCAGGATATCGACCAGTCTTGTTTGCGAAATATCCGCGGGAAATTTATACGCTATAACCCAACGCGGCGCTTTGGCGGTGGCGCCGAGCAGATGCCTTAGTTTCAAGTCGTCCACTTTGACGACCATGCCGTCAATTTCGTACCCCAGTTCATGTCTTTTATGCTGCCACGCGGCGCAGAAAGATATCACCTCGTCGATGCCATCGCAGCAGGCATAATTGGGATTAATGGGAAGCCCGATAGCCTTGAGATGCGCCAAGATTTCATGGTGCGTATTTATTCCTTCCGCGCCGGCAACCATGTCATAGAAAAATGCCCGCAACCGGCGCCGGGCAACCTGACGCGGGTCCAGCGACTTTAGGGTGCCGGCAGTGGTGTTACGCGGGTTGCGATATGGTTCCAGTCCCTCCATTTCACGTTCCACATTAAGACGCTCCAATTCCGCAACGGTCATATAGACTTCGCCGCGAACTTCAAGCACAGTGTCGGGCGCATCGATAGCTTCTTCAAAAAGGTCGTTTCCGGGGAGGGCGGCTTCGGGGGATTCTGTGGGTTGATGCAGGCGCAGGGGACATTCCCGTATGGTGCGGGCATTGGCGGTAATATCATCGCCAATGACGCCATCACCTCGGGTGGCTGCGCGGGATAAAATGCCGTTTGTATAGCGCAGACTAATCGACACTCCGTCTATTTTCAACTCAACCACATAACGGAGCGTATCCTTACCCAACGCACGCCGAACCCGAGCGTCAAAATTTCTCAACTCGGCTTCATTGTAGGTATTATCGATAGAGAGCATGGGAATGTCATGGCGCACATTCTTGAAGCCCTCGGAAGGGGCGCCGCCCACCCGTTGCGTCGGTGAGTCCGGCCGGGCAAGGCCCGGAAATGCCGTCTCCAACCGCTGCAATTCTTCCATGAGCGCATCAAATTCACGGTCGGAAACGGCAGGTTGCGCAAGGATATAGTAGCAATAATTATGTGATTCTATTTCCCGGCACAAGATGTCGTACCGCCGTAGCACGCTTTCTTCAATGTCAGTATCGTGATTGGTCAAGAATGCATCTCCCTGTAATCGAATATAATTTTGTAACACACCCTCTCTTCATGGCAGTATGTACCTGTTACAGTGCGCGATGTTGCATCTATGACTGTGGTACCATTAGCGCGCTGGACAGTATAACGGTTGCCTGAAGTAGTATCCACTAAATTTTACCATGCGAACGTGCCGCCGCCCAATAGCGGTGGTTTCGCGCCTATAGGGAGAATGGACAGTAGTATTATGCAGGATTTGGCAAAAATTACTTCTTTGACGGGCTGGCCAGAGATACGGAAGTCCCTGGAAACGTCTTTTTCCTCCACACTTCAGATGCCCAGTTATGAAAATGTGGATTTGCAGATACGGATTGCGGAGGAAAACGAGGTGCGCGGTCTTACGCGGCGCCAAATCGTTTTCACGCTTACCGAGACGGAACTGGCGATGGCATGGCTTTTCCTGCCCGAAGGCAGGGAAGACGTTCCGGGCATCCTATGCTGTCATCACGAGACGCCTTACGGCAAAGACGAGTGTGCGGGGTTGGAGGGCAATTCGCGAATGGCTTTTGCGCAGCATTACGCGGAACTGGGGTATGTAACCTTGGCGATGGATATGCCGACGGTCAACCGCCGTGCTTCATCTAAGCGAGAACCCTATGACACCACTGCCTTTTATCGTGAAAACAGGAAGACCTCCTTCGCAGGAAAAACCCTGGCTGATCACAGGCGCGCGCTGGATATATTTTCCGAGGTCAAACGTGTGGACCCAACACGAATAGGGGTTATCGGGCATGGCATCGGTGGATTAAACGCCCTTCTCCTGTCCGCCTGTGATGATCGTGTTCAGGCTTGTGTGGCAAGTTGCGGATTCACCCGTTTTGCCACGGACAAAAACGCCGGTATCTGGCCGCATATAGAAAATACGGTGCTTTATCCTGAAATCAAAAAGTGTGCCAGCGATAAGACATTTCCCTTTGATTGGGAACATATCCTGGCATTGGCCGCGCCGACCCCGCTGCAGATCATCACTTCCTTGTCCAACTCGGTCCATGACAATCCCAAAAGTTGTCAGAAAGCGGTTTCTTCGGCCGCGAAAATATACAAGCTTTTGGGGGCTCCCGGCGCCATTGATCATTTTACCCACCACGACGGACACGTTGTCGCTCCAGAAACCATTGAGGTGGCCGATGACTGGTTTGAGCGCTGGCTCTAAGCAAGTGTCCAGTAAGACAGCCATCGTGATAAGGCAATCATCTTTCAAAGGAAAGGACTTCCATGCTTCCGGAAACAGGTGAACAAATACAGCGGATTATTGACAATGTAGAGCGTGTAGTATTCGGTAAGCGCGATGTGGTCAAAATGTGCGTGATCGGGTTACTGGCCCGGGGGCATCTTTTAATTGAAGACGTGCCCGGAATCGGAAAGACAACGCTGGCGCAAAGCCTTGCGCGATCCGTAGATTGTTCGTTCACGCGCATTCAGTTTACAAGTGATATGCTTCCTTCAGACGTTCTAGGCGTGTCCATCATCAACCCAAAGACCAATGATTTTGAATTCAGGTTCGGCCCCATTTTTGCCAACTTTGTGTTGGCCGATGAAATCAACCGTACCCCGCCCAAAACGCAGAGTGCCTTGCTGGAGGCCATGAGCGAATATACGGTTTCGGCAGACAGCGTTACCTATCCGCTGCCCCGGCCGTTTATGGTGATTGCCACGCAAAACCCCATCGAATATGAAGGCACTTATGTATTGCCGGAATCTCAAATGGACCGTTTTCTTCTTCGTGTGGATATCGGGTATCCTCCGGAAACGGACGAATTGCGTATCATGCGCCGCCATGACCCGGTTCAGGCTATAGCGTCCCTGAAACCAGTCATTAACGCTGAAGAATTGATACGGTTGCAGGAGGAAGCCGAAAGAATTACGGTGGATGCGTCCATAGAACACTACATTCTAAATATCGTGCGTGCCACGCGCGACCACGAGCATGTACGGCTTGGAGCCAGCCCGCGCGGCGCCCAGGCACTGTTCGAGGCGAGCCAAGCCCGTGCCATGGTGGAAGGGCGCGATTATGTCACCCCGGATGATGTGAAACTTCTGGCCGCGCCCACATTAGCACACCGGCTCCTTGTAAAATCAAGGGGCGCCGACCTCGCCGCTGCCGGACTGGAAAGGCTTCGCATTATACGCGAAATTGTAAATGTCACAAAGGTACCCGTTTGACAATGCGTCACAATTTCGGCAAAACTTTCCGCGCCTGGCCGACCCGTTCCGGGAAGATTATAATATTGGTTTTGTTGTTGCTGTTGTTTTCCGCTTGGAATGCCGGCGAAAACCTGCTTTATCTTGTTTTTGGCGGCGTTGCTGGCTTATTCCTTTTGTCCATAATCGCGGGATATGGGTCCCTCCGCAAAGTTACACTCCACCGTGAGGCACCTTATGCCGTTTACAGAAACGAGCCTTTCGCGTGTTCCGTGCGAATCGGGAACTACAAGCGCATAATCCCCTCCATATCCCTGCGCATAGAACATGACAAGAAAGTCAAAGGATATGTGCTCCGAATCCCGGCAGGGCATCAAGCAACTGTTGCAATTGAAGAAACATTCCATCGAAGAGGCGTGTACACCCTGCCGGCCGTGAATCTGAGTACCTCGTATCCCTTCGGATTTTTGCAGTTGCATCGAAGTTATATCGATTCCGTTGAGGTGCTGGTGTACCCTCGCATCCGTCCTGCCCGGTTATCCTCAAGAGAAACCATGTCCGGCGCCCAGAATGTTTTATCGCGCATAGAAGGGGAGGGAGATGAGTTCTTCGCGTTGAGAGAATATGTATACGGAGATGATCTTCGAATGATTGTCTGGAGGATAAGCGCGCGCCTCGGCAAATGGATGGTTAGAGAAATGGGGATTGGTAATGCGCGCATCGTCATGTTCGTTCTGGACACGCGCCGGGCAGGTCAGCCGGATTATGAAGAACAATTTGAGGAAATGATCGATTTGGCAGGCTCCTTGATGGTCTCTCTTTTGAAGCATCAATACAGTGTCGGGCTTTTCACGCCTGACCGCATGTTGGCATGTGGACGGGGCATTTCCCAGGAGCGCCACCTGCTTGACCATCTCACCAGGGTCATGCCCGTGGAAGCAAAAGATTATCCGGAATTCGAAATACGCGCGCGGCGCTTGACTTCGGAACCCATGCGCGTTATTGGCATGTCACCCGATTCTGGGCTTTGGGGACAGGCTGATTCTGTTTCCGGCATCGCCATTCTTGACCCGGGGGACGTCATTTATGCGTAGGCAGGTGGATATGATACTTCGTATCGCTTCGGCGGTGCTTGTGTTTTCCGGGTATCTAGCCCTGGCCTCCGTGCGTCTCTATGGTCCGGGCCTGCTTTTAATTCCGCTGGTGGCGCTTCCCCTGGCACCGATTGGCACTATTTTGGAAAAGAAAAGCCACTTGTGGCGTATTGCGCGGCGGGGAGTCGCCATCGGTTATATCGGATTTCTACCGTTCTCATTACAATTGTTCGGGTTGATGGACGCTGTGATCCTGCTTGTGATTTTTATTCAACTCTATCTCCTTCTCGGCGACAAGACGGCGCGCATTTATTATGAGAGCTATCTCATGGCCTTCTTTCTGTTGCTTGCTGCGGTATCCCAATCGCCCGAATCTATGATTGCTATAGCCCTGATTCTTTTTGCCACCAGCACGGTATGGGCATTTGCCGTGTTAAGGATGCACGTGGAACTCCAGGAAAACCCGGCCCGTTCTTCGCCCGAACTGGTTGCCCTGCGCCGAAGCAATCTTCATCCTAAAACCGGAAACCTGTTTGATTTCGGGCTGTTCCTCTCCATGACGGCCATCTCCTTTATCTCGCTGCTGCTCACGGTCGTCTTGTTCATTTTGACTCCCCGGGTTGAAGCCGGCTGGCTGGGGCGTCGCGATGCTCAACAATCCGTTACGGGAATATCGGATTCCGTTCGTCTTATGGGGTCCACGACAATCACTGAAGACACCAGCGTAGTGATGCACGTTCGCTTTCCCGACGAGGATGAAGAACGTTTTGTACCGGAAAACGATTTATACTTTAGAATCACCACGCTGCCCAGATTTTCAGAGGACTCCTGGTCAAGACGGGGACTGCAGGAACATTATGAACCCAAGGTGCCGGGGCCCCTTGGAAATGTTTCAAAAGGGGGACTGCCCTTCGCTTTGCCGGAAGCCCGCAGGCTGCAGCGCGACCAGGCGCGTACAGTGCGTCAAATCATTTATATGGACAGCGTACCCGAGGAAGGCGTGCCCTGCCTTGATTTGCCGAGAAGTGTGCGCCTTCTCAGTGAATCCCCCTATTCCAGAGTATCCTGGGATCCCGGGGAAGACTTTACGCTTGTGTTTGAAACCCGGGGCGCGCGAACATTGCAATATGAATGTTTCTCAACAATTCCGGAGTATGACCCGCAGGAACTCCGGAATACGCCTCTGGACTATTCTTTCATGCCTTCCCGTGACTACAGCCTGTTGACATATCATCAATTGCTTCCCGAGACTCAGGAACTGGCCGGATTCATTACCGAATCCCATCCTTCAGCCTATGAAAAGGTAAGGGCGCTGGAATCCTGGCTGGGCAGTCCGGAATTTTCGTATACCCTTAACGTGCCCGCCCTCCCGGCGGCGAACGGAATAGACGCGTTTATTTCCACCATAAAGAATGGCCATTGCGAACTATACGCTTCAGCGCTCGCCCTGATGGTACGAAGTCTTGGCATCCCGGCGCGGGTTGTCAGCGGTTATCGGGGCGCCGAGTATTCCGAAACGGATAATGCCTACCTGGTTCGGGGCGCCATGGCGCATTTGTGGGTGGAAGCCCTTTTTAAGGATGTGGGTTGGGTTCGATTCGACCCGTCGCCGCGATCGGACCTACCCACCACGGGGTTGGGGCGTGTACGCATGGCATGGTCATCTTACGTGCTGCGCGCCAAGATGTTCTGGTTTCAACAGGTGGAAGGCTTCCAGGGGAGCATCCGTTTGGACGGACTTATGCGCCTTCGTCCATGGAGTTGGCGCCCTCGCTTTGGAGCGCTTCCACACTTTTCACTTCCCGAACCGTCCGAAAGAGAGGGAAAATCATTTACCTACTGGACGGTGCTGGAACATCCCGCCTCACGTGCAGTGGCGTTTCTACTGGTAATTGGGGGAATGTTTTTCCTGTGGAAACGCTGGAAGTCGATACGGTTGCCCCGACTGGGTCTGACATCAGACCAGGTCCGGGTAAGAAAGTTGTATTTGCGTTTTCTTAGAAAAGTAGCCGCTATGGATGTTGACTGCAGCAACAAGAGCGCGCATGAAATTGAGGAAGCGCTTAGAATCGTGTCGCTTGCGGAGCCGCAAAGCGTCACTGATTTCATTCAGACCTACAATCAGGTGCGTTTTGGCGGACGGCCCCTCAATAAAACCCTCTACAGAAAGGCTGCGGGACAAGTGCGTTCCCTGCGAAGGCTGAAGGCTGGGGGAATAGATGGCGGAGGGTGAGGGACTCGAACCCACAAGGCCGAAGCCGCCGGTTTTCAAGACCGGTGCATTACCAATTATGCTAACCCTCCGGAACCGGTCAAACATGGGTGTATTATAGCCATCCTTCCCCGGCAGTGTCCAGTCCAACGCAATGGTTTATTCGCCGTACCGAGTAAATTACATGTTGCGGCGGTATTGGCCTCCCACCTCGAAAAGTGCGTTAGTAATTTGGCCGACGGAACAACAGCGAACCGTGTCCATCAACGCTTCAAATATATTCCCGCCATTGAGGGCGGTTGTTTTTAGAAGATCCAGGGCGGGGATCGCTTCCACCTCGTGTTCTTTATGGAACGCACGAAGACGTGTTATCTGTAGCTGTTTTTCCTCCTCCGTTGCGCGGGCAAGATGAATCTTGCTTATCACTTCATCCATATTCTCATGGGGATTGATAAAGGTGTTTACGCCGATAATAGGTAATTCTCCACTCATTTTTTTCTCTTCGTAGTAAAGCGATTCTTCCTGAATCCGGGAACGCTGGTATCCCGTTTCCATGGCGCCAAGCACCCCGTCCCGTTCTGAAATGCGGTAAAACTCCTGTAAAACGGCCTCTTCCACCAAGTCGGTCAGTTGTTCCATAAAAAAGGAACCCTGCAGAGGATTTTCATTCATACAGGGACCGAATTCTTTGTTGATGATAAGTTGAATCGCCTGGGCACGCCGTACGGACTCTTCTGAAGGCGTTGTGATACCCTCATCATAGGAATTGGTATGCAGGGAATTGCAGTGGTCATAGTAGGCTGTAAGCGCCTGCAATGTCGTGCGGATGTCGTTGAACTGAATTTCATGGGCATGCAAGGAGCGGCCACTGGTCTGTATGTGGGATTTTAATTTCTGGCAACGTTCGTTAGCGCCATATTTATCGCGCATGGTAATCGCCCAAATGCGCCGTGCAACCCGGTTCAGCACAGAATATTCAGGATCCATGCCATTGGAGAAAAAGAAGGAGAGATTGGGTCCGAAATCGTTGATATCCATGCCGCGAGACAGGTAATACTCCACATAGGTAAACCCGTTGGCAAGGGTGAATGCCAGTTGTGAAATGGGGTTGGCGCCCGCCTCTGCAATGTGGTATCCCGAAATAGAGACGGAATAAAAATTACGAATGCCGTGCGCCGTAAAATATTCCTGGACGTCCCCCATCATCTTTAAGGCGAAATCGATCGCGAAAATACAGGTATTTTGGCCCTGGTCTTCCTTGAGGATATCGGCTTGAACCGTGCCGCGGACAGTTTGCAGGGTCCAGGCCCTGAAACGCGCGGTCTCTTCCGGCGACAAAGGCCTTCCATACTCGGAAGATATACGCGCGAGCTGCTGGTCGATGGCTGCATTGAAGAACAATGCAAGCATGATGGGGGCGGGCCCGTTGATGGTCATGGAAACACTTGTGTTGGGTGCGCACAGGTCGAAGCCGTCATAAAGCAGTTTCATGTCATCCAATGTGCAGATCGATACCCCGGAGGTGCCGATTTTTCCGTAGATGTCGGCCTGTTCATCAGGATCACATCCATACAAGGTCACGGAGTCAAACGCCGTTGACAACCGTTTGGCCGGGTGATTATGAGACAAAAAATGAAAACGACGATTGGTGCGTTCGGGAGCGCCTTCGCCGGCGAACATACGCGTGGGATCTTCATCAGAGCGCTTAAAAGGAAATACGCCCGCGGTAAACGGAAAGCGTCCCGGCAGATTTTCTCGGTGTATCCATCGCAACAGGTCCCCGGGGTTCGCAAACCGCGGCAGCGCAACCCTAGGAATGGGTGTTCCGGAAAGGCTCTTGTGATTCAATACCGTGTGAATTTCCTTACCCCGGACGGTATACACCATTTCATCTTGCATGTACTGGTCGCGTACGATGGGGATGCGCTCCAGTACGCCCCTGCACTCGGGGGACAGGTTCTGTTCCAGTTGCGAACGTTTTTCTTCCAGTATGTTGCGGGTTTCACCATCGCCATGACCCAACAGGGATATCGCGCCTTCCAGCCGCCAGATACTTTCAACAATTTGGGCTTGTTCTCTGGCTTTTTCATGATAGCTGCGGACTGTATCCGCAATCTCGGCAAGATAGCGAACACGGTTTCCGGGGATGATGATGGATTTAGAGGAAGAAACCTTCTGGTCTGTTTTAGAACGGGGGGACTGCCATCCGCAATGAGTGCGTTCATTCATTGTATTAACAATGGCCTGATACAGGGACGTCACGCCGTCATCGTTGAATCTTGCCGCAATGGTACCGAATACGGGAATATCTTCGGGGGCGGTATTAAAGAGATGATGATTACGCTGGTACTGTTTGCGCACATCGCGTAATGCGTCCTCCGCACCCTTGTGATCGTACTTGTTGATGACTACCAAGTCCGCAAAATCAAGCATGTCTATTTTTTCCAACTGGGACGGGGCGCCGAATTCAGCGGTCATAATGTATACCGTGGCGTCCACGTGAGGCACAATGGCGGCGTCACCCTGACCGATGCCTGCCGTTTCCACAATGATGAAGTCGAAATTGGCCGCACGCAGGACAATGAGTACCTCAGCCAGGGCGTCGGCGATTTCGATCCTCGCCGTGCGCGTAGCCAGGGACCGCATATAAACCCGATTGCGGGAAAGGCTGTTCATCCGAATACGATCACCCAGTAACGCACCTCCAGTGCGCCTTCGTGATGGGTCCACCGAGACCACGGCCACATGACGGTCGGGGAAATCGTGTAAGAAACGGGTTACCAGTTCATCAGCCATGGAGGATTTTCCCGCGCCTCCGGTTCCGGTGATACCCAAAATTGGAATATTACGGGAGATCTTTTTCATCAACGGTTCGGTAAGAGCCTGCAGATGGCTATCGGACAACACCTTCGCTTCTTCAATGGCGGTAATATAGCGGCCGATCAGAAAATTTTGGGAAGGGGAGAGTTCCTGCGCTCTCTTTGCAATTCCCGCGGTCTCGAGTGGAACATCAGACGCTTTCAGGATGTGATTAATCATCCCCTGCAGGCCCATTTGACGCCCGTCTTCCGGGGAAAAGATTTTGGATACGCCAAATCCCTCTATTCGAGTTATTTCTGCGGGCACAATCACCCCGCCTCCGCCGCCGAACACTTTGATATGACGTGAGCCTTGCTCCTGAAGCAGGTCCATGATGAGTTTAAAAAACTCGACATGACCTCCCTGATAACTGGTCACGGCAATCGCCTGCACATCTTCCTGAATAGCGGCATGGACGATCTCGGAAGCAGAACGGTTGTGGCCGAGGTGAATCACTTCCGCCCCTGAATCCTGCAGTAACCTGCGCATGATATTAATTGCCACATCATGACCGTCAAAAAGCGATGTGGCTGTCAATACGCGGACATGATTTTCAATTTCATAGACACCAGAAACATGCATAAAGTAATCCTTGTGCCTCCAGAAAGCCGATTTCAAAGAACGAATAATACATTTCTTCCGCAATGGTACCAAATTATCTCATGATATGTCATCCATTCATCTGTTCAGATGTATTCTTTATGGATATTGGGAGTGCGTTTGCACCCATATAATATTTCCCTTGATTCCCCTCACAGATAGGGGGCTTGGCAAGTGGCGTTGCGGCATTCCCGGCTGGATTTCAACAGGGGCCCGATTCAAGGCGGCGAAGCCGAGAACTGGACGCTGGGGCTGAGCTGGTATCTTAATTCAAACGTCCGGCTCATGTTGAATTACGTTACTTCGGCCATTGACCATAGACTGTATTCCGGACGGGTAAGCAGCCTGCAAGGGCGTCTGCAATTCGACTTCTAAATTCAGGGGTAGCGTCAGGAAGAATCGGGAAAACGACTACGGGGGCCTAAATCCTGCAAAGATTCACTGCGAGTGTTGAAATTCATTCCGAATCCAGAATGACCCAAATCGGCACGTAAGAAGCCGAGTTGTTGGCCTAAAGCCAATAAGGACAAGAAACGTAGAAGCGTCATCCTGTCGCTTTGCGTCAAGACGGCCTGCGCGCCGCAGTCACGATGGAAGCGGCAGGATGCCGCTTATACGCTCTCACCATTCCTTACGTGCGGATTCAGGAATGACACAGTCTTTTGAAAATCAGCCAAACTTTTGATATACTATAGCCGTTCTAAATGGCGGTGTAGCTCAGTTGGTTAGAGCAGTGGAATCATAATCCACGTGTCCGGGGTTCGAATCCCTGCACCGCTACCAGCACTAATCCCTTTAAAGGCCCTGTAAATTATGGTTATTATGCCAGTTTGCAGGGCTTCTTTTTATTGACCAGGGATAGAGTTTGAGGAGCATTCGCTATTCCCGCTCAAACCCGTGGCTGGTGAATTTCAGGAAGCGGCTGTTTTCGGTAACAATGCGGGTGATCTGGTCTGAAGCGCCCTCGGGGAGGCTGGCTTCGATTTCGAGGGTGACGGTGACGTCGGCGCCGACCTGGCCCACGAGATGCGCGATGACTTCTGTGGCAATGTTGCCGACATCACGACCTACCCGTTTCGGGTCCAGGTTCACCGTGCCATGGAACCGCCGGGGCAGTGGGGGATTGGGCGCTATGGGCCCGGGTCGGAGTCCAGACCCCGTCGCCGGTGCGCCACCGCCTTCCCCGCCAGCTTCGATTCCACCACCGGGTCCACCAGGTCCTGTCGCAATCGGCTGGGAGCGTTTTTCGTCCTCCAGTTGTTTCCAGGCAACCTCCGGCTTTACCAGTAATCCCGGGTCTTCCATGGCCAGAGATTTTGTTTGACCGGCGGTCAGGCCGCGATAGCGCCCCTTGCGTTCATCGCAACCCTCGGCATAGGCGAAACCGTCGCTGTGCCAGATGAGCATTCCGATGCCGCTGCATATCGCCTGCAACAGCACCTCGGGCCCCGCAAGCCGGGGAAGGTACAGGTACCGGGCGAAATCCTCCACCAGCTGCCGGACCGGCACCTGGTCGCCGCACCATAGAGGCACTTCGTCCAGGTGCTTGCGCAGAATGGTCGCGCCCAGCGTCATGACCAGCAATTCGTCGTTGCGCAGTTTCTTGCTCGCCCGCACGGCCAGCGCATCGGTGCCGGTCAGGCGCAGCGCCTCCCAGCGTATCCCCGCCTGCGGGTTTGCCCAAGTTGGGCTGTTCCGCGTCAATCCGCAGCGGCAGCGAACTCGGCCCGTCCACATCCTTTTCGATGATGGGCCCCAGTTGTCGGACAGGTAGCGGGTCAGTTCAAACTGCACCCGGGGGTCGTCAATGGGTATGGTCGAGGGCAGGATCAGCGGGCTCCGGTCGCCTTTCTCCCACAGGCTATGGATGACCGCCGCCATGAGGCGCAGCACGCCGCGGGTACGCTGAAACTTGGCCAGGGTGGACCAGGTGCCGTATAACTGGTCGAAGATCTCCGGGTGGATGGGATAGGCCGCCTGGATGCGTTTCTCATACCCGGCGTTCCGGCATTCCGAGGGGAACTCCGCCCGCTGCCCCTGATACAGTTCGCAAAAGCTGGGCCGTCACTTCCCGCTGCTTGAAGGCCTGCGTGTCTCTCAGCGGAACGAACAGGCGGCTCCACCTTCAACGCCGCCAGTTCCTGCGCCTTGGGCACCTCCAGCGTGGCGAACAGGTCGGGCAGGATTGGTTTCAGAGAACGGCGCAACCAGACATAAAAGAAATCGGACAGATCCGCGTAGCCGATGTTGTCGTAGTAGGGCGGATCAATGGAGACGACCTTGTCCTTGCTGAGGGTTTGGGTCTGGGCGTCAGATTGTGGGACTAGACTATTCGAATTCGCAGGCGCGGTTAGCAATTGGCTATTTGCTTGGGAAATACCCGCCAAAAAATTACCTGATGATTTGCTTAATGGGTTTGCCTCAGCGAAATCCCAGACCATTGGCAGAGTTTGACGACCAAAAGTGCTGGTAACGGTATCTCGCCCAGAATGCCAAGAACTCAGCGATGACCAATAGTTTGCCCCCTTATCCACCGCAAAGGCCAAATACGTAGCCACGGCGTCGGCGTAGGCATCGAGTCCGGCGCCGCCTTCGTTCAGGGCGTAAACAGAAGCCGTGAGGGGAGAGGCGAGAGAACCGGTTGCATTATTGGGCCTATTATAGGGGGTTGGATAAACAATCAAGGAGGCTGGTGCATGGCGTATTTTAGTTTTAACAGTATTATTGGCGTCAATCAAAGGTTCATTGACGTCAGTAAAGGGTCCATTGTTGCCCTTCCATGCGGCCCCTCATCTGCCATCACCCGTTCCCGCGCCTCCTGCACCAGATCGGAAAAGGTCGTCAACGAAACCAACTGCCGCGGCGTGAAGAGGTCGCCGTATGCTTTAAGTCCATAAAATGGCGGCGAAAACCAACGTGGATTATCTGGCATCAGATTTTCCGGTTTCCATTCCGGAGACGCCTTTCGTGCTACGGATTCGTGTTCCGGTGTAGGCAACAGGTAGACCCGACCCCGTTCCCCTTCGGCGACAATGGCCACAAGTTTCGCGCCCATACGCCCGGCATTGGCCTCACTGTATATGTGATCGCTGGGTATTGGCGTCCCCGACATGATACAACCAAAGTTTGCACGGGCGAGTTTGGTGCCTGCTTTCGCCGCCTCGGCATGTTTCGGCTTTCCTACCTTTACGGTAAAGCGATAGCCGTCGTCCTCAATGACAGGTTCGACATAGGCTTCCTTGCCCGTCTTGGTGGACAACATAAACGTGGACGCCAGCGGCACCCACACGGGCGAAGGCGGGATTGGGGCTTTTCACCGTACGCGCCCAGAGCCAGGCAATAACCGTGAGTTTGTCGCCCACATATTTTTTCAGTTCGGCCGATGCTTTGCCATCTCGGCGGTAATTTGAATTTTCGGATACAGATGCCCAATTCTTTTTTCCGCCTCATCCCGCATCCACTGGCCTTAATGGCGCACGTCCTCCGCCAAGCCCTGAGCGCCGGAATAGGAGCGAGGGAAGAGAAGTGAGGAGTGAGAGGGGGAGGAAGTGTGAGGGGAGAGAAGTGAGGAGTCCTACTCGTTCCCAAATTGCATTTGGGAACGCACTCTCTCTTGAAATTGCATTTCCTATTCTTTTCCAACCGACCTCGCTTGTGCCTTGGGGCAGTTCCCCGCAGTTGCGAAGTACAACTTCGCGGACAAGTGCGTTACCAAATGGAATTTGGTAACGAGCGGAAAGCACTTTGAAATCTACTTCCATTTTCCCGGCCTCTTTAACTCTGTTCCGTCCGGTTTGACATAGACATCAGGAAGCAGACTATTACGCAGAACGTCTTCCCCAAGATTAATATAGCCGGTTGCCAAGGACTTCAATTTCTGTGATTTCCGGTTCAGAGGTGATACAACTATAATCCGCTTCTTTGGATAGCGTCGCAAAATGGTTTTCACAGGCGCAGCCAAGTCACTGTCTCCTGAAACCAGGAACGCTACATCAAAAGAATCCTCAAAGGCGTCTTGTAACATTTCGATGGCTATGTTGACGTCAGTCATCTTTTCTTCAGGTAAAAGCCATGTGTTACCACATCTATGGCATCGAACCTCCTTCGTAAGGTAATGACCATAAAAAACATGTGTATCAGGAAGTGATTCCGCTGCGTCTAAAAATGTTGCCTGCCTTTTATGTTTATCGGGGTTATTTGGAGTGTAAGAAATTCTGGCCGTGAAATATTTTGTCGCAACAAGATTTTGGGTGGGTTTCAGAATCTTTTGAGACATCAACTGTAGATCCAGGCCGTAGTAGAGATTAAATCCATCAATATATGTAAAAATCCATCAATATATGTAATTGCCCGCTCCATATCTTCTGTGTTTATCCTACTTGAAAAATATGTAGTTTCTATGCATAATTATTATATAATTGCCCCGGGGATAGTATCCTCGGCCCGACGCCCTGAAAAGGGCGTCCCTTTTTTTGCCCACTTTCATCCCGGTTCCTCCCCCCGCGCCACTAGTTCCCCGAAGTCATAGTTTACACCGGTCACCCCGAAGTCGGGTTCGCACTGGAAAGGACTGCGCAGGTACTTGACGCGATGGCTATCCGCATCCAGAAATTCGACCAGGGCGAGGATGAAATCCTCGGGTTTGTTGAGGGAGTAAAGGATTTCGTTCTTGGTAACCGTCACGGTATCCGCACCTGCGATGCGCCCTTTACATCGATGAAGCGCAGCCTGCCTTCGCCGGTAGGCGGCTCTCAATGTCATAGCCGAGCCGTTCGAATTCGCGGTCCACGGGTTCGTAGCCCAGGCGCTTTTCGATATCCCTGACAATGGCCCGCGCGCGGTTCGTCGGCGAGCAGGAAACGCAGGGGCTGACGCGGCAGCATGGACTCATAAACGGCAGTGATTTGATGGGGCAGCGGTTCCACCAGCGAGGTAGGCACGGCAAGCAGGGGACCGAACAGGTGGGCCAGGCGAATGCGATGCGCTTCAGCCGCCAGGCGGAACAGGGCGCCGTCGCCGTCGAAACTCCAGGGCCGGCCCTTTTCCACCACATCGAGACGCGTCTAGTCATGGCGATACAAAATCTCGTCCGCCACACGGCCATCGGAACTACGATAGACCAGCGTCAGAGCATCCGAACCGTGCCATTCCACATTGACAACCGTCACCAGCATATCGGGTAGCATGCCCCGCAGCGTTGCATCCGGTCGCAAATCTTCCAGTTTCATACAAGTTATGTTTCACCCCATGGGTATAGCATCGAACACCCAGAATAATACCCTTCAGTCACTCCATCGTCCGAAACCTTATTTCACCAACAAAAGTATAAAGAATGCTCAGGCTTCTTTTCTATTATTCTTTAACAATGAGGCTATGACCGGTGCAAAATTTCGACCGGGAGGGGTTTGTTGAAAAGGTTCTTTTACAGGTGCTATTCTATTCAGAGAAATGAGTCCTTTTGCCCGCGTGTTTATTTCCCAATTTCAACTCTGTCAACACCGGGTTGTGATGTGTTTACAGGGTCGTATACCTAACGGAAAGTATATAACATGAGCGCAGTTGAAACGGATGTAACAGAGATTAAGGATATCGTTGCGAAGTATCCGACCACAAAGGGGGGGATCATTGCCATTCTGCAGGAGATTCAGGAACGGGACGGGTATCTTTCGCCGGAGGCGCTGGATGAAACAGCACGTCTGACGGGTATTTCGGTGAACGAGATTTACGGCGTGGCCACCTTTTACAGTTTTTATAAATTCAATCCTCCCGGCCGTCATGTAATACAAGTATGCCTGGGTACTGCGTGCCATGTGCGAGGCGGCGCAAAAATTCTGCGGGAATTGGAACGCTTGCTGAGTATTAAAGTGGGGGAGGTTACCTCGGACGGGAAGTTTGAACTAAACCGTATCGCCTGCCTGGGCTGTTGCGCATTGGAACCCGTAATCGCCATTGACGGTAAGTTCTTTACCCGGGTAACGACGCGCAAACTTCCGGCAATTTTGGCCGAATATCAGGACTGAACTTTATGGAAACGGATGCAACCATGAACTCCTTGGAACAACAGTATACAGATGCAACAGCGGAATGGAACTGTTTGGAACAGAGTGATATCCCGGTTTTCTTTGTGGGCGCCGCCACCTGTGGACGGGCCGCCGGCGCAGGGGAGGTATTAGAGGTTTTACGCGCGGAAATCTCGAAACTCGGTATAAAGGCAAAGGTCATTGAAGTAGGCTGTCTTGGCCCTTGCTACCTCGAACCGCTGGTCATTGTGCATAAGCCGGGAGCGCCCCGGATCTGTTACGGGAATGTGGGTCCCCATCAGATTCTGGCCATTCTTCACCAGCACGTCCTCGGCAGCGACCCTTGCTCACAATGGGCGCTGGGCGTCATGGATGCAGAAACAGCCAATGGTATCCCGAAGTTGAGTGACCATGCGGTCATGCGCCATCAGGTGCGCCGTATTTTTCGTAACTGCGGTATTATTGACCCGGAGAATTTTCATCATTACCTTGCCCGTGACGGATATCGGGGTTTTCTTCGCGCTTTGGATATTGGCTCGGAAAAAACATTGGAGGAGGTGAAAAATTCCGGTCTTCGCGGTCGCGGTGGCGCCGGATTTCCCACGTTCAAAAAGTGGGAGTTCTGCCGGAACAGCCCGGGCGAGAAACGTTTCCTCATCTGCAATTGCTCCGAGGGCGACCCCGGCTCCTTCATGAACCGCACGCTTATCGAGGGCGATCCCCATGCCGTGCTGGAAGGCATGCTCATTGCCGGGTATGCCATGAATGCCACCGCGGCGTACATTTATGTCGGCGTGGAATATGGAACGGTGCTCAAGCGGCTGAAACTCGCCATCAAACAGATGCGCGAGGCCGGCCTGCTCG
This sequence comes from Candidatus Hydrogenedentota bacterium, assembly GCA_022706235.1. Taxonomy (GTDB): domain Bacteria; phylum Hydrogenedentota; class Hydrogenedentia; order Hydrogenedentales; family CAITNO01; genus JAAYBJ01. Next base: position 48,132 of record JAKJCY010000002.1, on the reverse strand, counting down.
GCGAGAACATTGCCGGTTCGGGGTTCTCTTTCGATATCACGGTAAAACGCGGTGCGGGCGCCTATGTGTGCGGCGAGGAAACCGCGCTGATTGCCGCCATCGAGAGCCGCCGCGGTATGCCGAGACCCCGTCCGCCATTCCCGGCGGTGAGCGGCTTGTGGGGCTATCCCACAAATATCCAAAATGTGGAGACCCTGGGCAACCTGCCCTTGATTTTGCGCAACGGCGCAGCGTGGTATACCCGGTGCGGTTCAGAAAACAACAAGGGCACCCGTTCCTTTTCCATGGCCGGCAGTGTCAAACGCCCCGGCCTAATCGAGGTTCCGCTGGGCATATCCCTTCTGGACATCATTTACAAGATCGGCGGTGGTGCGCCCATGGGACGCACGGTAAAAGCGGTGCAGACGGGGGGGCCTTCCGGCGGCTGTTTGCCCGCTTCCAAGTTTGACCTGCTCGTGGAGTATGAGGCGCTTGCACAGGCCGGAAGTATTATGGGTTCCGGCGGTATGATTGTGCTGGATGAACAGACCTGTATCGTGGATCTGGTCCGTTATTTCTTGACGTTTACCCAGAATGAATCCTGCGGTAAATGCCCGCCCTGCCGCGTGGGCACCCGTGCCATGCTTTCCCTGGTCACTAAGATTGCCGACGGTAAAGCGGATATGAACGATCTCGCAACGCTGGAAAGTATCGCACGCACGGTGAAAAACGGTTCTCTGTGCGGTCTTGGCCAGACGGCGGCAAACCCGGTACTGTGCACCCTGCAATATTTCCGGGAAGAATACATAACTCATATTGTTGAAAAACGCTGCCCTGCCGGTGTGTGCGAGGCGTTAATGCGCACCCCCTGCATGAGCGGATGCCCTGCGGGCGTTTACATTCCCGGTTTCGTGTCGCTTTCCGCCGAAAAACGATTTGATGAAGCCGCCAGGCTTCATCGGGAGCGCAATCCTTTTGCCGCTGTGTGCGGTTATATTTGTTCCCATCCTTGTGAAAACCGCTGCCAGCGGGGTACGGTGGACGCGCCGGTTTCGATTCAAGAGATAGCGCAATATATCATAGAACACGAAGACGCTGTTGCGCCGCCGCAGGTAAAATCGAATGCCGCCAATGCAACGCGCAAAGTGGCCATTGTCGGCGCCGGTCCGGCGGGTCTTACCGCCGCTTATTTTTTGGCGCGGCTGGGGTACAGCCCCGTGGTATATGACGCTGCGAACAAGCCGGGGGGCCTGCTAACCAGCACCATTCCTGAATTCCGGCTCCCCCGCAACGCGGTTGAACGGGAAATAGAAATGATTCTAGGGCTCGGGGTTCACCTGGAATTGAACAAACGACTGGGAACCGATATCACGCTATCTTCGCTTCGCGCAGAAGGCTATGAAGGAGTTATTCTCAGTTCAGGCTCGGCTGTTTCAAAGGCCTTGAATATCCCCGGAGAAGATGCGGCGGGCGTTATGAACGCCGGTGCATATTTGGCGGCTTTTAATGCGAATCAGTCTCCATCTACAGGCAGGAAAGTCGTGGTTATTGGCGGGAACAACGCCGCAGTGGATGCGGCAAGAGTGGCACGGCGTCTTGGCGCCACGGAAGTGTCCCTGGTATACAGGCGCACCCGACGTGAGATGACCGCATACGAGGACTGTATCGACCAGGCGGAGCGCGAAGGGGTCCATCTCGTTCCGCTGGCGGGGCCGGTCGCCATCAAAACAGCGGACAAACGCGTGACGGGCATTACCTGCGTCCGGATGGAACCCGGTCACTTTGACCTCAGTGGACGACCCGCACCACAACCCCTGGAAAACAGCTGGTTTGACCTGGAAACGGACCAGGTGATTATCGCTATCGGAAGGACCACGAATATTGCCGGTTGCTGTGATGAGACGGGTCTTGAAACGGATGCGGCCGGATTCCTCCGTGTGAACCCGCACACGCAGCAAAGCAGCGTGCCGTGGATTTTCGCCTGTGGAGAAGCGACCTCAGGCGGGGGAGAGGTCATAGATGCGATTGCGTCCGGCGAGCGCGCCGCCGTGGAACTGGACCGGTTTCTCACGGGGGAATCTCATGCGTTCTGGAGAGTCCAGCCGCTTGTGGATACGCCATGCGACCCGGACGCTGAACCCGCTCCCATTGCCAGGCTCGTGGTCGATCGCGGACGGATAGAAAAACAAAAAGACAGTTTTGACGATGCGTTCAGCGCCTATACGGATGAAGACGCGGTAGGGCAGGCGCGCCGATGCCTGCGTTGTGATTATTGCAAAGAACATCAGCGATAAGTGCTTTTATCGACACCGTGTTTGCGCGGTATAACATAGGACAGTCCTTACATGGAACTAACCATTAATGAACAACGGGTAACGGCCGAGCCGAACGAAACCGTCCTGACTTGCGCCCTGAGACATGGCATAGAAATACCGCACCTGTGCACCCACCCGAGTCTGCCCCCCTTTGGGGCATGCCGCATGTGCATGGTCGAAATAGAAGGCATGCGCGGGTATCCCACGGCATGCACTACGCCGGCGGCGGAGGGGATGGTGGTGCATGCCGACACGGAAGCCTTACGTGAACTGCGACGAAATATTTTGGGACTGATGATGCTGGAACATCCCAGCGCATGCCTGATATGCGCGCGCCGGGAGCAATGCGACGAGTTCCGTCCCAGTTCGGAAAAGGTCGGGCGTACCACGGGTTGCCATACCTGTAACAATAAAGAAGTCTGCGAGGTAAGAAAACTTTCCGCGGACCTGGGGTTTACCGAACTGGCTGTGCCGCCTTTGTATCATTTCAGGCCACTGGACCGTTCGGAACCGTTTATTGACCGGGACTTAAACCTCTGCATCTTGTGCGGGCGCTGCGTACGCGTCTGCAAGCATCAGCATAATGCTTCCATCATCGACTTCGTCGGACGAAGCAGCATCGCCCGTATCGGTGAGGCCTTCGGACGCACCCTGATGGATGCGGATTGCCGCTTTTGCGGGTCCTGTGTGGATGTATGCCCCACAGGCAGTCTTGCCGATCGTTTCGCGAAATGGTTCGGCGAGCCCGATTCCTGGGCGGAAACCACCTGCATGTTTTGTGATGCCGGGTGCGGCATCAGTGTAGGGATAGAAAACGGAAAGGCGGTTTCTGTGCGCGCCGTTGATCCCGACCGGCCGTTGTGTGTGTTGGGCCGCTTCGCTACGGCACCTTTCATGAACGGAACGGAAAGACTCCGTGTTCCCCAAGTGCGGGTTGGTAAAGTACTTCGTGAAGTCAGCTGGGCCGAGGCACTGAAGGCCGCTGCGGATAAACTAACGCGTTATCAAGGCGAGGCCTTTGCCCTCCTTTGTGATGCTTCAATTCCTCTTGAAGACAGGTTTGTCCTTAAAAAGTTTACCAATGAAGTCATGGCATCGCCGCACTACCATGAATTGCCCCCCGGCGAGCGCGGCAAGGGGAAAGCAACGCTGCCTGAATCTGTCAAGGCTGCGCTGGTGGCCGGCAATTTCCTGAACGAAGCACAGCGCGATGCGCTTGAAGTGCTGATTTTACAGGACTGCTATACTTCTCCCTCGCTTGACAAAGCCGATGTTGTATTTCCCGCCGCCATCTTCACGGAAACCGATGGGACCGTTCTGGATAATGACGGTGTCACGCGGCCTCTGGTCCGCCTGACTATCGCGCCCGGGCAAGCACGGCCTGACCGGGACATATGCCTTGATTTGGCTGCGGAACTTGGCGCTCCCAAATTAATGGACAGGGAAATCGCTTCTATCGGGGGTGCCGCCGGTCTTCCCGCTCCCGCCCTTTTTACCAAACGTGCCTCCACGCCTGACGCGGCATCTGATCCCTCAAAACGCCGTGCATGGTTTCGGGGTCATAATCTCGCTTCGCTGGTGGGCGGTCTTCGCAGCCTGCCCGTTGACGGCGATGCCACGGTCGCGTCAGAAGCGGCCAATACTGCCGCGAGAAACCTTTCCGGTGAAAAAATACCTTTCCAGATACTCACGAAACGTGAAATATCACCGAATAACCATGAAATTACGTTTTACGCCCCGGCCGTCGCCAAAAAGGCCAAGGCAGGACAATTCGTCATCATCATGGCTGATGCGACGTCCGAGCGTGTGCCCTATACCCTGTGCGACTGGGATACCGGGGAAGGCTCCATTAGGCTAATCGTCCAGGAAAAGGGCCAAAGCAGCCGAAAACTGTCCCTGATGCAGGCGGGCGATGTCGCCGCCCATATCGTCGGGCCTTTGGGCACACCCCTTGAGATTGATACGTTCGGCACCGTCGTGCTTCTTGGCGGCTGTTACGGTATCGGTGCGCATATTGCCAATGCCAAGGCGCTGCGAGCCGCCGGAAACCAGGTCATTCTCATCGTCGAGGCGCGCAGCCACTACCTGCACTATTATCAAGAGGAATTGGCATCGGTGGCGGACGAATTCATCGCTTCAACTATAGACGGGTCCAACGGAGTAAAGGGCCACGCCATCGATGTGCTTTTGCGCAAACTAAAGGCGGGTTTAAAAGCGGACCGCGTCATCGTCGTGGGCTGTCCCTTCATGATGAAGACGGTGGCGGCGGAAACGGGCAACCTGGACATCCCCGTGTGGGCGGCCCTGAATCCCATCATGCTGGACGGCACGGGTATGTGCGGCGCCTGCCGTGTTACGGTGGATGGTAAGACGAAGTTCGCCTGCGTGGATGGCCCGTTCTTTGATGCGCACCTGATTGACTGGGAAGAATTGAAAGACCGGCGTAACGCCTATAGCGAGGCGGAAATCGGTTCCTTATTGACGACAGAACCCGTAGAACACACCCATCATGCCCACGGCCGCGGCTGTGGATGCGGCCGGGCGTAACCCACACGGATAATGGAAGAGCGACAACATGGCAGACATATCCAATAGCGATAACCCCGTTTTAGAACCCAAGCCGAAGAAAGAACGTCCTCCGCGACAGGCCATGCCCGAGCAGGCACCAGAGGACCGGGCGCGGAATTTCTATGAAGTGCCCTACGGGTATACACCGGAACTTGCTATGCTTGAGGCCAGCCGTTGCCTCAACTGCAAAAAGCCCAAATGCGTGGATGGCTGCCCGGTCCATGTGGATATCCCCGGTTTTATTGCCCTTATACAGGAGGGAAACTTTATTGAAGCCGCTCAGCATCTAAAAGAACAGAACGCGCTGCCTGCCATTTGCGGCCGCGTATGTCCCCAGGAAGAACAGTGCGAGAGCAAATGCATCCTTGGCCTCAAAGGGGAGCCCGTCGCTGTCGGCCGACTCGAACGTTTTGTCGCCGATTATGAACGGGAAAGCGGTGCCGTGGCCACGCCCGTTCTGCCGCCTAAGACCGGTAAGAAGGTGGCCATCATCGGTGCCGGCCCTGCGGGTCTCACCGCCGCGGGTGATCTTATCCGTATGGGTCATGAGGTTACGGTATTCGAGGCGTTGCAGGAAACCGGCGGCGTGCTGGTGTACGGCATCCCGGAATTTCGCCTACCAAAAGAAATAGTAAAAGCGGAAGTGAATTTCCTCAAGCAGATGGGCGTCGAATTTGTAATGGATTTCGTGGTCGGCCGGAACGCCACCATTCGTGAGTTGTTCGAGGACGAAGGATACAATGCCGTCTTTATTGGCACCGGCGCAGGGTTGCCCGCCTTCCTGGGCATTCCAGGTGAAAATTTGGTCGGTGTCTACAGCGCCAACGAATACCTCACCCGTTCCAACCTGATGAAATCCTACCTGTTCCCGAAATACGACACCCCGCCCATCCGCCGCGAACGGGTCGCCGTAGTGGGCGGTGGTAATGTCGCCATGGACTCCGCCCGGACCGCCCTTCGCCTGGGTGGCGACGTGCATATTGTATACCGTCGCGCCAAGGAACAGATGCCCGCCCGTATCGAAGAAGTCCATCACGCCGAACAGGAAGGCGTGAAAATGAAACTGCTCACCAATCCCAAGCGCATCCTGGGCGATGAACGGCATCGCGTCACTGGTATCGAGTGCATTCAGATGGAACTGGGCGAACCGGATGACTCCGGCCGTCGCCGTCCCGTGCCTGTAAAAGGTTCCGAGTTTGTCATTGACGTGGACACGGTGGTCATCGCCATTGGCAACAACCCCAATCCCCTGATCCCGCGTTCCATGCCCGACCTGGCCACCTCCAAGTGGGGTACTATCATCGTGGATGAGGAGACCATGGCGACCAGTGTTCCCGGCGTGTTCGCAGCAGGCGATATTGTCTCCGGCGCCGCTACCGTCATTAGCGCCATGGGCCAGGCGCGTACCGCCGCAGCCTCCATAAACCGGTACCTTAACGGCGAAGAATTCCAAGGGCCGACAATGGCAGCAACATCCTCAAGCCAGTTGACGTGATAAAGTTATGCCCGCTTCGGTATAACGATGAAAAGCGGGAAACCATCTTTGCGAAATCAAGGTTAATCCAGCAGCTCTGCCTGTGGTTGTTGATTCCGTCGAGATTACACTACTTGAGTATTGCCACAAATATTTCTATGAAAACTTTCGTTGTTACTGGTAAGCCAGAGGCACGGGTATATTCCTTTTCCCTTCGTTCTGCTGACGCAAGTCACCCACGAACGCTTTAGTATTTTCGACTGGTTTCAGTATCCGGAAATTTCCCGCGCTTTTCTGGCAACTCCTTTAAGCATGCCCGCAAACACACATTGGTGGATTGGGTACAGGGCATACCAGTAGAGCAGTCCCAGCACTCCCACGGGATCATATAGGGCCGTTTGTACTATCTGGGAACCTGTTTCTTCCGGGGTTACCTCAAACTGCAACCAGGCTCGTCCGGGCAGGCGCATTTCCGCGAACAAGCGCAACAGGCGCGGAGCATCAATTTCCTCCACCCGCCAGCAGTCTATGACATCGCCCAGACGCAGCTGTTCGGGATCACGCCGCCCGCGATGCATACCCACGCCGCCGATCGCCCAGTCCAGCAAGCCGCGCAACCGCCACAACCAATTGCCATAATACCATCCGTTTTTGCCGCCGATACGCTGAATCGCCGCAAAGGTATTTTCAGGAGCGGTATCCACGTGAATCCTGCGGGCATCCACAATGCGGTTGCCAAATACAACACCGCCCCACTGTATGTTTTTGACGGAGGACAAGGCGTCTGTCCATCGGGTTTCAGCAAACTGCCGGTCTTCCTGTCGAAGCGCCAGGATAATCGCATCCTTGACCCCCTGTGGCTTGAAGGGAAAATCGCTCAAGGCCTTTGTATTATGAACAACGCTGGGTGTCGTAATGCTTTCAATCAATTTTCGGCCAATGGAAGAAAATACCGGCGTCACGAGGCCGAGCCACAGGCTGGATAGCCAGGGTGTCAGGACAGGAACCGGGATGAAGAAGCGGCGTAAGCCCGCTATTTGGCCATATTCACGCATAAGGTCAAGATAGGACATCCGTTCCGCGCCGCCAATTTCATAGATGCGATTGGGACCCGGTTCAAGATCGAGGGCGACCGTCAGATAGGCAAGGACGTCCTGGATAGCAATAGGTTGCGCTTTTACATTGACCCAGCGTGGCGTCACCATGACGGGCAGGCGGTGAACGAGCGCGCGAATGAGCTCGAAGGACAGGCTGCCGCTGCCGATGATAATCGAAGCGCGAAATTCAATCGTTTCCAGGCCCGAACCGCGCAAAATCTCGCCCACACGCAGGCGGCTGCGCATATGGGCGGAAGGAGGCGCGTTTTCATCGCAAAGCCCACCGAGATAGAGTATCCGCCGTACCCCGGCGTTTCGTGCCGCCGTTGCAAAGTGCTGCGCGGTGCGTTCCTCTTCCGACTCAAAATCGTCCCGGTTCCCCAGGGAATGAACCAGATAATACGCACAACTGACGCCATCGAAGGCGGCAGGGAGGGTCTCCGGGAATGCCAAATCGCCTTTGATAACTTCCGTCTGCGGTCCGACCCGTGTCTGGAGCACCTCCGGCCTTCGTGCAAGACATCGGACAGGTACCCCTTTTTCTTCCAGCACGCGTAGTAAACGACCGCCCACATATCCCGTTGCCCCTGCGATAAGAACTATTTTCGGTTCAGGTGTACTCATGGCTTATACTCGACTAATTGTAAACGATGGTAGCGTAAGCGAGATGGTAAACGCATATTTATCATAAACGCCTTCTAAGGACCAGCAACTTGGGCGTTACTCGCAACTCAGGATTTTGAATATTTTGGAGTGCGCAAGCCATACTTGCGCTTTTACTTTCGCTTTCGCGTTGCCTGTGAAATGGAGTATCAATAAAATGCTTTTTGTTGCAAACCAGCAAGAAATCGAAAGCGCAAGCATGGCTTGCGCACTCCAAAACAACCTCCGTACGGCGATTCAATTTCTTGTTTTTATTGCGGCCACGAGCCAATAATCTAATAATGCCTTCGAAACAGAAAGATATCTCTGTAACAGAGAGACAACAACCTTAATCCTATCTTATGGGCCATTCGTCCATCAATTTTACTACGGCCTTTTCCTTGTGTTTAGCCTCCACATCCAGGGTAAAGGGGCCGATGTCCCGCCAGAAATCCGGAATGTCGGCAGGGTTAATATAATCCGCGTGAGGCTTGGGGTCACGCCCGGTCCATCCCTGTTTTGGAGAGGATACATGGGAATAGGGTTCCTGTTTTCGCAGTGTCCAGGTTTCCATCGCCTTGGCGGTCGCTTCTTCTACGGAAAGCGAATCCGGGTTACAACGGTGGTGATGGACGTCATAGACGAGCGGTATTCGCAGGTCACGGCATAGAGGTAAAAGATCCGAAGGGGTGTACAGAACGTCATCATTTTCGAGGGTGAGGCGCTGTTGCGCCGCAGCGGACAATAGCGCATAACCACGCTCGAACCGTTTTAAACTTGCCGCCTTATCCCCATAGCCGCCGCCAGCATGAATATTAATCACTTCGGCGCCCACCAGTGTTGCCAGGGCAGCATGATATTCAATCTCAGCAATCGATTTGCGGACCACTTCCTCGTTCGGTGAATTCAATACCACGAACTGGTCTGGGTGAAAACTCAACCGTATATTTTTGCCACCGCGCAACCGATTTACATGTTTCAGTATCTTCAGGATACTCTTGGCATCAGGCAGGTCTTCCAGCACATAGCCCGCTTCCGGATGCGTATATCGCGGGAAAAAGGAGGAAAGAATACGAAAAGCGCCTATGCCCATGCGGGCAACCGAATGTAAAGACTCAACCAGATTCTCGGCGTTTTTCAGGCAGATATCAGAAATCCGTTCCAATTGTTGTTGTCGGGGTAGGGTGGAAAGTGTTTTAGCGGTAATGGTGCGAAATTTTATCGGTTCTTCAATGAAGATACAGCAAAGACCAAAACGAATCATCAGACACCCTCTATAAGCGTTATCCTCGCGTTCACAACTGAGCGGGCAGGAGAACCCTTTAGGGACACTATCCGCACAGAGTAAGGTTTAGATTGCCTGATTGCCACACTGCAATTTATGAGCAAATCGGAGTGAGTGAGGGAATCTGGCCTTGCACATCGGTGGAAGCGGACAATGTATGGGGAGAGTCCGAACCGCCTTTCCACCTTTAACCGCCGATTGGGAGTTTATAATGGTAAATGGTCTCCATAAATAAAAAAACCCCGCACATGCCGACTGGCGGTTGAAAACGGTGTGAACCTTTCCCTCAACAGGGGGGTGTTCTCACGGCAGTCATCCGACTTCCCCTCGAGGGAGGCTTGACGTAGGCTGCTCAAATATTGAACTCCCAGTTCACTGTGAAAGGCCACGCGTTTTTAGGCCATATCGAACATGGCAGGGATAAAATCCACCTGCAGGCTTAGCAGGCTTTGTATTTCAACTGTCGCTAGAAATAATATCATAAACAGGCGGAATAAGTCCATCGAAGTTATGGAACAGAATCAACGACCACCGGCAGAGACAGTGGATTAACATTGATTCGAAGAGTGCATATCCCCGCACCCCCAAAAAACAAAACCCCGGTCAAATAAAACGACCGAGGCACTCGATGCAATTGGTTCCTTTTTTGAGAATTAGACTGCTTCTTCCAACTCTTCGCCAAAGTATTCGGCATAACATTCGGCATGCCAATACTCGCCGTCTATTTCAAAGGCTTCGTCAAAGACGAATTCATTGTCATCAATATATTCGTTGCACAATGCGCACTGCATAGTATTCACCTCGCTTTCTTTTTCATGGTTAAAGGGGGAGTCCAAAACACACGGATACACTTCGCACGTAAAAATTTAACATGCTTATACCATAAAATTTTACAAAAGTCAAGCTAAATTTTTAATATTTTTTCGCGTGCTGCATCAAGCATCGTCATTTTACTGCTCCGAGCACCGGGAAAAACGTATGAGGTATCAAAGATTCTTCAGGAAATATGCGCAGTCCCATAAGAAGTTTGCATTTAACTTATTGATATACCTCAACTTCTGAGACGGCCATCTGTCTGCCAGGTTGGTTATCCCCATCCGGTTTAAGAGAACGAATTTGTACGTAACGCGCAGGCGTAGGGGCAAAGTTAAACTCATATGGATTTCCATCATGTCCGGTTTTATGCGCTACCCTTTGCCAGTTCGTCTTGTCCCGGGATACCATAATTTCAAATACAGTGGCATAGCCGGAGCCGAAAGTGACCTTCACCCGTTGAATCGTACAAGTGTCGATAAGGTCCACCTCGTAGGTCCAGGGCCATTCGCCGGCGGCTTGTGCAACAGTTTCCAATCTGCCGTCTACACCCTGCCACGGGTAATGGGTTTCACTGTTGACCGGCAGATCATGAGAACCGTCCAGGCTTAGCAACCGGGTCGGTTTGCCGTAGGCTATATTGCCGGGCGGTATAGGCGGCCGTTCGGCGGTTTCCTGTACTGCTTGCCGGACAGATTTAAGCAGTTCCACTTGGGAACGGTCCAGGCCGCCGTCCCGAAACACCATGACATCCACGGATACCACCCCGCCACGCTGGTTAACGTTGCGTATATAGTTAATGAATTGATTCTTTTTATAGCCCACGCCGGGCTCTCCCCACCATGTTTTGCTCAGGAAGGAAAGAATGTGCCACTGTTCGCCGTTCAGGTATCGCTCCACGGGTACTTCATGGAAAACATTCTGTTCGCCGGTGGTATAGTCTTCGTGGGGAGTGTAGGCGCGTACTTCGGGATCCACGCCCGGGTTCAACGCAATAATGCGTTTGTCGCTGCCGGCCCGCAGGCCCGCAGCCAGAATGCCCAGTTTTACATCGTCATAGCCGATAAACGAATAGCAACCATCACACCAGATACCGGCGATTTTGTCGCCGTATCGTTCCCCGTATTCACGAAAGGTATCCGCCCACTTTTGCACAAAATCTTCGGACACGGGAGTACCGCAGCCATAGGCAGGGCTGGCTTTCTCATCCGCCCGGGGACCATCACCCGTCCAATAAAGCATCAATTTGATATTCCGTTTACTGAGGGACTGGTAGAGGTCTTCAATCAGGTCGCGTGTGGAACAGGCTTCTCCGGGTTGATAGCCTGTAATCCGGTCAAAGGTGGCATTAGGCGCGATCATGAAACGTGATATCTGCATCACGGTAAAAATGGCGTACCCCGCGCCCGAGGCCTCCACATCGGCGGCGAAACGCTCCGTGTCGAAGTCGCGCACGCATTCGTCCCACGAGCTTTGTTTGCCCAAACTGTGGAGTTGCTCCGCGTTGTTTTGTATGCCCTCCAGGTAATGGACAAAGACGCCATAGCCCGCCTCGAGGAACCAGTCCGTATCGACTCTTTCCGAGGCTGCCATCGCAGGTATTGACGTCACAAGGAGGAAGGTTACCAACATTAGATTTCCGTAAACACTGGATTTCATGGTTTGTTCTCCAAATTTTGTTGTGTACTTTGGGGGACCGCAGGCCGGATGGTGACATCCCCAATATCGAGTTTCTTACGAAGGAACAGGGCCAGACGCCAGCTGCCTAAAGCGAAAAAGGGGGCCGCAAATACGTCGCCACTGTAATGTACATGTTGCAGGAGCACGCCAGTCGCCGTGAAAATCATTCCGGCCAGCAGAAACCGTTTCAGCAGACAGGATTCCACCGCCAGGAACAACAGAAACAGGGTGGCGGTATGGCCGCTGAAAAAGAGGTCGTTTATGATGAGTGTACCCATGTCTGTTCGCAGGGTCGCGACAGGATCCGCAAGAGGGATGATGGTCGCCAACGGCTCCAGGGGAACCAGGAAAAGCGCGATGGCGCGCAGGCACGCCAGTACGGCCGCAGCCTGAAACCATATAACGAGTCGGGTCGGGTTCTTGGCAAGTGTGTATACGCCCAGGAGAAGTGAAGACCACAGCACCAAAAAAATGGGCATACGTAACGAGACAGGTCCGACCAGATGCAGCAGGGGATCATTGAGTTGCACGCCGGGACGCGTATGGGCGTAGTGGATAACTTCCCGGCACAGGTACAGGGAGGCCAGGAATATGACCGCCGTCAAAATAAGCTCAAGGGTGAAGCGGGGCTTTTGGAGCGCTTCGCGCCAGGTGGATGTCAGTGTCCGTATGCCGGATATCATGTAGATGTTCCCCGTTGCCAAAGGCGGGATTCGTAAACTGCGCCAGCCACCAACAAATATTGCGCAAGATAATACGTGGCATATCCCGACAGGGCAATGTCAAGCCGGGGCGCGAGCAGGAGCATGTGATTTACGGCAATATGCGCATCGGACAGGACGAAGACAAGTCCTCCCGCGGCGATCAACCGCGTGGGACTCTGATGCACCGTGGTAATCGTCATCATGACACCCATGACGGCCACATAAACGAACACGGGGACAATCAGCCCTTGTTCCCCCACAAATACCATACGTAAAGAAACCAGGGCTACGAGTACATTCATAGTGAACAAGGTCGCGAGAATAAGGAGTATGCGCCCCCGTGTGCTTTTTAAATCTTTGGCAAAAGCCACTGAATAGGCGATGTGTCCGATAAGAAAGGTAATGACCCCGGCCATGAACCAGGAACGTTCGGCGCTTGCCAGGCTGAAATCGCCCATGGCGCCCGTCACCACCCCGATAAAGACCCAAGGCCCGAAGCGAGGGCGCGTATACGCCCAGGCGCATGCGGTAAGAAACAGCGTCGGAAGGGCCTTGATGATCCCAATACCCACCTCAAGGGAAATAAGAGTGGACCCCGTTCCGATGAGGGCCAGCACGAGATAGCACAGGGAAAGGTTGGGGGGCATTCTGAAATCCTTAGTTGATGACGGCGCCGATTTGTACCCCATAGTTAATCGGAAAGATTATACAGGCCGAATATATCGAAAAGGAATCGTTATGGTTCTGAGCATCCTTGCACCGGTGGGTTGCTCAGAAGGCTTCACGCCTTTGATTTGAGTCTCGTTGCCGGTGGAGGGTCGCTCCTCCAAGAACTAACACCCGGCGGTTACTAAGTCGTTTCATCTTGCAGAGCATGGGATTCATGCGCGGCGCCCGCCACCAGCAAATATTGGCCAAGATAATAGGTCACGTAACCCGACAGGGCAAACAGAAGCCGCATGGAAGGTGGCATCCCTTGTCGCACGGCGATATGGGCGTCGGATATGACGAAGAAAATAGCCCCAGCCGCTATCAACCACGTGGGACTCTGGTGCAGGACGGCGATGGCCATCATGGCACCCATAACCGACACATAGACGAATAAGGCCGTCATTTCAACGAATGACAACGCGCGGCCGGACGCCAAAGCAGACCATGCGCTGACGATAACCATAAACACGACCATCAAACCTATAACTGCGCCCCGGGTTCGCGTACAGCGCAAGTCTTTGAAAAAGGCTATCGAATAGGCAATGTGCCCCACAAGAAAAGCGGCCACCCCGATTAGATCCGCATATTGGTAGTGTATCCAGAGACAAAAGTCTCCCATAGCACCAAAACCTACGCCAAGGACCACCCAAAGCCCGAATCGCCTGCGCGTTAGGCCTAGCGCGCACACGGTGAGAAAGGCCGCGGGAAGGGTCTTCATCACCAGTTCCGCCAGTCCCCAATGAACGAGATGAATGCTTGTCCCCAAGAGTGCAAGAACAAGAAAACAACAGGAAAGATACAACGGCATTGCAATCTCCTATACCCGTCACCGCGCTCGCCTGTATACCAAAGAATACCAAGCGTCATTCTTAGATACTTTATTACCAGGGATTCGAAGGCGCCATGTCCCAGGCGTCCAGCATGACGAGTTTCGCCGTGCCGCCGTTGGCAAACAGGGTGATGCCCTGACTGTCCTCCCGCGTCGGGTCTATGCGTTGCACCAGTGCCTGGCGTTCATTGGCGTAGACTTCCAGGATGGAGCGGTCCAGAAATACACGCAGTCTCAGGGTTTCGCCCGACTCCAGGGAGAAAGGGGCCTTTTGTTCCATCACCGGACCGTTGCCATCTCCCATGATAAATTTGAGATGCTGCAAATAACCGCCCGACGACGATTTGGCGAGTTCAATGCGCAGGGTTTGTTCCGACGGGTTGTACACAATGCGTGTTTCTTCCTCGCCGCCCGGGGACTTCCTTACGCATAGTCCGGTCTCCCGCGCGGAACCCGGATCCAGTTCCAGCGCCAGTTCCAGGGTGTCGCCCTGTACTCCCTCAAAGGAAGCCTCTTTCCCGTCTTCAAGGAGCGTGTCAGAAACACGGCGATGGTTCATGCGCAGCGATTCCAGTTCCTTTACCGGGGCCATGCGCAGCGTCCCGTCTTCCTCCACCCAAAGGTGGCGGGGCAGGCTCATCACGCCGCTCCAGCCCGCAGGCGGCGGTTCCTGTCCGGGTCTCCAGTCCAACACCCAGGCCCACATAATACGCCGCCCCTGGCCATCGAGCAGGCTTTCAGGCGCGAAATAGGTGCCCCCGGGGAAATTCATCCAGGCGTGTGATTTGGGATAAAACTGTTCCTTTTCCCATCGGCCGAGGTAATACCGGCAGCCGCGCTTGTGGCTGATACACAACAGCATGTGCTTGTCGCCGATCTTGAAAAAATCCGGGCAGGAGATATCGTCATCGGGCTGCACGCCGGGCATATCATGGGCGAGGAAAGGACCCACATATTCCCAAGATTCCAAGTCATTCCCCCGGAACAGGGTGGCCGGGGTGCCGCTGCCGGGATTGCCGCCGAATATGGCGTAGTATTTGCCTTCTTCCGCCCAGCCGTGCGGGTCCCAGGAGGCGTATTGTCCGAATTCAGGATCCCCCTCTTTCACGTTGGGGATGATAGGATTTGAGGGTAGTTTTGTCCAGTGCTCGAGCTCTTTTTCGGCGCAGGTGGCGATGCAGTTCCCTGCGTCCACACCGTGATAGAGCATGGTGGCCTCACCGTTCAGGTTTACGAAACAGTTGCCGCTGAAAATGCCCTTATCTACATCGCCGGGCGCGGGGTACAACGCGGGCGGATGAAATCGCCAGTGGACCAGGTCCTTACTGGAGGCGTGGCCCCAACAGTGACCGCCTTCATCTTGGAAGATGTAGCATAAGTGGTATTTCCCTTGCCAAAAAATAGCGCCATTGGGGTCGAAGGGCATGCAGGAACCTTCCGGCGCGATGAAATGATAGCGCGGGCGCTGCGGGTCCGCAAGCATGCGCGCGCGGTGGCCCCGCGATGCCGAAGACAGGTCATCGCCCTTGTCCGTCTTGGATAATACCTTGCCCGCGATCTCCCGGGGCATGGCTACCAGGTAACTTTCCCGGCCGTCCAGAATCAGCCGACCCTTATCAATACGGGCGTTCCCGGCGAGCAGGGTTTCGGGAAATCGGCCCATCCGGTCCGAAACGCGACCGTCGCGGAATGACCACCACGCTAACGGCTTCGGGCTGGAAGGTTCACCCGGCCGCAATTGCGCAACCTGTTCCTGCGTCAAGGGGCTATCATAGATGCGCGCGTCCTCGATGGAACCTTCCAGGCAGGCGTGGTCGCCCGCTTCCAGGTGGCGCAACCCCAGTATCGCCACACTCTCCGGCCCGAAGAACAACGGTGTCTGCATGTCGTACTGCGTATATACCTCTCCGTTGCGGAAAATACGCACTTCCCTGCCTTCATAGACGAGGGCAATCTGGACAGGCGTGTTGTTATCCGCTGTTTCCTCCGGGAATACCGATTGGTTTTGCGGGGTACGATGCCACTGGTCACTGCCGCCCATCCATTTCCCGGACGCAATTTCACCGAATACAATACCGTCAAACCGTGCGTGCAAATCATCCAAGGTCAGAACGCTGCCTCCGCGTTGCTCCAGATTGTCCAGGTACACCCAGGCCACGAACGTCTTGTCCTGAATCAGGGGTGTAGTATCCGCGCAGGCTGACAGCGCTCCGGTCAGTATGCAAACAACACCAACCCATATGAAAAAGTTCATCTTTACCGCACGTCGAAAATACCTATGGATTAAGCGCATAACGGTTTCCTTATTTGATGGGATGTAAATCTTATGGACAGGCTATTCTTTACTCATGGGAATTGTCAAATTGTCAAAAAAAGGAATGTCGTGGTGGCAGCAGTATTTTCATCGTCATGACCTTGGAGCATTTATCCGGAAATAGTGTAAACAGGGAGACAAGATTGTACATAAGATTTCTAGGCGTAATAAGTCCCCGACTGAGGATTGAACCTGTGTTATTCTATCGAGGATATTTTCCTTGTGAGCTGATTGTGGCTTGACATCCCGGAAGCGGGGAAACACCGTCCGGGACGTTCCCGGAATTTATGAAAGGATGTCACTATGAGATTTATCGTGAGCACGGTTGCGCCCGTGGTAGTTATGTTCCTGGCGCTCTCATTTAGCATCGCCGGCGGCGCGGAACCAGGAACGGAACAACTCCATCAGGCTTTCACACAGCCGCCGAATGACTGTAAACCTCATACCCGGTGGTGGTGGATGGGAAATGCGCTGCGCAAGGAGGATATTGCCTGGCAACTTGAACAAATGTTCGCGCAGGGCATCGGCGGGGTGGAACAGATTACGATGGAGCCTGTATACACCAAGGGCAACCACGACTATCTGTCGCCGGAATACTTTGAACTGCTTCGTTTTGCCGTGGAGGAAGCGGAACGGCGCGGGATGTCCTTTTCCATCAATTTCGGCGGGCCCGGCTGGATTTGGGGCGGAGAATGGGTGCCGATAGAAGACCAGAGCCAGGTGATGCTCGCCAGCGCCGTGGAAGTGGACGGCCCGCGCGTTTTTTCCGGGGCCCTGCCGGAGGAGGCCGTGATCAATCCGAACGATGTGCCCCGTTCCATGCCGGTTATCGCTGATGAAGACCGGTTGCTCAAGGTGGTCGCCGCGCGCTTGGAGGAAGATCGCCTGCGGGCGGATTCACTGACGGATCTGTCGTCGTTCTCCCAGGGACGTAGTCTCGAATGGAACGTACCGGAAGGACGATGGCGGATCATGGCGTTCTGGCTGACCCGGAGGGACAACGCCAATGCCGTGGATCCTCTGAACCGGGGGGCTATGATGCGCTATTGTGAAACCCTTGGCGCCCAGTATGTCGCGGCTGTGGGTGACCACTTCGGGAAAACGGTGGAGTCTTTTTTCGGCGACAGTTTCGAAGTCCCCATCTACCGTAACGGCCTGTATTGGACTGACGGCCTTTTCGAGACCTTCGAAATAGAAAAGGGATATCCTCTTGTTCTCTGGCTGCCCGCGCTCTGGTGGGAGGTGGATGATTTGTCCTCCAGAATCCGATACGATGTCAATGAATTCCTTCATGAGCAGGGAATGGAGGCCTTCTTTCAGGTATTTCTGGACTGGTGCGAGCGCCATGGCGTGCGCGGGCGCATCCAGCCTTATGGCTTTGTTACGGACATCATGGAAGGCGCCGGGAAAACGCATTTTCCTGAAATGGAAATCACTCCCGGCGAAAAGGACGCGCTACCCTGGTATGACACGCGTATCGGCCCGCGCGCGTACGTCGCGTCAGGCGCGCACCTGTACGGAAGGACTATCGTCAGCACGGAGGCATTTACCTACCTGCATTGGGAACCGTACCGGGCGACCTTGGAAGAACTGAAGATTGCCACGGACGGGTTTCTGTGCGCCGGGGCCAACAAGTTTTATAACCATGGTTATATTGCCTCGCCGGAACGGGATATCGTCCCGACGCGCGGTTTCTTTGCCGCGATTCGCATCAGTCATGAAAACATCTGGTGGCCTTATTATCATCACCTGGCCGCTTATACCGCGCGATGCTGCGCCCTGTTGCGTCACGGGCGGTTCGTCGCGGACGTGGCCGTGTATTCTCCCCTGGCCAACCAATGGACCAAGAACGTGCTGAACGCCCGAAAATGGACCCGGGAATTTGATTTTGGCGACCTGGGGCAGCTGCTTGCCGTTAACGGGTATGCCTTTGACCTGGTTAATGATGACGTAATACAGCGGGCAGACCTGAATAAAGGCGCATTGCACCTGGGGGAGATGGCGTATCGGGTGTTGCTTCTTCCCGGTATTGAGTTCATCCCGGTGGAAACCTTCCGTCAGATAAAGAACTATGTCCTTGGCGGAGGTACCGTCATCGCATTGGAGCGTATTCCTGAGGTTGCCACGGGGCTCCAAAATAACAAGGAAAATGATGAAGAGGTGCGGCAAATCAGCACGGCTCTTTTCCGGCTGCCCTTGGGGACGGAGGATGACGGGATGAACGTATACGGCTCCGGAAAGACCTTCTGCCTGAAACAGGTCCTGGCTCGGGAAGACCCGCTGGACTGGCGTATCGCACCGCTCGATCCTTTTCTGAAAACGCTTCGGCAAATCACGGGACCGGATTTGGAAAGCGAACGCGTGCCGCCGGGACGCGGAAACGATGAAGGCATGGCTTTCATTCATCGGCAGTCGGAAGACAGGGATATTTATTTTGTGTCCAATCTGCAACATACTGCGAGCCAAAAACCGCTTGGATTCCGTGTCAACAACGGTCAACCCTATTGCTGGGATTCCCATACGGGAAACCGTCAGACGGTTGGAAACTATTCAAGAAGCGACGGGTACACCTGGCTTCCGATATCCCTGGCGCCCTTTGAGTCCAGGTTCTTCGTGTTTGAGGAAAGAGAAGTGAAAGAGGATGCAGTACCCCATGTCCTTCACAGCGATTTCTTTGACGTTCTTAATGTGGACCGGCAGGGATTTGACGCCTTGATTAACCATAATGGACGCCACACCTACCGCGTTTATGACAGCGTAACCACGGTTTCAGGGGAAGTGTACGCGGAAGGCCTTCCCGCTGTTTATGGGATTAGCGGTGACTGGGACGTGGAATTTCCCGGAATGCCAACCGTGCGCTGGCTTGTTCTAAAATCATGGACCGAGGAGGAAAACTGGCGTCATTTCAGCGGCACCGCACGATACGCCGTTAATTTCAATTTGCCGGAAACCTACTGTGAGAAAGACGTGCAACTCAGGCTGTCGTTGGGAGAGGTGGGCGTCATCGCCGATATTCGAATCAACGGGAAGCCCGTGGGCGTTCAGTGGAGAACCGGACAAACATTCGATCTGGATGGCGTTATCAAGTCCGGCGAAAACCGCCTTGAAGTTGATGTGACCAACACGCTCATCAACCGCGTTTCCGGACTTGAGGCCTTTCCGGAAGTGCCGGAAGCGCTGCGTCCCTTTTTCGGAACCGGTATGATTACTTCATCACATGCGGCGGATGCCCTGCTTGGTTTTGAACCGCTGCCACCGTCAGGATTACTGGGCCCGGTAACTATCTACCCGTACAAGAAGATATGCGTGGAAGTGGTAAATTAGGAACAGACTGCGAAATAGATTCAATCCTAGGTTTTAGTAAAGAAAATAACGCTCGCTATCTCGTATTCTGTCTATGATTTGCCGTGAATTCCCAGTTCCAACTATCTATGGAATGGCTGTGATGCAGACTGTCACATGTGCTGTCATTTGATCAATCCCGCTTCCTGAAAGCTGTAGTGTCCATTCCTGGTGACGATGATGTGGTCGAGGACACGGATGCCGAGAATTGCGGCGGCTTGGGCAAGTTGTTCGTGAATCTTGAAGTCGGCGTCGCTGGGATTCAGGTCGCCGGACGGGTGATTGTGGGCGAAAATGACTGCGGCGGCGCGATCGGCGATTACGTCGGCAAACACCTCGCGCGGGTGTACTTGACTCCGGTCAAGAAGGCCAATGGTGACGGTTCGCTTTTCGATGACTTCGTTCGCGCCGTTCAGGGAGAAGCAGATGAAATGCTCTTGCGTCTTTCCGGCGATGTCGGCCAAGAGAGGCAGCGCGTCAGAGGCTGTCGTTATCGTGACGGTGTCTTTGATCAGGTGCCGGCGGGCGAGTTCAAAGGCGGACAGGATTTGACCGGCCTTGGCAAGCCCGACTCCTGGGACGGCAAGCAAATGGTCAAGCGTGAGGCCGGTCTTGTGTTCACGGATTAGTCCGGCCACCTGCCGGGCGATGGTGCGCACGTCAACGCCTGCCGTGCCCATACCCAGAATCGCAGCGACGAGTTCTTCGTCCGTCAGGGCGCATGCACCCCGTTCCCGCAGCTTCTCGCGCGGACGACTGTGCTCAGGCATGTCTTTGATGGTTTTCATGGCTGTGATATTTTCCATTTTGGCAGGAAGAGTGGGCTTAAGTGTGCGCCACCGATACGCAGCCTCGAAGAGCTAATCCGGACACAATATCCGGTCCGATGCCCAGATAGGGGCTCTACATAGATCTTTCTCGCTGTATCAGGCCAAGATGGCCCGATTTTTGGCCCGATTCCGGTTTCCCTCATGCCTCTATCAGCTTCGCACTAGATTTTCATATCCATATCCGTCAGGGCGCTCGCGCCCCCTCCCGCAGCTTCTCCTGTGGACGGCTATGTTCCGGCACGTCTTTGATGGTTTTCATGGCATATATCCCATTCGAGACAGGATGGCGCGACAACGCTTCCTGCATAATCACTTAAATGTTCACAGATAGTATGAACCACATTGGCAGGATATGCAAAATGGTGCTCAAGATTACATAGGAATCGGCAGAAAATTGAGTCCTTGGCAGTACCCAGCGTTCTACTGAACTCTGCTCTGACGCCAACAAGGCAGATGGAATTATAAATATCTGTATCTTGTTACATTGAGAGAAAATTTCTCTTACAAGTTGAAAAATAGTCAGGTATTTGGTATTATATTATCCATTAAGAGAAAATATCTCTCAAGGATACAAAACATGCTTATCAGCTTCTCTGTAGAAAATTGGATGTCTTTCCGTGACAAGGTCAAATTTTCAATGATTGCCACACGTGAGCGCCAGCACGACGACCGTGTCGCGGACGTTGAAACGTATGCACGTATCTTACCCATAGCTGCAATTTATGGCGGGAATGCCTCTGGTAAAACAAACTTCTTCATGGCGATGAATTTTGCCAAAAAACTGGTTGTCCGAGGAACACGACCGGAAAGCCTTATTCCCGTGAAGACTTTCCTTTTAGACAAGGACTACCAGAGCCGACCTTCGCAGTTTGTTTTTGAGCTGTGTGTTGACGAAACCATGTATGAATTCAGCTTTGCTGTCACTAATAAAGCGGTTATTCGGGAAAAATTGGTGTGCATAAAGAAGGCCTCGGAAAAGGTGTTGTACAATCGTTGTGAAGGAAAAATAACCTTTGATAAATCATTGTCCGATGGCGACTTTCTAAGATTTGCGGCAAAGGGCACTAGAGACAATCAGCTTTTTTTGACCAACTCCGTATCCCAAAAAGTGGAACATTTCAGTCCGGTTTATAATTGGTTCAAAGATACGCTGGTGATGATTGCTCCAGACGCTCGATTCGAACCTTTTGAACAGTTTTTTGATGAAAGCAATCCGCTCTACGAAACGATGAATACGATGTTGCAGCAGTTGGACACAGGCATTGACCATTTGGGCGCCGACACGATTGCATTTAAAAATTTGCTCCTTCCCAATTCGATTAAGACACGAATACAAGAGGACCTTAAAGAAGAGAATACAATACGTATTGATGCAATGAACGATCGTTTTATCATTACCAGGGATCAAGGCGACCTGGTTGCCAAGAAACTGGTTACCTACCACGCCAATGCAGAGGGAGGGGAAGCAAAGTTTGAAATGCAGCAGGAATCAGACGGTTCCCAGAGGATTATTGACCTGTTGCCCGCTTTTGTGGAACTCATGGATTCCAGTACCACAAAGGTCTATGTCATTGATGAGATTGATCGGAGTCTGCATACCTTGCTTACCAGGCGACTTCTTGAGGCCTATCTGGTCACATGCTCCCCCACAACACGGAAACAATTGTTGCTGACTACTCATGATGTGTTGCTCATGGACCAGCGTTTGTTGCGACGTGATGAAATGTGGGTGACTGAGCGAGGCCCGGTGGGGGAATCCAGACTTTATTCTTTCAGCGAATTCAAGGATGTGCGCTACGACAAGGATATTCTTAAGAGTTACCTGCAGGGGCGCTTGGGCGGGATTCCCCGCATTCTTCTGGCCGATACGACGTCTGCCCCGTGTATCGCCCAAAGCGATGGGGAACGGAACTGATGGCAGCAAAACGAAGAGTCTTAAAGCGCCCTCTTGGCGAGCGCCGCTACCGAAAAATGTTTGTCATCGCAACGGAAGGAAGTAAAACAGAGCCCGGATATTTTTCGATGTTTAACGACCGCCATACCCTGGTAAAGGTCAAGTGCCTTAAAGGAGATATTAAAAGTGCGCCGGGGAAAGTGCTGAAGCGCATGAAGGACTACCTAAAAGAGGAGCACTTAAAAAAAACCGATGAGGCTTGGCTGGTGGTTGACAAAGACCAATGGACGGACGATCAGCTTAAAGAACTGTACACATGGGCGCAGCAAGCGAAAAATCGTGGACTCGCCCTCAGCAATCCCAACTTTGAGTTTTGGCTATTGCTTCACTTCGAAGAGGGATTCGGAATATCGTCTGCCCAAGAGTGTATAAGGCGACTCGAACAGTATCTACCAGGATACGACAAAGGAATCAAAGAAAACGAATTCCCGGTGAACAGAATCCAGGCCGCCATTCACAGGGCCCAAGTCAAGGATAACCCCCCATGTGCCGACTGGCCGCATATTCATGGCAGTACGACTGTTTACAGACTCGTAGAAAATATCCTGAAGGATGGGAAGTAGTGGAGCAATAAATCCGAAGTGCAGTCGCTTTCAGAATCGTATTTACAGCAATGAACAGGATAGACAGGATTTTTCTTTATCCTGTGCATCCATGTTAAACCTCTTTTCCCGAAATGCAGGACGATTTATAGTGCATCTATCCCCCATTTATACAATCAATTCCCGCTTCGCATCTACCGACTGCCGTTTCCTGCCTGGTTCGGTGCGAATGGCTTGTTCTGTCGAACGTGTGTTACCATGTGCCCATGAGTTCTATACTGGACATTGACTTGGATTATTTCAACCTGATGTCCGATCCTGTGCGACGTCTGGAACAAATGCTCGCTTGGGCCGGTCGTCCCGTTGACTTTGTTGTGAATAAGCACAATCATGCCGTGACCCGGTGGACACAGCGCATACAGCGCGGTACCTTAACTGCCCCATCACACATTCTTCACGTGGATGAGCATCATGACATGATGGACGAAAAAAAGCAATGTAACATCGGCAATTGCATGTATCATGCCATGCGCCGATGGCCCGCCTGTCGCGTCCATTGGCTGGTCGAGGAGCGAATTGATTCCCCCGAAATGTGGCTCGATGATGCAACTTGGACAACACTGGCGTCCAGGTTCAATACAAGCCGTAATATTCCTCGTGGATGGCCTAAACCAGACTTTGTATCTGTATGTACCAGCCCTGAATTTGTGAATGTCGACCTGCTGCAAATACTGCGCTTGTCAATTCCCAATTCGTAATTCGTAATTCGTAATTACTTTTCCCCCCAAATTCTCGCCAGCGTCCCCTGTATCTTCTTTTCCATCCGGGCAATCAATTCCCGGTTCGCACTCACCAGCGCCCGCTCCGTTTCTATCTCCGCAACAATGGCCTGCTGCGTGGCGAGGGGCGGCAGGGGGATAGTATATTCTACAAGAACTGCCTTTGGTACCCGCTGCAAGCCTCCTGTGCCGGTCATTTGTTCTTTGGCAATATTGCGAATTGTTGGATTCGCTACACTAAGAAAAAGCCATTCAGATAAAGCAGTTCCATTCGGGCGCAATACATAGAACTCACTTGACCCAAAGGCGATTCCGTTAATGAGGTTGCGTGCAATGCCAGCCTTACCATTCTCAAAACAAGGGGTTACTTTTGCTATCAATACATCCCCATCTTTGAAATACGTATAACTGGATGTAACTTCGCTCAGCTTTTTTTTCTCCTTAGGTTCAAAATACATCTCATGTTCATTAAGATCAGCCATTGGGACAAATGAAACCAACGATGTTTTATCAATTCCGAAAACTTCTGATTTCTTGGGATTAATTTCACACACCTCCCCCAACTCCACCATCGGCCACTCAGGATCAATGGGAATGTGGGGGCGGTAGTTGTCGAGAACGGCGCGGGCACCGTTGATGACCTTTTGGTAGCCCTCGATTTCCGCCACAATTTCCTGCTGCACCGATAAGGGAGGAAGGGGGATTTGATGCGATTGATAAACATCCGTTCTATTGAGTCCGGGTATACCGGCACCACCTTTTAGTTCCGGAAGATTGAGACTTTTCAGTACCCAATAAAGATAAACAATGTCTGATTGACTAGGTTCAGTTTGCTTGATGTAGTATGTCGTGTCAATAGGAAAACAATTTTGCTCGATTAAGGTAACTTCGCCCGCCGACCCCTTTCGTCCCACAATTATTGCAGGGCCTTCGACAAGATATTCATTATGGTATCCAGTAATACCGTTCGATCCAATTACAGGGAAAGGACCATCAATTCTCTTCTCCTTGGGTAAACTTGTGCCATATGCAAGCGTGCAGACTTCCTCGAATCTCGGCAATGGGAATGATGACTTCCTAACAGCATTATCCCGATACCGCTCCCCGCTAAGATTGTAATCACCATGTTCGGCAATGCGTGCCTTCGGAACAAATACAAATTGGGAATTACGAAGTACGAATTGAGAATCAGAAGACATATCGAATTCGCCGTCTGAGATGTCTTCCCCATTCGTAATTCGTAATTTGTAATTCGTAATTGCCGCTAAAGCGGCGTGAAGATCATTCTTCTCAATAGGTCGTCGTTGTGCGCCGAGCCCAAAACCGTCGTTTTCGACTTTAAAGAAGGCAATGGCGTTGGTCTTGCGTGCAAGGGTCTTATCGAGAAGGAGGATGGACGTCTTAACGTTGGCATAGGGGTTGAACACACCAGCAGGCAGAGACACAACAGCGATGAGGGATTCTTCCACGAGCATCTTCCGCAGTTGTTTGTAGGCGGTCTGGCTTTGGAAGATGATGCCCTCGGGCACGATGATGCCGGCCCGTCCGCCGGGGCTGAGATGCTCGGCGATATAATCCACAAAAAGCACTTCGCTACGTTTGGCCTTGATGGAGAAACGGTTGTGGGGCCGGATGCCGCCCTTGGGCGACATGAACGGCGGATTGGCCAGTATGACATCATAGCGTTCGTCCCAGCGTTCTTCGCTGGTCAGCGTGTCGTATTCATGAATCGTGGGATTCGGGAAGCCGTGAAGATACATGTTGGCACGAGCCAGCCGCACCATGTCCGGCGCGAAGTCGTAGCCGCGAAAGTTGGTCATCAGCCACGCACGCTCGTCGGGGGTCAGACTCTCGTTGGATTTCAGGATGTGCTTGTAAGCCGAAATCAGGAATCCGGCCGTACCACAAGCGGGGTCGAGAATCGTCTCATTCTTTTTCGAATCCACAACCGCGACGATGAAGTCAATAATGTGGCGCGGGGTGCGGAACTGGCCGGCGTCGCCTTGGGTGCCGAGAACGGAAAGCAAGTATTCGAACGCGTCGCCGAGCCGTTCGCTGTGGTCATACGTAAACCCGTCTATCTCCTTGAGAAAGAGATTTAGTGTCTCCGGGTCGCGGTAGGGCAGGAAGACGCCTTTGAAAATGTCCCGGAACAGTTGGGGGATGTTCTTGTTCTCGTTCATCTTCTCGATGCCTTCAGCATAGAGAAGCAGGCGTTCATGTCCGCTATAGCGCTTGTCGAGCAATTGCGCCCAGCGGTATTTCTTGAATTCGCCGGTGAAAAACGTCGCCTTGCCGCCGAGTTCCTCGGACTGGCGGTCCATGTCATCCATGAACTTTTAAATCAGGGCGATAGTGATCTGTTCCACTTGAGATTTCGGGTCGGGCACCTTGCCGACGAGAATGTCACGGGCGGAATCAATCTTGGATTTAGTTTGGGTATCGAGCATGTCTTCTTCCTATGCGGCAAACTGGTTCAATGATACGTAGTCTTTCACATACTCCGGGATAACATCGCGCCAGCCGTTCAGCGCCTTGATGTCGGCCAGTGAGACTTTGGGATTATCAGCCAGTCGCCCGAATTCGCGAGAGTCCACGATCGCGCGGACCGCGCCATCGGTCAGATATGCTTTGAAGAACTGGCCGATGACGGGCATGTGCGGAGCGTCCGGCTTGTGGATGGAGACGAACTTCGCCAATTCCTCTTCCAGCAACTCGTCCTTGGAAGGGAACCGGTCAATTTCGCCGAATGCTTTTGCAAGAATCTCCCGGAGCGTGATGCGGCGGTCAGCCTGGACTGCCTTGCGCAGTTTGTCGAGATTGAAGAAGTCTTCCGGTTTGTTGAACAGCGTGGCGATGACGACCTCCTCCGCGCCTTTGATGTCGCCTTGCTCGTAGCGCGCCCTGACCTCCGGCACGGTCTTGACCTTATCTTCGAAGCGTTCAAAGAACTTGCGGTCAATCTTCATGCCATAAACGGGGACGACATACTCTATCTGCGACCTGAGCGGGTCGGGATCAACATTTGTGTAGCCGTCCGGTCCCGGTGGGGGCGGTGGCGGTGGGGGTGGTCCCGGCGGACGTAACGAAGGAAGCTCGATGATTTCGTCATAGTTGAACTTCTTCTCGAAGTATTCGCAGACGGCGAAAAAGTCGAAGAGTTTGAACTTCTCCTTGGGTTTCGCGTGCTCCTGGGGCTGCCCACCGTCTTTCTCGGTGTAGCGGAAGGTGTACTTACGCGTGCCTCGGCCCTTGATCTGGATGAAGTCGGTCGGGGAGAAGATGGGGCGGAGCAGGACAATGTTGAGCAGGTCCTCGCAGTCGTAGCCGGTGGTCATCATGCCCACGGTAACGCAAACGCGGGTCTTGGAACTGATGTAGCCGTCGAGGAAGCGAGTGTGGCCGTTGAGGTTGTTGTTCGCGAAGCTGGCGGCCATCTGTTGTGCGTCGGCCACGCTGGATGTCACCTGGACTGCGAAGTCCGAGTTGTACTTGCCGGGATACCTGGCGTGGGCCATCTCGTTCAACTTCTGGACGATCCGCGTCGCGTGGTCTTGCCGGACGCAGAAGATGATGGACTTGCCGACCTCGCCGCTGAGCGGGTCGCACAATGCGTTTTTCATGAAGGTGTCGCAGAAAATAGCATTCGTTTCGTCGGAGAAGAACTTCTTCTCGAAGTCCTTGCTGAAGAAGGTCTGCTCGACAAGTTCGCCGTCCTCGTTTTCTTGCATGACGGCATAGCCCTCGTCCGCCAGCAGTTCGGTGGTGATTTCTGTTCGGGCATCCACGACGACCGGATTCAGGAGGTAGCCTTCGCGGACGCCGTCTATGAGGCTGTAGCGGAAGGTCGGCGCGCCGGACTCGCATCCGAATGTCTTGTAGGTGTCAAGCAGTTGCCGACGTTCCCATTCGCGGGGGTCGCGGGCATTGATCCGGGCTGGGTCAAACTTCTTGAGGTAGTCCTTCGGGGTGGCGGTAAGACCGAGTTTGTAGCCGATGAAGTACTCGAAAACGGCGCGGCTGTTGCCGCCGATAGACCGATGGGCCTCGTCGGAGATCAGGAGGTCGAAATCTGCGGGCGAGAACAGACGGCGGTACTTGTTGTTGAACTGGAGGCTCTGTACCGTGGAAACGACGATCTCCGCCTTGCGCCAGTCGTCCCGGTTTTCTTTGTAGATGACCGTGCGGAAGTCGTTCTTAAGGAGACGGACAAAGGCTTTCCATGCCTGCGTTTCGAGTTCAAGCCGGTCCACAAGAAACAGGGCGCGTTTCGCGTTGACAGTCCGCATGAAGAGTTTGATCACGGCGGCGGCGGTCAGGGTCTTGCCCGTGCCGGTCGCCATTTCAAATAGAAAGCGAGTCTGCGCTTTGCTGACGGCTTCTTGAAGAGCAGCGACCGCGCGAATCTGGTACGGGCGCAGGAACTTCAGTTCCGCGTCCTTGACGAACGCCTCACGCTGACCGGCATCGGTCCAGCGGGGGTCGTTGCGGTAGTTGGGATTCTGCGTAACCGCAACGTAGTCAGTCTCAACCTTCTCACCGACCAGGGCGTTAGGATTAGGGTTGAAGGCTTGGTAGCTCGTGAAGGAATCAGGTCTTGGGAACTCCGTGATTAGAACCGGGTTGCCCTGCTGGAGGTCCCAGAAGTAATGCAGGTTACCATTGGAAAGAATGACGAACCGAACATTCTGGGAATGGGCATATCGCCGTGCCTGCTCCTTACCAACAAGGGGGTCCAGATTCTCGGACTTGGCCTCCAACACGGCTATTGGGAATCCGCGCGCGTCCAACAAAAGATAGTCAACGAAGCCACTGGATGTTTTCTCGAAATCGTTTCCTAAGGCGTCGAGGGCCTTCTTCTTAATCTTGACATTGGCCTCAAGGGCGATATTCGCCTGTCCGGTTTCGTCGTCGAAGAATCGCCACCCGGCCCTTTTAAGAAGGTCGTTGATGAGAATTCGCGCTCTTGCTTCTTTCGTCATAAGGTCTTATCTCTCTTCAGTACAACGCTCCGCATAACCGGCTGGTAATGAAGTGCTGCGTAACGGCAAGTCAAAGTTTATACCGTTGTTAGACAAAATCTCATAAGGGAAATCAGCCGATCCCCCATTGACCATTATGCTGATGCTGTTCGTTTGTGAATCAGTGAATGAACACGAAATAGATCCGGTTCTAAACTTCAATAAAGAAAACCACGCTCGCTATTTCATGGTCTGTCATGACTTATTTGGCATATACTATCAGCGACAGCCGCCAATTTCATGCATTCATTTCCTCGCGAAGGTCTTCCGCAGGATAATTAACGACGGGGATGTGATATTGGCTCAGCACCTCGATAAAGGCATGTTTGGAAAAACCGGCGATTTCTGCCGCCTGACCTAAGGATACCCGGGACAACTCAAAGAGTTTCAGCGCCAGAGAGAGGCGCGCCTCGTTTTCAGAAACACTGTCCGGTATTTCCACGGTTAATGAAACTGTTTTTGGCATGATACTAGGTTTACCTGACAATCTACATATAAAAAACAGGTCTGACGTTACCCCTAAGGTTTACATTACTTGGAACTGTCAATCTCACATCGGGTGACACTCCGAGCATCGGGAATAGCGTAACAGATTGTGTCGCTTTTATCAACGTCTCTCCTACACGTCTCTCTTACTCGTTTTCACAGCCGAGCACCCCGGGTGTCGGAGTACTGCAACCTGGGGCTAATTTCCAACGCGGTCGTTGCCCGCAACCTAGTTGTGAGTAGCAAGTACGGAGCAAAAAATGGGAGAAGCGCCGGGAAAAGCCGGCAAGGAGTAGTAAGTGAAAGTCTTATACAGTGAAGGAGTAGCGAACCACACTGGCCCCGGGCCATGGCTGTTTTCCCGAGAGGGATTGTGGCAAGCATTGGCAGGGGAGAGCATGGGCAGGGTATTGAGCCGCGAAAATTTTCTTTTCCGGGGTGCCGACGATGTTCCCATATGCGGAAGGCCACACTGGCACCGTCGCAATCGCGACACGCTGCCAGACCCCGCGAGGTCGAAGACCCCTAGCACGTGCAGACGCTCCTTGCGCGGAACCCGGGAGATCCCGTTATTGTCCTTGGATATCAAGGACCGTGCGGCCAAAAAGAAAGTACAGCCGTGATGAACGATGACGGGAAGTCTGACAAGCTCATAGTACCAAAGAAGGACGCGAACAAAGGACGGTCTTATAAGCCTCCCGCGGAGTGTCTGGAGGGAAGGGGCTTGACCAAGGGAAATCAGGTTGAGCAAACCAGGTTCTGGACTCAAGGCCAGGTGGACCTGCAACATGCGCTTGACCGGATACGTGCAGCAGCAAGAAAGGATAAGAAAACACGATTCACAGCACTGTGGCACCATGTTTACAACGTCAATCGCCTTCGGCAAGCCTTCCAAGCGCTCAAGCGTAACGCGGCCCCGGGCGAGGACGCAGTAACATGGCACGACTATGAAGAAACCTTGGAGGACCACCTCAAGGATTTAAGCATGCGCCTGCAACGGGGTGCGTACAAGGCACGGCCGGTAAAACGGATGTATATTCCCAAGCCGGATGGTCGCGAACGGCCCATAGGCATCACCTCGCTGGAAGACAAGATAGTCCAACGGGCGACGGTGGAAGTGCTCAATGGTATCTACGAGACAGACTTCCTGGGTTTTTCCTATGGCTTTCGTCCCGGCCGAAGCCAACACAAAGCGCTGGATGCAGTGACGGTAGGCCTAGAACGGCGCAAGATAAACTGGGTTCTTGATGCGGACATACGGGGATTTTTCGATACAATCGATCATGACTGGATGCTTCGCTTCATGGAACACCGAATAGGCGACCGACGCGTTCAACGGCATATCAAGAAGTGGCTAAAGGCAGGAGTACTCGAAGATCAAGTATGGCGCGCGAATGAAGAAGGCACGCCGCAAGGCGGCGTAATTTCACCGTTGCTGGGCAATGTCTACTTGCACTACGCGTTCGATTTATGGGCGCAACAATGGCGTGAGCAGGCAGCCCGTGGCGACATGATCATTATACGCTATGCAGATGATATTATCGTGGGGTTCCAACACAGGGACGAAGCAGAAAAGTTCCAAGGTGAGTTGCGCGAGCGATTGAAGAAGTTCAATCTTCAGGTTAACGAGACGAAGACGCGACTCATTGAATTCGGACGATTTGCAGCCCAGAACCGTCAGGCGCGTGGAGAGGGCAAGCCAGAGACGTTTAACTTTCTTGGCTTTACCCACATCTGCGGTAAAACGCGCCGGGGAAAGTTTTGTGTACTTCGCATCACCATGGCCAAAAAGATGCATGCAAAGTTGGAAGCGCTCACACAGGAAATGCGCCGCCGAATGCATCGCGCCATCAGCGACACGGGACAGTGGCTTCGTAAAGTACTGCAAGGCCACTATCAGTACTACGGAGTGCCCCGAAATATCCGTGCGCTGAGTACGTTTCGTTACCAGGTTCTTAAAATCTGGAAGCGGATGCTGCGCAGACGCGGCGACAAGAAGAAACGTGTTACATGGGAGTACATGGACAGGCTGGCACAACAATGGCTACCACGACCGCGAATCACACAACCTTATCCAAATATGCGACTGAAAACGTCATAACCCAAGGTAGGAGCCCGGTGCGGTAATACCGCGCGCCGGGATCTGTGCGGGGGGTGGCCCGTAAGGGCCATTCCTACCGCGAACTGCATCCGGCGCATGCGAAGCCCTTGAATATTGTACGCGATCTTAAAACGCGCCGGAGGCTGTCCCAAATTTTTTGCGGGCCCATGGAGCAAGACCGAAAAAAGCGGGACAGTTCCCGCCGCTTGATCAATTTGTGTATCCCGGTCCAAAATACTGCCATAGTCTAAATGCTTTATCCGCCAATTATGGTATGGTGCGGCGGGAACAGTCCCATTTTTTCTCAAGTATGAATAACACACCTAACTTCTTGTTTTTGTAGCCGCTGCGAGCCGATAATCTCCCAAAATGCACTCCAGGGTGAAACAAACAGGCTAAACTGCGTGGCACGGGCGTCTCGCCCGTTGCACTGAGGACGGGGATCTAATAAGGCGGTCCGTTTTCTTATTCAATCAAAAAGGCGCCTGATTTAATCTGTGAGAACTTCATGTTCACTGCTGACGATATGCCCTTTTTCATCCGTCAGGTTCAGATAGTACACCGTTGTGCCCTCCGGAAGGATACCGGTCGCCCTGCCCGCTTCCTGGTTGACCCGCCCTGGTACGCTTTCCCAGAGACGGTCCTGCCATTTTCCCACAGCCTTGGTATAGACGAGTTCCGCTTTTTCGACCGGCGTTCCGGCGGCAAAGGTTGCCCAGGCGGTCTGTCCGTCTCTGCCTTGCGCGGTAATAACGGGCAGCGGGCCGCCTGAACGCAGAATGCTGTTGGTGAAGGCATGTATCTCTTCCGGATTTTCGCCCGCGCCCCCATGGCCGTGAGGCATGCGTATGCGGATGCAGAGGGTGCGCGGTCCGCCGGGCAGGCGATAGGACTTTTGCAGGGCGTTCATGGGGTAGGCAAAATCATTGGTGCCCGTCACCCAGAGCATGGGCATTGCCGCCCCGGACAGGTACACGGACGGGTCCCATCGTCCCAGCCATGCCGTCGCTTTTTCTTCACCCATGCCCTTGAAGGTATCCACCCAGGCGGAATCCTCACCCAGAAAGCCGCACCCATAAACGGGAACAGCACATTTAAACCGCGAATCAACACCCGAGGCAATACAGGTCAGATAGCCGCCCCACGAAATGCCGGTAATACCCGTGTGCTCCGCATCTACCTCCGGAAAAGAACGCAGTAGTGAGTGGGCCAGCAACACGTCGGCTATGGCATGATAGGTCCACTGATCTTTAATTGGCGCATCCAGTTGGTCAAAGCCGCCCCAGCCTGCGGGCCCTCCGGCGTCATGCCGTTCCCAATTGCCGTATTCGCCCCGGGGCACACAGCCGCAGGTATCCAGGGCGATGGCGCAGTAGCCGCGCTTCACCCAAAGGCGTACCCATTCGGCAAAGGCCGTGCCGCCGCCACCATGGATCAGTACCATGCCGGGAAACTTCTCCCCGGCGGCGCCGGTTGGCGTCCCGTACCAGGCGAACACCCGGGTAGGTTTTTCCTGAAAAGGCAACCCTTCATAAAATAACGCGCGGATACCCGGCTCGGAGAACTCTTCCGCTGGAAAGATTTCGGGAGTTTTAAACAGGGCGTCCTTGTCCCACGGCATTTCAACCGGCGCAGCGGTAGCGGCCGTCAGAAAAATCCCGGCAAGGAGGAGCGCGGCGGCAAGCATTCTGACATTACAGTGTGCATAAATCCGTCTGTTCATGGAATGACCTTCCTTTCTACTTCGATTGCATTTCATAACGGCCTTCCCTTCACACTATGGAATAGTATCATGAAAGGACAAAGCAGCATTGTATGCCGGACAAAAATAGGATGCAAAAAAAATGCTGGATACCGTACACTTTGTTTAGTATGATGGTAAGGGTATGATGCTATGACATGGACATTTACGTAACCGCGCCTTTGATGGGAGGGTATTATGAAAATCGGTTTTAACATGTTGTTATGGACGCCTTTTGTAACGGAAGAGCATTACCCCCTGTTCAAAACACTGAGAAATACAGGGTATGACGGTGTGGAAATTCCCTTGTTCAACGGGGATGTAAAACACTATGCGAACGTAGGGCGCGCTTTGATGGATAACGGATTGCTGTGTACGGCCGTTACGGTGATTCCAGACCAGGCCCACAATCCCATCAGCCCCAATGAAAAGGAGCGGGAAGGCGCGCGGGACTATCTCCATTGGGTACTGGAATGTTGTGAGGCCTTGCATGCGGAGGTATTGTGTGGTCCCTATTACCAGCCGCTTGGAGTTTTTACCGGGGAAGGCCCTACGGAAGAGGACAAAGAACGGGCGGCGGAGATACACTGGAATATGGCTTGTGAAGCGGGGGATGCGAATGTGCTCCTGGCCATTGAGCCCCTCAACCGCTTTGAATGCTATTTCCTGAACACGCTCCACGATGCCGCCGAATATGTCAGGCGCGTGGGGCATCCCTGTTTTAAGGCCATGTATGACACCTTTCACGGCAATATTGAAGAGAAAGACCCAGTCGGCTGTATTCTTGAGGAAGGGGATGTATTGGGCCATTTTCATGTTTCCGCCAACGATCGCGGCACCCCCGGCCGTGACCATATACCCTGGCCCGAGACCTTCTCCGCACTGCGACAAAGCAATTATGACGGCTGGATTACCATAGAGGCTTTTGGCAGAACGATGCCGGATTTGGCGGCGACCACCTGCGTGTGGCGCGATCTCTCCAACAGCCTTGAGGAAGTTTATGAAGAGGGATATGCGCTGATTTCCAATGGGTGGGAAAATGCCTCGGGGTAACGCCGTTTCACACGGAATATAGGGGGAGGGGTATCACAATAAGCCTTGAGTCTGTTTTCCCCCCTGAGGGAGGAGTTATGGGCAATTCTCGATGATAAGGTTGCCCGAAAATAACAACGACTTTACAAAGAACTCAAAGTACCACAGGGGTACAAAGGGCGCGCCCAAACAGCACCCCCTGAAGTCATTTGTGCGGTCACCACAGATGTCCTTGATGTCCTTATTGTCGTTTAAGTCCTTTAGCGGTGACGGCCCTTTCCCGCCAGCGCCTGCCCATGAATTTTCGTGAAACCTCACGCCCCCCTTTAAAGTCTTTCGGATGTAAAGGATTCCGAAAACAAACCGGTTTAAACCGCCGGGGAAAGGGCAACCAATGAGGTTTCGATTTCGTGCCGTAATTCTGGCCGCCCTCATGGGATTTCCATGGTCCGCTTTCGCAGCGGATGTAGCCATTGATGCGGACCGCATGCTCCTGGTAAATGGAGAGCGCACCTTCATTATGGGACTCTATGAGAACCCGGCCGAAGATGCCGTGCTGGAGGACGTCGCTCACGCAGGATTTAATCTTGTGCGCAGCTCCGATGATAACGTCTCACTCGACCGTCTTCACAGGCACAGGCTCTACGCCTGGATAAACACCGGCGGCCTGATGCAGTTGGGCCCGGATTCCATCGCCCGCGAGACACAACTGGAAGAAATGGTGGCACGCTGCGGCGCCCATCCTGCCCTGGCGATTTGGGAAGGGCCCGATGAAGGCTTGTGGATGTGTGCCGTAAATGCCCTTTCTTCCGAAGGAACTTTGAAGGAAAAGACCACGCTTTTTAACAAGAATGCATCGGCGTTACGGGATGGCCTATTGGCAGGGTATGAGAAAATTAAGGAACTGGATCCGCATCATCCTGTATGGTTAAATCATGCGGCGGGTAATTCCGTTCGATTGTTGGAAGGATTTGGCCGCGCAGCGGACATTGTAGGCGCCGACATCTATCCGCTGATGCCGTATCCCACCCATCCGATGGATATCTCCCGCATCGGTTTGGGTTGGGTCGGCGTGACCACCTCGAGGATGCAGGAAAGCGCGCCCGGTAAACCCGTGTGGATGGTGTTGCAGGGGATGAGCTGGGGATATCTGTCCGGCGAGCTGTTTGCCATCAAAGAGGAACCCGCCCAATGGCCAACCCTTGAAGAATCCCGGTTCATGGCCTACGATGCCGTTGCCCGGGGGGCCCGAGGCATTCTGTACTGGGGTACTCATGTTCTTGAAAAAGACTCTGAATGCTGGAAGGGCATTCTCACCGTTGTCCGGGAACTGGCGGACAACCAGTCCTTGTTGACGGCGCCCGATTCACCCGTCGCGCCAACCATTGACGCCTGGGTGATGGGTGTATTTCCACTAAGCCTGAACGACAACATCCTGAGTCTTCCGGTGCTCGGAAAAACATTAAACGGAGAGACCTGGTGGATCATCGTCAACGAATATTTTTTCCCGGTTACGTATACCCTAAACGGGTTGGATACGCTTGAAGGTGTTGTCTATACGGATAGCGGTTCCGGAAACGAAGCTTCTGTCCGGAAGGGCGCCTTGACCTTCTCAATACCCCGACTTGGCATTCATATTCTTCGGCCCGCTTCACATTAATTCTGAGAATGTTCCGAATGCGGATAGTTCGCGATGGCCGGCCACACTGCCTGAACTTTCCTGTTGGACTAAACGGCTTTGCCGTGAATGTTTATTCCTGTGTCCGCAAAACGGGGGCAGACGCGAATGGCACTAGCTTAAGCCCTCAGAGGAGGGATAGACACCCCAAAACAGAGATGTTGTTGATAGCAATAATGGGTTAGGCTTGTTTTTGGGGAGTCAGTCCTTGTGTGTCAAGTAAGCTCGTGAAAGGAGGATGTAATGTGAAGTCTACATACGAAACCCTTCTTTGAGACCTTGCGGGTAGAAGCCCGCCTGGTAAGGCGTAACAAGCCGCCGGGGCCACCCTGTCATTTTTTTACCCTCATTCCACCTATATCTACGGCGAATTCTACTTGACATTTTAAACGAAATGGGGTATAAAAAAGGTGTAGGGCATAACATGTATTTCATGAAGACATACAGCCATTCAGCATAATGACGGCCTGAACTTTCAGGAGGTGCGGTATATTTGCAGTATTTATAAGTGTCCGCAGGGAGGGGGTAACCAATTTCGGCGCAGTGGTCACTGCGCTGGTAATTTCCACCCTGCTTCCCTTTTCCATGGGGGTATGGCCTGTGGCGTCTGTCTCCGCTGAAGAAGCCTCCTTGCCGATGCGGCTTTCTCGGCATATACCGGTAGAACCATTGCCAACACCCCTTGGTGCAGATGCTATTAAGGCGGACACAGGACTACTTGGTGAAGTTTCCTCGGAGATAAGCATATCTGAGGACCGGCAGACAACCCCAGGAGAAAGCGCCGGGCAACTGCCGCGCGAACAGCGTATCCGCCTGGCACGCTTTTTACCGGCACCCTCCGCTACGGTTACCCCGCTGGACAGCCTGCTTGCCAAAGCCTATACCGTGCGTTCCTCCCGGGAGGGGAAAGAACGCGGCGCTGTCCGGGTGTATCGTTCCGGCAAAGAAGTGACGCAAGGGGCGGCGCCTGCCGATGAAGGAGAAGCGGACGCTTCAGCGCTCTCAACGTTGTCGGTTCCGGCGTCATCATCGCCAAGTGCGGAACAAGTGTTGGCCGAAGGCGACGCGTCGCTGGCGCAGTCCCGCGTTAGTGAAGCCTTCCTGGCGTATTTTGCCATTGTGAACACCTGGCCGGCTTCCTCCGAGTCCCTCGCGGTGGATGCGGCGTTGAACAACCTGGTCTGGGATGCGGACCGGGGCATTGCGGATGTGGACGAACTGCGCGCCTTTACGGATGCGCTGCCGCCGTATGCCGAATGCGCATCGGATAAGGCGGTCTATTGGCTGGTGGCTGCCTATCAGGTCACCGGACATGCCATGCTGGCATCAGGCGGTAGCAAAGACGCCCAGGCCTACTTGGAATATAGCCGGGATACGGCGTTGTCGGCCATGCGGGATTTTTCCGATTCGCCCTACCAGCTATTTATCCCCGGTCACTATTTGTTGTCCTGTCGGGATTTGGGCCGGTCCGAGCTGGACACGGGTATGGCCCGGTTGCAGTTGGTGATCAGCGGCGAGACATCGAATTCGATGCTGAAGTTTGCCGCGCGCCATGCCTTGGCTACCCACTATAACAGCGCGTACAATGATATTGTCGAAGGCAGTGTGCAGGCCATGAACGTGGTGGATGAATATTCCGGTTCCGTGCCGGAGCGGATGTTGCAGGAAGAAACGGCTTCTCCCAATCTACGGGCGCACCTGAACTTCGGCCTAGGCTATATTCATTACCAGATGGGTCAGTTCGGTACGGCGCGCCGGTATTTTGAAGCGGCGCCGGCGGCGGACGGCGATAACCGACGCCTTGCGGATGCGGCTGCCTACATGACAGCGTATTTGACCGAACTGGCGGACTTGCATCAGACGGAAAGGATATTGACGGCCTATTATGGGTACATGGACGCCTGGCCGGACGGAGAATACCTGGACAAGGCGCTGATGCGTGTGGCCAGCGTTCTAGACCAGAGCGGAAATCTTCGCGACGCGGCGCGTACCTTTAGAACGCTTTTGGACCTGTTCCCGGGCGCGTCGTGGGCGGATAATATTCAACAAATTGCGAAGGACCTGGAAGCGTCCATTGCCGCGGGCATGGAAGAACAGCGACGGGGCGACGCGCTGGTGGCGGAGTACGGCATGGAATGGTGCGGCCCCTATGCCCTGGCCCTGTTATTGGAGTCACAGGGCAAGGACGCGGACCTGCGCGCCTTGGCGGAAGACAGCGGCATGGACTATTCCGGCACGTCACTGGCCGGCCTGCAAGCGGCGGCGGTCGCCGCCGGGCTAACTGCATACGGCGTGAAGGTTTCCGGCGCGGCTTCCCTGACCGCCCCGGCTATCGCCCATCTGTCACCCAACCATTTCGTGTTTGTTTCCGCTGTGACAGCTACCGATATCAGCGTAGAGGATCTGCAGGGTCCCCATATAGTATCGCATGAGGATTTTGACGCCCTCTTTTCCGGGTACGCGCTGCTCGTGTCGGAGCCGGATGTATACACCGGTGTTGACACGGCCACCCTGGAAACCATCCGGGGCGGCCAGAGTGACGGTTTCTATATCGGTATGACGGAAGCGTATATGCAGTGTATTAATCAGGACCGGCCCGAAGGATGTCCCCCCGAGCGCCCCCCGAACTACGGTGGTCCTAGCACGGGTGGTGGCGGGGGGAATAACCCGACTTCGGCGCCCCATTCCAAGGGCACGTCATCGCCGGGAGATATCCATAACGGTCCCTATGTGAATACGCCCGGGGCCATGGCCGATCCGGCCAACCCGTCGGTGAACCCGAATATCCCCTTCGGCGGCAGCGCCCTGACCGTAAGCATGGGCACCAATCACCGGGCCATGTCTATGATGCAAACCGATATCCATGTGCCTACGCGGGGCGCCATGGATTTTTTCTTCAGGCGCGTCTACTACAATCCCTGGGGCAAACACCGGGACTATATGGCCTCCGAAACGCGCCCCTACAAAAACAATATCGGCAACGGCTGGCGTCATAACTTCAACGTCCATGTGCGCCTGTCCAGCGCAAACGGCTACCTGGCCTATGTGGACGCCAACGGGAATTTCAAGCGCTTTACACGGACCGACACGAATGTGAACGGGTATGACCTCTACCAGCGCGCCCCGCTGGATATGGATGAAGAAGACGTCAACGCATTACGCACGGAACGGGCCATCCGCGCCCGACGCCATGTCCAGGAAGGCTGGGTGGAAATCGAGTTTCCCGACGGCATTACCTGCCGGTTCAGTGCGCCTATCAATGATTTGGAGCGATATTGCCGCTTGGAGTCCTTCGAGGATGTTTCGGGGAATACCTTCACCCTGGCCTACGCCGACCTGTGGTTAACGGGTGCGGACAGTATCTCCACGAATTTTGGGCGGCTCTCCCAGGTGACGGCCCCGTCCGGGGACGACCGCTACTTGCAGTTCTATTATTCGGGCAATCTTATTGAGCGCGTGGACCTGCTCCAGCCCGACGGCGCGGGCACGGAAATTCTCAAGAAGGTGGAGTACAGTTACGGTCCCTATAAAACGGGACAGGGTACGCCGTACAACTACCTGCGTTCTGTGGAGATTGACGATAACCCGGATGATACGGTGTATTTCGAATATGAAGAGGGGGTGTATGACAACACCGTGGTGGGCATGTATCCTTCCAAAATCACGGACAAGGAAGGCAACCAGCTGGAGATCGCCTGCACCTATGGGTATGTGCCGGGCAATAATTTCATCAGCACCACGGAAACCGCGTTGACCTTTCCCGACGGGCTCACCACGGTATATGAGAAGACCTATAAAGATTATACGGATGTACGGAACTATGACGGCGCGGCCGCCTTATCCCGGTTTTTCTTCAAGGTGGACGGTCATGGGGTGCGCGTGGACTATGCCCGGTATTACCATGAGCCCGGCGGGGCTACCTATGACCAGTGGAATTACTATTACGAGAACAACTACGATCTCACCGCGGTCGGTAATGTGGCGGTGCAGTACTGGTACAATGACGACGGACGTGTGACCAAGTACGCCTGCGGCTATGTCTACTACCGCTATGAATACCCAGCCGGAGGCGGCCTGTATCCCATCCGCCAGTATGGGCCGGGTACAGCGGACGATCTATACAAGGGCCCCATGACGGAATTCGTTTATGACGCCTATGACCGGCTGGTTCAAGTGAAACCGCCGGACATGGGCAGCAACGGGCTTAGCATCGCCTATGACGCCTACGGCCAGGTAACGTCGCGTACCAATGCGTCCAGCGACACCCAGTCCTACACTTACGACAGCCGGGGCAACATGACCTCCCACACGGACTACGAAAGCAACACGTGGACCTGTACCTATGATGACCTGGGTCGTATGGTGACCCAGACGGACCCCGCCAACCGGACCACCACGTATACCTATACGGGCGGCTGCCCGAGTTGCGGCGGCGCGTCGGGCCAGATTGCGTCCATCACGCTGCCGGACAACCGTCAGCTGTTCTTCGACTATGACAACAACGGCAATCTCATCCTGCAGACCGATCCCCTGGGCCACGAAACCGCCTATAGCTATGACGGCATGGGCCGCCTGGTCAGTGTGCTCACGGAAGAAGGACGACAACAAACCTTCACCTATGATATACTGGGCAACATGATCAGCAAGACGGATTTCGGGGGTAAGACGACTCATTACGAATACGACTACCGGGGCCTGATGACGCGAACCTGGCTTCAGGTGGGCGCTGTAGAGGATACGCTGGTGGAAAATGAATACAATATATCCGGCTGGCTCGTGAAGGTGACCGACGGTGAGGGGCAGGACATCAACTTTGCCTACAATGAACGGGGCCAGGTGACCCGTACCAGTCATGGCGAATGGTGCAGCCTGCTGGATACCTGTGATTTTGGGGCGCTTCATATCTGGAACGATTATGATCAGTATGGGCGTCTCTATCGCACGCGTGCGGAAACGCGGACGCCTGCAGTGAATATTGTTGTGGACCCCATTGAGTATTTCTACAATGACACTACGGGGCAGCTAACCCGGAAGCGCACGACGAACGATAACGGCGCCGTGGTGAATGATGTGGATTACTATTACGATGTCAACGGCAAACTGACCCGGGTGGACGATTGGACGGGCGGTTCGGGCAACGACGGCCATGAATTCGCTTATGATGACAACGGAAAAGTAACCACCTATACGGACTACGATGACGCGGAATTGTCTTACACCTACGACGCGCTGGGACGGCCCGTGGCCATGGACGCTTATGAGACGGGCAACAGTTACGGCTATGCCTACAACACGGCAGGCCAGCTGAGCACCATCACGGCGCCGGGCAACCGGCAGTGGGGATTCAACTACGATAATGCGGGGCAGCTGTCCTATTACACCTGGCCGAACGGACAGCGCACGGAATATACCTACGATGATGACGGGCGGCTGACGGGCCTGGTGCATAAGGACAGTCCGGCCTCGGGCGCGCGTGCGGGCTGGCAGTATGTGCTGGGGGATGACGGCACTATCCTGCGCATGGTGGACGCCCGGTCGGCGTACCAGGCGGACCGGGAATACGAGTATGACCACCGGGACCGGCTGATCCGCGCATTGTGGTACCAAAGCGATGGCGCCCCTCAACTGCGCCTGGCCTATACCTATGACGCGGCGGATAATATGCTGTCTCAGACACGCTACAGTTATACCAGCCGGGTCTATGACGCCTTTATGGACGGCGACTTTACCGGCAGCCCCGCGTGGACTGTGGAATCGGGCACGTGGAGCGCGGCTACAGGCGCTTTGGTGCCGGTGCCGCAGTCGGGGGCGCGGGCGATCTCTACGGCCAATACCTATGGCAATGCGGATGTATGGTATGCCTTCAAGCGCACGGGCACGGGCGGTGGACTGGATAACAGCATGGTCCAATTGCGTTATGTGGACGCGAACAACTGGCTGGGCGTGCGCTTTATGTGGAATATGCTGATTGTGGTGGAGAAGGCGAACGGCGTGGAGCAGGACCTGGCCTACACGGGCATTGTCTTTGCCGCGCAGGATGTCTGGTACGAAATATACATCCAGTTGGATGGTAGTTCAGTAATACTGTTCGCGTGCGAACGGGGCGACACGCTGCGACGGCTTCTGGAGACCACAACCAACCTTGGCGTGACCACGAACGCATTGCGGGTGCGCGTGAGCGGGGTGATGCCTTTCGAATTTGATGAGTTCCGCGTGTGCAGCCGCAGCATCCACGCGGGACAGTCCATGACTTTCACCTACGGCCCGGCGAACCAGCTGGCGACTATGACGATGTCGGGCGTGACCTCGTCCTATACCTACGATCCGTGGGGACGCCTGGCCTCACGCAGCGCCACGATCAGCGGGCAGTCCTATACGGCCACATACACGTATCGGTTTGGGGACAAACTGAAGCGAATAGACAGTAACTTCCCAACCGAAACGGCGGTGGTGCAGTACAATTACGACGGCCTGGGCAAGCGGCGTCTGAAAGCCATTGGCAATGATACCACGTACTGGCGCTGGGACACAGGAACTTCCGTGTTGGCCCAATACCAGGACACCACGCCGGATTGGGGCATC
Organism: Candidatus Hydrogenedentota bacterium; assembly: GCA_022706235.1. Classification (GTDB taxonomy): domain Bacteria; phylum Hydrogenedentota; class Hydrogenedentia; order Hydrogenedentales; family CAITNO01; genus JAAYBJ01. The sequence goes on along the minus strand of JAKJCY010000002.1, from coordinate 5,633 downwards.
AGCGGCTTTGACCGCTTCTTTGTGCCCTTTGGCCACACGGCTTTGGCCGAGGCTGACCTGGACGCCAGCGGTGTTCCTGCCAATGCCGCCTATACCTACCTTACTCATGACCATCTGGGGACAAGTACCCATGGATTTGACCAGTCCAAGACCGTGGTGTCTCAGAACGTGCACCTGCCCTTTGGACAACGGAGTTATGCCTATGGCAATTCTCCGTATCATGAGTTTACGGGTAAGCCGTGGGATGCTGAGTCGCAGATGTACTATTTCCCCTATCGCTACTACAGCCCGAGTATGAACCGCTGGACATCAGCGGATCCGGCGGGGTTGGTAGATGGGCCGAATGTGTATGGGTATGTGGGTGGGAATCCAATGAGCAGTCATGACCCTCTTGGTTTAACCTCTAATATTTTTCCTACCTCGGGTACCGGAGAAGGTACCAATTGTAGAGTTGAGGTTTGTCGCACACGACTATTCGGTATAGCTAAAATCGAATTGCTCTGGATTTATCATGAAGAAGCAAGATGGCCTAAGTGGGGAGAAAAGGGACACGCCAGTCCGCCAAATTATCAAATCCACGACTGCAATTGCCAACCTGCAATACGGTCTAAAACGGGAACATTAAATGATGGTGTGGGCAAAGGCAAACATTGTGCAAGCGCTACTTGTGAAGACATTGCATCTTGTCTTTTTTCGGCAAGAACATCATGTTGGTCTGGTAGTTGGGGTCGCCGGAACAACTGTCAGACCAGTACAACGCGAGGACTGGAAGCGTGTTGTATGCGGCAGCCGTAAAATCAATTTTGTAAAACATCCGTCCAATACAACAGGAGGACTGTGAGAGTGTTGCATGTAAAGATAAAGCAAGTGTTGTTGTGGGGGGCAAAGAAAAGATTGTGTCTATTTGTTCTTTCCTTTATCTTGTGTGTGATACTATTATGTATAATTATATATAATTTTGAATATCGTCCAGAAGATTCTCTTCTTTTCGAGTATAGATCCTTCAGTACTTTGGGAAATAGTAATGTTGAAACCTGTATCTCTGGTGGAGATACATCTGTTAAATATATTTGGGAAAAAACGAAAGGTATTGAAACTCTACACTATTATCAGATAGCCCGCCTTACTTCTTTATTCGTGGCGATAGATAGTCCTCTTGTTTTATCAATTGCATGGAATCTGTGGGAACGCCCCGTGTGTAAAGATGAATGGATCGCAGCATTAAAATTTAATAATTACTACAATGATTCAGCATATTTATCTAAAAAATTAATGGGGGCGTATATTTTGGCCCGTAGGGGAATGTTACCAAAATCAGAAATTGATTTTCTTAAGTACACTTTATCGTTTTATCAAAGCATGAATGATAAAGATAGTTTTTTCTGGCATCCAATAAACCCTCCTTTTATGTTTTCAGCATTATCGCTGGCATACACAGAAAAAGAAATTTTTTTTTCGTATATAAAAGAAGTCTTTGTGAAGATACTCAATACACATAGTGATATTTACGCTATAAATTTTCCAAGCGGAATAATAGAGTGTTGCGCTATATCAAGAGATGATAGCTCTATTATATACTTAAGAGAGCTACTGACTAAATCTTTTCCGGGAGATTATACAAATAATTATAATCGGGAAAATGATATTGCCCCGAGGCTCTTGCGCGCACTGATTTTATTAGGTGATTATAGTTCACTTTCGATATATTTAGAGCGCTGCCAAGCTTCTGTTCTCCTATCTAAATCAGAAAGTGATCGACATATAAATATTCTTGAACCATTACAATGTTTATCTTATTTAACTGATAATAAAGAATGTAAGTTACTTTATGAGTGGCAAAACTGGTACGATACTAAAGGTAAAAATTTTTGTCTATCAAATAGTGCTGTGAACGTATTACAAAGGGAGGCTGAAGACTACGCAGTGTTATCTTTATATTCAGATGGTGCATCTGGTTTGATAAACGAACGCTTTCCAATTTGCTTTTCTAATCTTCAGATTTTACGCAGAACGGCAATTGAGGGGCAGACGAAGAATTAAGCCATAATGATGCACAATTTCTTAATATGTGATAGGCCTTGGGCTCCGGAAATAGTGAAGTCTCTTCCTACACGGGTGCACGAGGGACAGTCTCATCTCGCTGTGCTCGCTGGGGACAGTCCCTCGCTTGCGAGTTTCACGAGCCGTGTTTATGACGCCTTTACGGATGGCAACTATACCAGCAGTCCGACGTGGACGGTGGAGTCGGGCACGTGGAGCGCGGCTTCGGGCGCCTTGGTGCCGACACCGCAGTCGGGCGTGCGGGCCATCTCCACGGTGAATACCTATGGCAACGCGGATGTGTGGTATGCCTTCAAGCGTATGGGTACGGGTGGTGGACTGGATGACGCTTTGGTGCGGCTGCGCTATGTGGACGAGAATAACTGGCTGGGTGTCCGTTGGTTCTGGGGCATACTGACCGTGGTGGAGAAGGTGAACGGCGCGGAACTGGAATTGGCCTATACGTCCGCGAACTCCTTTGCTGCGCAGGATGTCTGGTATGAGGTCTACGCTCAACTGGACGGCAGTTCAGTGGTCCTGTTCGCGTGCGAACGGGGCGACACGGTGCAACGGCTGCTGGACACCAGTACGAACCTCGGCGCGTCCACGAGCGCGTTGCGGGTGCGCGTGAACGGCGTGATGCCCTTTGAATTCGATGAGTTCCGGGTGTGCAGCCGCAGCATTCACGCGAGTCTGTCCATGGTCTTCACCTACGGCCCGGCGAATCAACTGGCCACCATGACCACCTCCGGCGTGACCTCATCATTTACGTATGACCCGTGGGGACGCCTGGCTTCGCGGAGTGCCACCATCAGCGGACAGAGTTACACGGCTACCTATACCTATCGGTGGGGGGACAAACTCCAGCGGATAGACAGCGACTTCCCGGGCGAGACGCCCGTGGTGCTGTACAACTACGACGGCCTGGGCAAACGCCGCTTGAAAGCTGTTGGTAATGACACCACCTACTGGCGCTGGGATACGGGCTATTCCGTGCTGGCCCAGTACCAGGATACCTCGCCGGATTGGACCATCAGCGGCTTTGACCGCTTCTTCGTGCCCTTTGGCCATACCGCCCTGGCTGAAGCCGACCTGGACGCCAGCGGCGTGCCCGCCAATGCCGCCTATACCTATCTCGCGCACGACCATCTGGGTACCAGCACCCATGGCTTTAACCAGTCCAAAAGTGTCGTGTCCCAGAACATCCACCTGCCCTTCGGACAGCGGACCTATGCGTCCGGCAACTCCCCGTACCATGAGTTCACGGGTAAGCCGTGGGACGAAGAAGCAAAGCTGTATTATTTCCCCTATCGCTACTATAGCCCGAATATGAACCGCTGGACGATGCCGGATCCGGCAGGGTTGGTGGATGGGTCAAATATAGTCCAATATGTTAATAGCAATCCTCTCAGTAATTATGATCCTCTTGGATTGCAGAAAGATCCATGTGAAGGCCCGCCATGCGACAGGAAAGTTAAATCGAAATCTGACTGTCAAGATTGTTGCCAGGAAAAGTCTATGGAAATTAACAGTATATACAGGAGATCTGGTATACAAAAATGCTGTATGAATCGGTGTGATAGAGAGTCTACAGGGCAGTCAGGAGTTCTTCACTATACTAACTGTGTAAAACTATATGATTACTTGAGACCAACTCCAAATTGTGATTATTGTCTTCCAAGTAATCTAAAATCCAGTATCTAATAACGCTTGAATATCCGCCAAAAAACTTTTAGTCATTGCAAAATATTTACAGCAGCACAATATATTGAATTAAGTGAGTTTAGTTATAAGAGAAGAGTAGTGCTATGCAATTTATGCGTAAATCAACACATTTAAATAAGGATATCAGAAATGCGATGCAAATTCAATATAGTTAGATGGATATATTTGGGTGGAATTTTGGTATACTGCTTCTTGTCGTACAATTTGAATGCAACATTGCAAACGGAAAATGCAAGTGCTTGCAATAGCAGTGGTCTTATCAAGTTGATAGACTATCAAGCAAAATCTTTTTATCTGCCTTCTAAGTATTCTTTCGGAGAGATTTCTCAAATTATTTATGACGAAAATGATAAAGTTATTGCCCTTATAAAGTATGAACCCGGAAAACAACTTTTTGCGGTTTGGTCTTTTTCTCGAGGCTGGGAGAAATTTATTGAGAATCTGCCTTGCAGTTGTGCGCAGCAGATAATTACAGAATCGCCTAATATAAAAGGAAATAAAAGTACTATAAATAAAACTAAAGACTACGAGTTAAACAGATTCGTTGCTGGAAGCACCTCAAAAAAAGCTCTTACTATGAGTACAGGATTTGATTCTCAACATAATTTCGGAGACCATTATAATATAATAAATACTTCCGAAAATGAAATAAAGGCAGTAATTCTACCTAAAGGCGCGGGTAATCCCTTGCGATTCTTTGATGAATTAATGTTATTATTTACCTTTGACTATATGCATAGTGAAGGTGGCATGCTTAATAGATACGTCTTTTATGATCTCAAATCGTGTGTACCAGTATATTCGTTCAGCACGAAGCACCTAAATAGCCGAATACCAGATTATGTCTCCAATCAGTTTGGTAAAAACGACAATCTAATAATGCTTGCTGAGCGGTCGCTTGGAAGTCCCAGCCATTTGGTTCTGACCTTGATTGACATAGATAGTTTTAGTGTTGAATGCACTCAGGTTCTTCCCTCCAGTGGCTATGTAACAAGTGCTGAACAGTCGGCACATAATGAACTATATATATTAAACACCGCATACCCCTTCCTATTCGATGTCACTTTTTCTCAAGGACCTTCTAAATCCTTTAATTATGTCGTACATAAACCAAATTATAATGCGAACATGAATTCTTCTTTAGATCGTAGTATTCTCAGATATCCTTGGGTGATATGGCCAGAAAATGAAATAGATGAGTGTCTCCTAAATTTATTTAATATGGAAAACGGTTCTTGTTACGCAATTAGCCTGTCGAACGCTAAAACTCTACTCGATTTATCAATTTCGGACTGTAATGATGTAAAATCATATCAAGTAATTGATCCCTCCCCCACAGTTGTATTGCTATTTGAAGGAACACAGAAACCACTGTTGATCTTGTCTCCAGACGTTTAGGGTTAACGGGGACAGTAACCTATTAAGTCGTATTTGCAGGGTACCACGAAAGCGGGGGACAGGTACCGATACGCCTTTCCGGGCGAATGGTAACCGCTGTTGGCCTTTGGGGCGTATCGTTACCAGTCCCCGTTTTCGTTCTGCCGATTGTTTTTTTTAAGGTTGACATGTCGATAGCATTGGCTTATACTAGCACTTAATCACAGTGGGTTTAAATGCCATGACGCACTATAACGGCCATACAATGAACGACAGCTATATAGCCCGGGGCGAAGTGGCGAACATCACAGCGCCCGGCAACCGGCAGTGGGGGTTCACCTACGACAATGCGGGCCAGCTGTCCTATTACACCTGGCCGAACGGACAGCGCACGGAATACACCTACGATGATGACGGGCGGTTGACGGGCCTGGTGCATAAGGACAGTCCGGCCTCGGGCGTGCGCACGGGCTGGCAGTATGTGCTGGGGG
>JAKJCY010000029.1:24612-32753 GCA_022706235.1 Candidatus Hydrogenedentota bacterium | reverse complement strand
CAATCCATCGGCCTGGACCCGCACAAGCCCTTCGGAGACGATGTGGCGCGCATTGAAATTCATGAAAACCGTGTCGTCGGGGTAAAACTCGTTGCGGGCCTGAACGTCGACGCCAATGAAACCGACAAGGGCGTGGACGCCGTTATTTCGCTGGATGAGGGTACTCACCTTGAAAAGCCGGTCCATATCTGCTTCGGGGTGCTTCCAGAAAGCGGACGGCAGCATATTAATCTCGACATCCGCATCAAACAAGACGCGCGGGCTTCTTTCCTCGCTCATTGTACCTTTCCCAACGCGGTAAATGTGCAACACACCATGGATGCCGTTATCGAGGTCGAGCCCGGCGCCCATTACGCCTACTTTGAACGGCACATTCACGGTTCCGGCGGCGGCGTCAACGTGGTGCCGCATGCCCGGGTCGTTGTCCATGAAGGCGCGGAATTTACCACGGAGTTCGAGTTAATCAAGGGGCGTGCGGGACGCATCGAATTTGAATACGACACGGAGTGCCGCGCGCGCAGCGTGGTGGAAATGACGGCGCGCATCAACGGCCGGGCTGATGACACCATTGTCCTCCATGAAAAAGCGCGGTTGACGGGCGAGGACGCCCGTGCCGCGCTGATATCCCATATCGCCCTGCGCGACCGGGCCACCGCGGAAATTTACAACGACATGATAGCCACCGGCGACCGGGCGCGCGGTCACGTTGACTGCAAAGAAATTGTACTGGGCCAGGCCGTGGCGCGCGCGGTACCCGTTGTCGAAGTGCGCAACCCTACCGCCCACGTCACCCATGAAGCCGCCATCGGCAGCGTGGATTCAAGGCAACTCCAGACGCTGCTCAGCCGCGGGCTTACCGAAGACGAGGCCACGGACCTGATTATTGAAGGCCTGCTCAGCAAGAAAGCCCGGTGGACAGACGCTTGAGCGGCATAAGGTACCCAAGCCGCTTAGGCATACTTTGTAACGCTATCCACAGCGGTTGGTGCAACGGCCGGCCACCTCTTATTTCAGAAGGAACCTTTCATGAAAATCGCCGTTACTCGCCGTATCCCTGAAGCGGGCGTGGAAGTACTCATCAATGCTTATGGGCGGGAGCACATCCGTCTTTGTGAAGAAGACAGCGCCATGACGCGGGACGCGCTGCTGGATTTCATAGCGGGCGCCGACGCAATTCTGAGCACCGTCACCGATACACTGGATGCCGAGGCCATGGACGCGGCCGGTCCGGATTTGAAGGTCATTGCCAACATGGCGGTGGGATACGACAATATCAGCCTGGAAGCCGCCGCGGCTCGGGGAATACAGGTCACCAATACGCCGGGCGTGCTCACCGAAGCCACGGCCGACCTCGCCTGGACGCTTATCCTTGGTGCGGCGCGGCGCGCAGGGGAAGCAGAGCGCTGCCTGCGCGCCGGGCACTGGGACGGCTGGGGGCCCCTGCAATTCCTCGGCAGGTCCGTGTACGGACAAACCCTGGGCATTTTCGGCATGGGCCGCATCGGCCGGGCAGTCGCGCGCCGGGCGCGCGGTTTTGATATGACCATTCTTTACCATGACGCCAAACCCTTGGATGAAGAAACAGAGCAGCACCTGGCCGCCCGCAGAGTGGAGAAAGAAGTCCTGTTGCGAAACGCCGATATCTTGTCCATCCATTGCCCGTTGACACCGGAGACACGGCACGCCTTCACCATAAACGAATTCCGGCAAATGAAACGGACGGCGATGCTGGTAAATACATCCCGCGGCCCTGTGGTAAAGGAAGAAGACTTGTGCGTCGCACTCCATGAAGGCCTGATCGATGCCGCAGGGCTGGATGTGTACGAATACGAACCCTGCGTGTACCCGGGGCTGCTTCTTGAAGAACGCGCCTTTTTACTGCCCCACCTGGGCAGCGCAACCGTGGAAACCCGGGGGACCATGGCGCACATAGCCGCGGAAAATATTGTGGCCGCCCTTGCAGGGCGCGTGCCGCCCAACAAAGTCGTTCCTGGGGAATAGTCGGTACTGCTTGATTTCATTATCCGGCAAAATTGCCGTATATTAGAATTTTGGAATTTATGCGCTGTTCCCTGAAACGGTGGCCCCTTGCGGAATGATCGTCGGATACCCTTGTAAATAAGGGGGCTTCTTAAAGATATGTTTCTTGAATTTCCCTGTTCAGGCACGGTATACTTCCACTGAATCGGATGCAAGGTTCCGGTTAAGGTCAAATCGCATGCCCCTTGAAACAGTTGCGATAACATGTGGTTGTGTGCCGGGAATAACGGCCGAAGGAGATCCCCCGTGTCGTACAGTACCTCCGTATATGAAATGGTTGTGAAAAAGAATCCGGCGGAACCTGAATTTCACCAGGCCGTCAAAGAAGTCCTTGAAACATTGGAACCGGTGCTGGAGCGGCACCCGGAGTATGAAGAAAACCGCATTCTCGAACGGTTGGTGGAACCGGAAAGGGTACTTATTTTCCGTGTGCCCTGGACCGATGACAAGGGCCGGATTCAGGTGAACCGCGGCATGCGTATTGAATTCAACAGTGCCATCGGCCCATACAAAGGCGGGCTGCGTTTTCATCCCACCGTCTACCTGGGCATTTTAAAATTTCTGGGATTTGAGCAGGTATTTAAGAACTCGCTGACGACCTTGCCCATGGGCGGCGGCAAGGGCGGTTCGGATTTTGATCCGAAGAGCAAGAGTAATAACGAAGTCATGCGTTTTTGCCAATCCTTCATGACGGAGCTGGCACGCCATATCGGACCGAACACCGACGTTCCCGCAGGGGACATCGGCGTGGGCGGACGCGAGATCGGTTATCTTTTTGGACAATACAAACGCCTGCGCAATGAATTTACCGGGGTGCTGACAGGCAAGGCCGTCACCTGGGGCGGTTCGTTGATCCGGCCCGAAGCGACGGGATACGGCGCGGTCTATTTCGCACAGAACATGCTGGCCACGCGGGACGACACACTGGAAGGAAAGGTGTGCGCCGTGTCCGGTTCCGGCAATGTGGCCCAGTACACAGTGGAAAAGCTGCTCGATTTCGGTGCAAAGCCCGTATCCATGTCGGATTCCAACGGCACCATTCACGATCCGGACGGCATTGACCAGGAAAAATTGGCCTATATTATGGAATTGAAGAACGTATACCGCCGCCGGATCAAGGACTATGCCGAGCGGTACCCCAAAGCGGTATACCTGGAGGACAAGCGGCCATGGGGCATTCCCTGTGATTGCGCCTTCCCGTCCGCAACGCAAAATGAAATTACCGGAGCGGACGCGGCCTTGCTGGTGAAGCAGGGATGCACGCTGGTGGCTGAAGGCGCCAATATGCCGACAGACCCGGAGGGCGTGGACGTCTTCCTTGGAAACGGCCTGCTTTACGGGCCGGGCAAGGCGGCCAATGCCGGCGGCGTGGCCGTGTCGGGCCTGGAAATGGCCCAGAACGCGCAGCATACCAACTGGACGCGGGAAGAGGTTGACCGGCGGCTCCAGGAGATTATGATGGCCATCCATACCCAGGCTGCAGAAGCGGCCGCGGATTATGGTAAGCCGGGCAATTATGTCATGGGCGCGAACATCGCCGGGTTTGTGAAGGTGGCCGATGCCATGCTCGACCAGGGCGTAATATAACGGCACCGCGTTGTTTGCCGCAAGACGGGGCCCGCGTAAGAACCAGCAGAAGGAACCAGGATGCAGTGAAAAGGACGGATTTAAGCACCGGGCTGCCTGAACTGGACCAGTTATTGCGCGGTTTGATTGCGGGCGATAATCTGGTCTGGCGCGTCGCCCACGTGGAAGATTACCGTGCCTTTGCGCTGCCGTACTGCGCTCACGGCATCAAGTCGGGACGGGCCGTGGTCTACCTGCGTTACGCGAATCATCCGCCCATTGTGGAACCGGATGCGTTTCCCGGCGGCTTAACGACCTGTGAATTGGACCCGCGACAGGGATTTGAGTCTTTTCTCGACGCGGTACATGACGCCATTGAACAGACGCCCCGTGATGCGTATTATGTGTTCGATTCCCTTTCAAGCCTGGCGGAGACCTGGTACAGCGACCAGATGCTCTGTAATTTTTTCATGCTCACCTGTCCCTACCTGTACGACCGGGGCGACATCGCGTACTTCGCGCTTATGCGCGACCGGCATTCGAATGAAGCCGTGATGCCTATCCGCGAGACGGCGCAGGTCATGGCGGACGTGTACCGGCATGAAGGCGAACTGTACCTGCGCCCCCTTAAAACGCAGCAGCGCTTCTCGCCGACCATGCACATGCTGCACCGCTGGCGTGACGAGGCGTTCCAACCCATCTCGGAAAGCCACACCATTACCCGGGTATTGCGCGACACGCCGCCCTCTGCCGTTGGCTGCGCGGTGCGTCCCCTGGATGCCTGGAACAAGGCCTTTCTTCAGGCGCAGGACCTGCTGCTTGGACCGCCCGAGGGACTGCACAGTGAATATGCGTCCCTGCTGTTTGAACAACTTCTGCGTATGGCCATTTCCCGTGACACGCGCATCCTGTCGCTGGCCCGCACCTACCTGACCCTGGAAGACATGCTTGATATCGGGCGGCGCACCATCGGCACGGGCATGATCGGCGGCAAGGCAGTGGGCATGCTGCTGGCCCAGGCCATTCTGAAGCATCATGATCCTGTCCGCTGGCAAAAGCGCCTGGAAGGACACGACAGCTTCTACATCGGCGCCGACATGTTCTACACCTTCCTGGTCCGTAACGGTTGCTGGTGGATTCGGCGGCGCCAGAAAACGGCCCGGGACTTTCTGGAAGGCGCCCAGCAGATTCGCCGTCGTATTCTTACCGGTGTTTTCCCGCAGGAAATGGAGGCGGAACTTACGCGCATGCTCGATTATTTCGGGTGCTCCCCCATCATTGTGCGCTCCAGTTCCGTCCTGGAAGACAATTTCGGAAACGCCTTCGCCGGTAAATATGAGAGTGTCTTCTGTCCCAACCAGGGTTCGTTTCAACAGCGGCTGGAAGATTTCAAATCCGCCGTACGCAGCGTGTACGCCAGCGCTATGAGCGAAGACGCGCTGGCCTATCGCAAATGCCGCGGACTGCTCGACAAAGAGGAGCAGATGGGCCTGCTGGTGCAGCGTGTCTCGGGCGTCCAGCGCGAAGATCTCTTTTTCCCGGATGCGGCCGGGGTCGGTTTTTCCTACAATCCCTATGTCTGGCATGAGGACATTGAACCGGAAGCCGGGCTGGTACGGCTGGTCTTTGGACTGGGCACCCGTGCCGTAAACCGCTCCGATGACGACTACACACGGATCATCGCGCTGAACGCTCCCATGCAGACCCCGGAAGGCGACCGCGCAATGGCGCGTAAATATATCCAACATAAAGTGGACCTGCTGGATCTGAATGCGAACCATCTGGGCACCATGGATTTTATGCAGTTGCTTAAACGTCGCCAAGACGGACAGGCCTGGAAATGCCTCTTTCTTGCCGCGAGCGACCCTGAGGTGGAACACCAGATTCGACAGACCGGAAGGCAGATCGTGTCTCCCCTGTTCATCAATTTTGACAAGTTTCTGCGCAGCACGGACTTTGTCGACGATATGAACACCGCCCTGAGCACCCTGCAGCGCGCCTATGAAAACCCTGTGGATATTGAGTTCACCTTAAACCTGGTCAATGAAACCGATTATCGCATCAACCTGGTGCAATGCCGGCCGTTACAGGTAAAGGGCAACGCCGCCATGGAAGACATGCCGGAAAACATACCGGATGAACGGATACTGCTTCGGTCCTCGGGGCCCATTATCGGCCAGCCCAGGTCGGACTCGGTGGAACGGTTCATCTTTGTCAATCCGGATACCTACGGACAATTACCCGTCCAGGAACGGCACCGGGTGGCGCGTCTCATCGGGAAGCTGACCCATTGTGAAGACGCCTGCCGGCATGCGCATGTCATGCTGCTGGGTCCCGGCCGATGGGGAACCTCCACCCCGTCCCTGGGCGTGCCCATTACCTTTGCTGAAATCGAAAACGTGGCCAGTCTGTGTGAGATTGTGGCCATGCGGGAAGACCTGGTGCCGGATGTTTCCATGGGAACGCACTTCTTCAGTGAATTGGTGGAAATGGAAATGCTATATCTTGCCCTGTTTCCCGAAAAACCGGATTCGCTGATTGCCGCCCGCTTCTTCCTGGAGGGGCCGAACCATCTTGTGGAGGCGCTTCCCGAAGCCGCCCCCTATGCGCATGTTATCCGCTACCTGACGCCGGAAGACGCCGCGCCGGGTGCGCGCGCCCATATTTACGCCGATCCTATAAAACAACAGTTTCTGTGTTTTATTGAATCCGTGTGAAGCACTACAGGAGGTCCTCATGCCGAAGGAACAGCACAAACCCTTTTCACTTTCCCTGAAAGCCATTGTGCTGAACCAGGAAAGGCGATGCCTTCTGTTGCGCCGCTCGGGCACGTCCAAAAACAACCCCGGAAAATGGGAGTTTCCCGGCGGCAAAATGGACCATGGTGAAACATTTGACGAGACGTTGAAACGGGAGGTGCGCGAGGAAACCGGCCTTGAAATTCGGCTACTCCGGCCTGTGGATACGGCCATGTCCTCCTTGTCCAATTGCCATGTGGTATATCTTTTCATGCTCGCCGAGACCGAACCGGGGGAAGTACGCCTGAGCACGGAACACGACCGGTATCACTGGGCGGACGCCCGGGAGATGGAGAGCGTCGATTTAGCTGCCCAGTTCCGGGCTGTGGCGCGACAGTGCACCTCCTTCATGGCGCCATAATGTAATCTGGCCGGAGGCAATAACGGCCTGGAAGAGGAACGCTTAGAGCGCCGTCAGTGTTTCGATCGTGATGTTGGCATTGGTATAGATGCAGATATCCGCCGCTATGCGGAGCGCGCATTCCACAATTTGTTGGGCGTCCATGTCGGTATGGGCGGACAAGGCCCGGGCCGCGGCCAGCGCATAGGCACCGCCGCTACCAATGGCCAAAATGCCGTCTTCAGGCTCGATGATCTCGCCACTGCCGGAAATAAGCAGTGATATTTCACGATTGCTCACGGCCAGCAATGCGTTCAGTTGACGCAGGTATTTGTCCGTGCGCCACTCCTTGCCCAGTTCCACTGCGGCACGTTGCAGATTCTTGTTGAATTCCTTGAGTTTCCCCTCAAAACGTTCAAATAGGGTAAACGCGTCCGCAACCGCGCCGGCGAACCCCGCCACTACCTCGCCGTCGGCTAAACGCCGTACCTTCGTGGCGTTTCCCTTCATGACGGTTTCACCGATCGTGACCTGGCCGTCACCGCCCATGGCGACAATGCCGTTCTTCCGCACACATAAAACCGTGGTGGCATGAAATTGACAGGGCATGATAGAATCTCCCGCGCAACCGCGCATGGGGCCGAAGCCCGGCAAAGAACGCACTACTATGACCGCTTCAGTATACCGTATTGCCTGTACGACGGCGCAATTGCATTTGCGCGGCCGCATGGTCCAAGTGAGGTTCTTTAAGATAATTTGTTTGTTTCCATGCCATGGTGTATTGTATAGAAAAATCCATCTGGAGTAGGTAGTGTCTGATTTGAAGGTTGACACCGTTCAATTGATTCCAGTACAGCCCGTTATTGAAAGGAACACATTCGTATGAAAAAACATTCAACAGGGACGCTGTCCCGCAGAGAAGCACTGGCCGCTATGGGCGCCATCGCCCTGTCAACGAGATTGGCAAGCGCCACAAACGCTGTCGCAGGGGATGCATTTAAGGGAATCGCCCTGCAACTGTATACGTTGCGCGTACCCGCCAAGGACGATCTGGCAGGTACGCTGAAAAAAGTGCGTGATATGGGATGGGAATATGTGCAATGGAGCGGTATGCCGGACCTGCCCGCACAGGGAATACGGGATGCTTTGGACGCCGCCGGCCTGAAAGCGGTCTCCGCCCATATCGGCATTGAAGGCTTTGAAACGGATTTTGAAGGGCAGGTCGCCTTCTGGAAAACAGTAGGCAACACGGATGTGGCGCCCGGCGGCATGATGGGCGACTGCAAGGACTCGCTGGAGGCCTGGAAACGCGGTGCGGCACGTTTGGATGCTGTTGGCGCGAAACTGCGCGAAGTCGGTATGCGCCTGTCCTATCATAACCATGACTGGGAACTTGG
>JAKJCY010000029.1:0-24513 GCA_022706235.1 Candidatus Hydrogenedentota bacterium | reverse complement strand
AAAATTTGACGGCGATGACCGTGCCAAGCTGGACATTCTCATGGCGGAAACCACGCCCGGCAACCTGTGCGCGGAGCTGGACCTGGCCTGGGTCAAAGCGGGAGGCGCCGAGCCCGCGGAACTCATCCGCAAGAACAAAGGTCGCTGCCCGATGATTCACGCCAAGGACCTGGTGAAAAGCAAAAGCCTGCTGAGCCGGGGCGTGCGCTTTATGCCGTTGGGCCAGGGAATACTGGACTGGCCGGATATCTTCGCGGCAGGCAAGGAATCCGGCGTTGAATGGTATATTTACGAGCAGGACAATGCCGATGAGAAAGATATTTTTCAATGCGCCAAGGAAAGCTATGACTTCCTGAAAAAGAGCCTGATGGCATAATCCGCGATGAAAGAATTACACACCGTCCGATCGGACCGTTCCGTCTGATCGGACGGTTTTTTCTACAGACTGTATTGCGGAATTTTCATCAATTCGCCGTTCTTCAGAGCGCTCTGGTGCGCCACGACACCGGATACGGTGGTATTCAACGCGGTAATAATGTCCACCAACGGTTTGCGGTTTTCCAGAATAGCGTTGACAAATTCATCGCCCAGGTAGCCATGGGAACCGCCATGGCCGCCCGCCTCCACCGTCGGCGGGAGCGGTGGCTTGTTCAGGTTGATGCCGGCAATATCCGCGATACCCTGATACGTCATGCCGGTCATGCTGCCCTTGGTTCCGCGGACCCGGCCCATTTCCCCTTGATGACCAGGCGTGTCCCAGCTGACCGCCATGCGCGCCATGCCGCCCTCGCTGGTGCGGAACAGAGCAATCTCCGTGGCGAAAGGGTTCTGGTAGCGGTTGTTTTTTGGCAGGAATTCCGCGATTTGACCGGGGATGCCCATACAGGAAACTTCGGTAAAACTACCGCCCGTGATACAGGTGTAATAGGCGTTGGAATGGGTGGGATACCATTGCGGCGGCAGGCCGACCCGCCAGCCCCGGAAAGAATCGATGGGCACATCCATGTAATGGAAATATTCCCCTTCCGCGTAGACCAGCGTGCCGAGCATGCCGGCCTTGTAGAGTTCGCGCATGGCGTGGGCCTCATTGTGATAAGCGGAGGTTTCGAACATCATGTAGGTCAGACCGCTTTCTTTGACCGCCTCGAGCAGCTGGTCCGCCTCCTCCAGGGAACCGAACACGGCGGGCACGGCGCACGCGACATGCTTGCCGTGTCGTAACGCCTGAATGCAATGCCAAGCATGGGAGGGCGCGTCCGTGGCAATGAAGACGGCTTCAATCGTGTCGTCTTTGATGAGTTCTTCCAGCGAGGGGTAGGTCTTGGGGCACCGGCATACCTCGGCCAGCGCCGCGCACCGGTCGGGCATCAGGTCGCTTACCGCAACGACCTCCACATTGGGGTGGTCCTGCAGATAGAAAGCCGCGCCAAACTTGCACACGCCGTAACCGATGATGCCCATGCGGATTTTTCGGTCCGATTTGGGCGTCCACACAGCGCCCTCCTGTACGGTCGTATCCGTTTTTTCAAATCCGGCTATCTCCGGGTTTTGCGCGCCGGCAACCAGGTGTAATCCGGCCATACCCGCGCTTGCCGCGGCGGTCCACAAAAAAGAACGACGCGAAAGCCGGGAAGAGGGGGGGGCTTGGGACATGTGGTATTCTCCTCATTTTTGAAAGGACCAAAGGGACATAAAGGACGTAAAGGACATAGGGGTTAACGCTTTGCGGCACTATCTGAAAAAAAGTAGCTGCCCTTTGCGTCCTTTCTGTCCTTTTCTCTTGTTTGTTTATTATACACATGGGGTGTCACCCTGAAATCATATCCTGCCGCGGGCAGGCACTCAAATCAGGCGCGATAAGCGTTACGTCCTGTCACACCGGCCACATGGCGTTAATTGCGGTTACGGTTTCTTCCACCAGCGCCGCACCGCCTTCCGGGCCTACCTTGTTATCCGCGATCCGCGAACTGTAGGCCCCGCCGGGCAGCGCGGCCTGCGTGGGCAGATACGCGCCCCTGTCATTGGCCAATTGAATGAGGAAGGTTTGTTCCGCGCGGCTGCGCGCCTTTATCTGGAGCCCGTAATCGAGGTACAGCTCGAAGGGGTTGGTGGCCATGGCGATATCACCCAGGCGCAAGATATGCTGGTCCATGGTATAGACCGGCGCCTCTCCCTGATTTTGATACCGCTCCACGACCCCTTTCGCGCGGCGCAACAGGGCGGCATCTCCTGAACCGGGAACGACATCTCCCGATGCGAGCAGTTTGGTTGCTTCCGCCTGGGCTTCCGCGGCTTCTTCATCGGTGACCTTTCGGGCGGGCAGTTCCAGGGGGCCCGCCTGATGCTGGAAATCCGGCGACCATACGATCTCCGTTTGTGCGGATTCCATGGCGTACATCACGCCGTTGACAATGCGCTGCGCCATCTCGCGCATACCCGGTTCCGAGCGCATATCCGGTTCGTTCCGTCCGCGCCGCACCAGGTCGCGCGGCGACTGGTCGCCGGCGGCGCTGACAACGGCGAGCACGCATAGTTCGGGGGAAAAGCGCTTGCGCAGTTCCTCGCGCACCGGTCCCCAGAAATCCGGAGACACATATAACTGGCCCTCGACCACCTGGGAGGGGCAGGCGATGTTAATGACCATGCCCGTCAGGTTCTTTTGGGTATCCCAGGTAAAAAGCAGTTCCATGCCATGATCATGACCCGCCAGAGGGCCGCGCCAATCGTCTTTGTCCGTCTTGCCGTACATGGCCATGGAACCATCCGCATACACCATGATACGGTTGAAGCCGACGGCGGCATGCCCTACCGCGCGGCTGACGCCCGCCGGGCGGCGCGCATTCCAGGCCTGGCCGACTACCTCGGCCACCCGTTCAATAAAGAACACACAGTAGTCTTTGGGAGATATGACCCCGGGGTCGGGGTCCTTGTAGGTACCGGAAATCATGGTCGGGCCTGTATGGGTGTGGGTGGCCGCCAAAATGATTTTTGCCGGGTCGACTCCGGGCAGGTCGCGTGCAACACGTTCCCGCACGCCGCGTACCAATTCCTCCGGGATGTGGACCACATCGCAGGAAACCAGGACCGCCTGCTCCATGGCGCCGGCCGGTCCCGGGCCTTCCAGCGCCATGGCGGTTGCCATGCAGGGTTCCAGGACTTTTTGCGACACGCGTTCGGCGAACTGGCCCGCCAGCTGCACCGGCATGTCAGGCGTGATGCTGATGGTTGCCCACCCGCATAGAAAAGAAGATTCAACTGCGGGGAAAACCGCTTCTGAAACCTGAGCGTCGGGGTTCGCTTCGGCCACCAGCAGGGTCGTACCGGTAAAAACGGCACCCGCGGCGCTTATAAAAGTTCGCCGACTTAAATCTTTTTGTTGCGCTTGAACGGTCATGAGTGTCTCCTTGGTTATGCAAGCCTTGGGCGGGACGATACCGCGTAAGAATAATTGGGGACCTAAAGGGTTACATTGAACATTGTCGGGTTGGCTGCTATTTTACCATAGACTGCAACCATTGATTGCAATCGGAATGGAAAACCCTGTATCTTTTGGTATGGTTTTACGCCGCACACCCATGGGAAAACAAGGAAAAACACACCATGTCCAGTATCACGCTGTTACTATTCGTATTCATGCCCCTTGTCACGCCGAACGCTCCACCGGTGACCGGCAACCCGATGGTGCGTTCCGTCATGGACTACGGCGCCTGCCCGGACGGGACGCGGGACAACACCCCCGTTTTTCAAAAGGCACTGGACACGGCGGCGGAGGTAAACGGCGGCATCGTTGAGGTGCCGTCCGGCCGGTACCGTTTCGAGGGCACCATTACCATACCGTCAAACGTCACCCTGCGCGGCACCTTTACCTATGCGCCGTCCCATGCGGGCTTTCGTGATGTGGGCCGGGAACAACTGCCGGTGTACGGCAGCGTGCTGGAACCGGTGGGCGGCGCCGGAAGCAAGGAGGGAACCCCCTTTATCACGGTGCAGGCCAACGCCGTGCTGCAGGGATGTACCATCCACTATCCGGACCAGAAGCCCGGCGCCGACGCGCCCACGCCGTACCCCTATACCGTCGCACTGCGCGGCAATAACCCCGCCATACTGGATATGCAGTTGCTCAACCCGTACCAGGGCATAGACGCTTCTCACAACCAGCGGGCCCTGGTCCGCAATATTCACGGCCAGCCCATCTATATCGGCCTGTTCGTGGATGTGATTTATGATATCGGACGCATCGAAAATGTTCACTGGAATCCCTGGTGGTCCCTGAACACAAAGGTGTACCAGTGGCAGGTGGAAAACGGCACAGGGTTTATCTTCGGAAAGACCGACTGGCATTATGTACATAACACCTTCTGCTTCGGCTATAACGTGGGATACAAGTTCATCAGGACGGAAGGAGGCAGTACGAACGGCAATTTTATGGGCATCGGCGCAGATGACTGTTATACGTCCCTGGTTGTTGAAGAGAGCGCGCCCATGGGTATTCTCATCACCAACGGCGAGTTTGTTTCCTTTCACGGGCCCGACCCCACCATGGTCCGCGTGGAAAAGACCCACACCGGCACGGTCCGTTTTGTGAACTGCGCCTTCTGGGGACCGGCGCGCCGCAATGCCGTTCTTGACGGGGTCGGCACCGTCGGTTTCAGTGACTGCACCTTTATGCAATGGGGCTATGAACAGGAAGGGGACAAACGCCATCATGCGATATTGCCGTCTATTGACGTGGAAGGCGGCTCGGTCATCCTGAACGGCAATGAGTTTCTCGAAAATAAGCCGCAGGTTAAAATAGGCCCGAAAGTTGAGCGTGCCATAGTAACCGGAAATCTGGTCAATGGAAAAATACGCGTCGTCTCCGAGGCCCCGCGCGGGCGCACGGTAATCAAAAACAATCTCGGGTCCCCGAAGGACCGGAAGTTTGTAGAAGGACTGAAGCGGCGGCGGGACTTCCGAAGCGGTCGGTTACGGGATTAATCGGAGGGCGAACAGGAACCGGGCTGTAGTTGTTTTTCTTTCATGCCTTTATGCCGTTTTAACAAAGTATCGGTTCGTGGCTGCAATAAAAAACAAGAAGTTCAATCCTTTCAGGATAAAATTCACGCCTAAAGTACTACAAAAGTAATTCCAACCAGGAACGCACCAACTGGGTTGCGGACAACGCCCGCGTTGGTCCTTGATGTCCTTCAACGACAAGACCGGCCCCCAACGTTAACCAGGGGCACAAAGGATGTAATGGCCCTCAACGTTACAGTACCCTTTTATGGGTTCCTAGAACCACTTGCCGTGGACCGGTCCGGGTACATAGGTTTCCAAGTAGGCGTAAGCTTCTTCCGCCGTGACGCACACGTGGTAAAATTCCTTGTGGCTTTCCTTGATAAAATGTTCTTTGATCATCGTGTCAAAGAGATGGAACAGGTGGTCGTAAATGCCGTTGACATTCAAGAATACGCACGGCTTTTCGTGATACCACAATTGCTTCAGCACCAGTATTTCCATGACTTCTTCCAAGGTGCCGAAGCCTCCGGGCAGTGCGATAAAGGCGTCCGCACGTTCCGCCATAATGCGTTTGCGTTCGCTCATGCTTGTCGTTACCACCAGTTCGTCCGCATCGTGATACGCCAACTCGAGGTCGACCAGTTTGTCCGGGATGACGCCGACCACGCGCCCGCCGCCGCGCGCGTGGACCGCCCTGGCACAGGTGCCCATGAGCCCCACGCAGCCGCCGCCGTAAATCAGGGTGTGGCCGTGTTCGGCGATGAGTTCCCCCAGCCGCTGTGCGGCGTACCGATATGACGCGTCCACGGCTTCGCTGCTCGCGGCATATACGCAAATCGACTCCACCGTCGCTTAAGCTCCTTTATTGTTCCAGAACGCAAACGGTTTCCACATGGGGTGTATAAGGAAACATGTCCACCACAGTTGCCTGTGTCAGGGACCAACCGGCGGCCATGATGCCCCGCAGGTCCCGCGCCAGGGTCGCCGGGTCGCAGGATACGTACACGATTTTTTGCGCCCGGGCGGCGGCCAGGGCTTCCACCAGCGCCCGCGCGCCGGTGCGCGGCGGGTCAAGCAGAATCACCTCCCAGGACTGTTTTTTTAACAGGCGGGCCATGTGCGCTTCTTCGCCTTCGATATACACGCCCGGGGCAAGGGACGCAGCGGCGCGTATCGCGGCGCCGGCGTGGTCTATGCCGCACACGCGGGCGGAACCGGCATGATGAAGGCTAAGGTTGCCATTACCGCAATACAGGTCCAGCAGGCTGCCTGCACCGCCGATACACGCATCCGTATGGGCGCGAAGCATACGGTTCAACAGCAGGCTGGATTGGCTGAAAACCCCGTTGACAACGGGTACACCATCGAACATAAACTGGTGCCGGACCCGGTCAAGACGCGTATTGGTTTGCGGGAAATGCTCTTTCAGCGCCGCCGCCTCGTCACGCAGAAACACCATGATGTCCTGCCCTTCCGGGTTCACGGCTACCTGGATGTCGCCCCGGATCCCCGGCATCTGTAACCTCTGAAACGCGTCGTTGAGGCGGGCATGATTTAAGGGACAGGCCTCCATCGGAACTACCATGTGGGTGCGCGGAACAAAATACCCAATGGTCGTCCCGTCCCCATGGAAAACAGCGCGGGTTCGATATCCAAGCCGGTATTCCGCCTGCTCCAACCAGGCAACTTCAGTCTGAATGCCGCCGATGCGCTCCAGGCTGTCCGCGACTATACGCCGTTTCCAGTCCGCCTGGGCGGGATAGGCAAAGGCACGCCAGGCACAGGCGCCCGGACACTCGGCGCATGCCTGCGTGGATTCGCGGTACGGAGAAGGGGTAAGAACCGACTCCACTTCCGCCCATGCCGCACGCGGGCTGCGCCGGACTATTCTGGCGCGTACCGTATCGCCCGGAAGCGCCCCGGACACGAAACAGACCATGCCGGCGATGCGGCCGACCCCGTCGCCGCCATGGGCTGCGGCAGTGATTTCAATTTCAATGACCTCTTCCGTTGCACTAGAAGTGTTCATGGTTCCACCTTAAACAAAAACCCCCTGTTCCGAATAGCCAACCGAAACAGGGAGCCGCTGTGATTCGTATCGATGTGTTATTTTCCGGCGGTCGCCTTCCACGCGGCATGGGTGCCTCGGGGCGATTTGACATATTTGCCGGCTTTGATGTAGCGCGCGCATACTTTGACACGATGGACCGTGCCGTTTTCATCTACGACCCGGACTGTCTGAAGATTCGGTTTCCAGCGCCGCTTGGAAATACCGGTAATATTCTGCCCGATACCGCCTTCACGTTTCGCTTTACCACGTCGCACCACACGATTGCCTACTTGAGGACGCTTGCCGCTATATTCACATACTCTGGCCATAGTTCATTCCTTGCTATTGTAACACTAATTCCGCCGTGAACCCGGCGCAAAAGATTGGCAGTCTGAAGAACGTGTACTATATCAAAAAAACATGGTAAATGCAACTTTTTAACGAAATATAGTATGGGAATGCAGTCACAATAACGCTATCGCGTCCGCGAGAATGCCTGCAACACCGCATACATGCTATAATTGAAACGGAAGAAGAGGGGGGAGCGGAGGTTCTGGCGCGGATATAACAAGTACGGCCGTGCTAAGGCCCATTTGGGTTCCATAGTTTGTGCGGAAGGAAGTGCACCCGTGAATCGTTCAGATATCGCGAAAATGATTGATTATACCCTGTTGCGGCCAACGGCGACGGAAACGGAGGTGCGTAATCTCTGTACAGAGGCCGTCACCTACGGTTTTCGCGCCGTGTCAGTGAACCCGGTCTGGGTAACCCTGTGCACGAAACTGCTGGGCGATTCAGAAGTGGTAATAGACGCCTGTATTTCGTTTCCGCTGGGCGCCTCCACGGCACGCATGAAGGTGGAAGAAACCCGGGATGCCCTTCAAAACGGCGCTACGGAAATCGCGGCGGTTATCAACATAGGCGCCTTGAAGTCCGGGTATGCCCCCTATGTGGAAAAGGAAATCACAACCGTTGTAAAAGCCGCCGGTGACATCCCGGTGAAAGTGATTCTCGAAACAAGTTGCCTGAACCAGGACGAAAAAATTGCGGTCTGCCAAATGAGCCTTCGGGCCGGCGCCATCGCGGTGCAAACCTCCACGGGGTTCGGGGCCTATGGCGCGCGGGTGGAAGATGTCCGCTTGATCAAAACTACAGTGGGTTCCTACCTGGACATCAAAGCGGCAGGGGGCATCCGCACCTTCGGGGACGCGATGCGTATGATTGAGGCCGGCGCCACCCATATCGGTACAAGCACCGGAATTGATATTCTGAATGACGCACCCGATGTGTGAAGCCGGTGCCAGGACTTTACCACGGACGCTTAATGCCTTTTCGCCCGCTGCGCCGATTCCACGGGTTGTTGGCACCTCTGCACTGCATGCACCAGGCATCTATTCTCTGTATAAGTTTGGACCTTATATCTTCTGCTCCGGCTATAGCTGCCCCCCCTTTACCCAATACCATGTGCGGACAAGTGACACCGCCGTCCTTTTGGACACGTCTTATAATGAAGACTGTAAGTAAACCCGCATAGATAGCAGACAGACAACAGATAGGCTTTGTTTTTTCTTTATGGTATACTCCATTCTCACCAATATAACATCATAGAAAGGATTGTATGCGCACATACACACGGACACGGAAACTGACCGGTATTTTCCTCATTGTGGTTTGTCTTTCCTTGTTTGGATCTCTGCGGATTTGCGCGGAAGAAGCACCGCTGTACATAAAGAGCGGGTCCTGGCAGGAAACGATGCGGACCACCCGGGCAAACTACCAGGCATGGCGCGCGGCACATTTGCAGGCAAACGTTGCATTCGGGCCCTGGCATGGAACGGAACCGGTGGCTGCGGCCACATTTGACGAAACAGCCTTTCCGGAGCAGGGCGTGGATTTAAACGCCCGGAGCGCCGCGGACAAACGCCTCTGGCTCCGGCGTAATGAGCTTGTGGATGGCGTGCCAAACCCATTGACCTGCCCAGATAAATCGGCAGTGTACCTGGCTCGTTTGATTCAGGCCGATGCCCCTGTCACGTTCCAGGCCGGATTCGGGAGCGATGACGGTATCAAAGTCTGGTTAAACGGAACGCTGCTCTTGTCGCGTGATGTTCCCCGCATAACAGCGCCGGACCAGGATATCGTGGACCTGCCTCTTCAGGCGGGGGATAACCAGCTGTTGGTCAGAATATACAACATTGCCGGCGGTTGCGGCTTCTATTTTGCCCCCGCCGGAGACCCGGCGGCAGGTATATGGAACCAGATGAAAACGGATTTTCCTGTGGAAACCGCCATGATGGAACGTGATTTGCGGAAGGCAAGCCCCTTGGCATGGTTCATCGTGCCGGATGCGGCGGAACTCCAGCGGGATATGATCCGGCAGGCCATGAGTATGGAGGCCGACCAGGATACCGCCCTGCGACGGGAACTTGAAAGCCTTTCCAGCGTTTCCGGCGATGCGCCGCAATGGCTCGATTTGTACGTGCGCTCCTGTGCGGCACTGGGCGCGCTGAGCAGTCTTAAAACCCTGAACTTGGAAGCGCTGCGCCGCGCAATCACCCATCTTTCAGAGGCTTACCCGGACACCTATACGGCGGCTCCCACCTACCTGGCGCGGCTGGACGAATTCGAAAAGCAGTTACCGGCCATTCGGGAAGGCCTGGCGGCAGCGGATGCCGGAGCCTTGGAAGCCGTAAACCAGTTGCGCACATTGCAGCGCGAGGCATTGCTGGCTAATCCGCTGCTGGATTTTGACCGGGTACTGGTGATACGCCGGTCGGAAGGCAACCTTGGCCTGCCCCAGAACTGGCAGGGCAACTGTTCCCTACCACGCCGGGGCTATGACAACGAGCTTCTTCTTTTGTCGCCCTTTGCCGACAACAAGCCGCCGACCCGTCTGTTCAAGCCGGAAAGAGACTATCTTGTTGGCGATGTGGATATCCATTTCAACGGGGACAGAATGCTCTTTTCCATGTTAGGCTCCCACGACCGCTGGCAGATCTGGGAGATGGCATCGGACGGCACAGGCCTGCGACAGGTGACACCGGGCGTGGAGCCGGACGTGGACAATTACGACGCCTGTTATCTGCCTGACGGCCGGATTATTTTCGATTCCACCCGCTGTTTCCAAGGCATTCCCTGCGTGGGCGGCAGCGACGCCGTCGCCAATCTGTACATCATGAATGCCGACGGCACGGGCATCCGCCAGCTGTGTTTCGACCAGGACCACAACTGGTGCCCTACCGTGCTCAATAACGGACGAATCCTCTATTCGCGCTGGGAATATTCGGACACGCCCCATTACTTCTCGCGCCTGTTGTTCCATATGAATCCTGACGGTACGAATCAGGTGGAATTCTATGGCAGCAATTCCTTCTGGCCGAACTCCATGTTCTATACCCGGCCCATCCCCAACCATCCTTCCAAGGTGGTCACCATTGTATCCGGCCACCACGGGGTTCCCCGCATGGGTGAGCTGGTTATTCTGGACCCAGCCAAGGGACGCAAGGAAGCGGATGGTGTGGTGCAGCGCATACCCGGCTATGGACAGCCTGTGGAACCGGTTATTGTGGACCAGCTGGTCCAAGAAGTATGGCCGAAGTTTCTGCACCCATATCCTCTCAGCGAACATTTCTTCCTGGTCTCCTGTAAGCCCACTCCGGAACGGCCCTGGGGCCTGTACCTGGTGGACTCCTTTGATAATATGCTGCTCCTCCACGAGGAACCAGGCTATGCCATCTTCGAACCTGTTCCTTTCCGCGCCCAGCCCGCCCCACAGTCCATACCCGACCGTGTCAATCTTGCCAAGAAGGATGCCACGGTCTATCTGATGGACGTTTACCAAGGAAACGGCCTGCGCAACGTGCCCCGCGGCACGGTGAAATCGCTCCGGCTGTTTTCCTTTCACTATGGGTATCAGCGTATCGGCGGTCATCAGCATATCGGCATGGAAGGACCATGGGATGTGCACCGCATCCTCGGAACCGTGCCCGTGTCCGACGACGGTTCCGCCTATTTCAGCGTGCCGGCCAACACCCCCATTGCCGTGCAACCGCTGGACAGCGAGGGCAAGGCACTGCAGGTTATGCGCAGCTGGTTCACCGCCATGCCCGGAGAGGTGCTCTCCTGCGTGGGGTGTCATGAGCCCCAGAACACCGCGCCGCCGTCCCAGTTCACGCTGGCGGCACGGCGCACACCGGATGCCATCGCTCCCTGGTATGGCAAGGCACGGGGCTTCAGTTTCATTCATGAAGTCCAGCCGGTCCTCGACCGGCATTGCGCGGGCTGCCATGGCGCCGCGGATAGCGCCAACGGACGCCCCGATTTCACTTCCTATCCGGAACGGGGCCCCGGAAACTTCAACAAGCCCTACCTGGCGCTGCATCCCTATGTGCGGCGACCTGGTCCGGAAAGTGATTACCATCTGCAAAAACCCCTGGAATGGCATGCGGACACCAGTGAATTGATACAGTTGTTGGCTAAAGGCCATCATGGGGTCCAACTGGACCGTGAAGGGTGGGACCGGCTCATTACCTGGATAGACCTGAATGTGCCGGACCACGGACGCTGGAGCGACCACACGGAACTACCGGACAACGGATATGCGCGGCGCGCGGAAATGCGCGCCCAGTATTCCTGCCTGCTGGAGGATACATCGGAAGAGGAACTTACCCCGGCGGCTTATCCGCGGGACTATCTCGCGCCCGAAACGCCCGTCCTTATCGCAAACGCCCCGGAGGTGCAAGCATGGCCATTTGACGCGGAGGAGGCAGCCAGGCGTCAAAAAACTGCCGGAGAAGAAATCCGGCGCACCGTCGACCTGGGCGAAGGCATATCCATGGAATTCACGCTGATACCTCCGGGGGAATTCATCATGGGCGGCAACGGCTTCGCCGACGAACTGCCGCTGACCGCAGTCACCATTGACACCCCGTTCTGGCTGGGTGTGACCGAGGTCACCAACGCCCAATACGCCCGTTTTGACCCGGAATATGACAGCGGGTATATTGACCAGCATAACAAGGACCATACCACGCGGGGATATCCTGCGAACCTTCCGGACCAACCGGTAATCCGGGTGACCTGGGATGAAGCCCGGGCGTTCACCCAATGGCTGACACAACAGTCCGGGATGTCTTGTTCCCTGCCCACGGAAGCGCAGTGGGAATGGGCGTGCCGGGCAGGCAGCGCGGAAGCAATGGGGTACGGCACACTGAACGATGATTTTAGCTCGCTGGCCAACCTTGCCGACCTGTCCGTGCGCCGGTTGGCCGTGGCGGGTATCAACCCGCAGCCCATCCCCAATCCATCGCCCTTTGAGGATTTCCTGCCTAAGGAGGCCCGTTTTGACGACGGCGAGCGGCTTATGTGCGATGTGGGCCGGTATGCCGCCAATGCCTGGGGCCTCAAGGATATGCACGGCAACGTATGCGAGTGGACCTTAAGCACCTATCGGCCCTACCCCTATACGGACAAGGACGGGCGAAACGAAATCAATGCCGGGGAAAAGCGCGTAGTCCGGGGCGGTTCCTGGAGTGACCGCCCTGTACGTGCACGCTCCGCTTTCCGCCTGGCCTATCCGCCGTGGCAAGGCGTGTTTAATGTCGGATTTCGCGTCATCATTCCCGCGGAAGCAATCCGTGAAAACTTGGCGGCACAATAGCAAGACGGATACAATTTTAAAGACACCAGTGACTTTCTGCACAATGGCGGGCCTTTCTCCGTCTACATCTACCTAAACCGGCAGTTAACGCCGGAAAACCTATTCAAAGAAAGGACCAAAGGACTTAAGGGATGCAAAAGACGCACCAATCGGGAGAGCGTTTTACTGTCCTTTGGGTCGTTTTCTGTCCTTTAGGTCCCTTGGTTTGAAAACCCGTTCTTAATCCAACTGCCGTTCGGGGCATCAATACACTTGCGCCTTATCAATACGGTATGGTGTTTAAGGTAGAATACTGCTCGTGCTTTATATGCCCGGCATCGTACAGGGCATTGAAACAAGCAAAAAAATAATTCCGAAAGGACAGGTTATGAAACTCGCTTCCGGTTTTCTTGCGGGTATGATTCCGGCTCTTCTTTTCATCACGTTTACCCCTGTACATGCGAACGAACTTTCCGTGGCGGTATTCGACATGGATGTTACACCGCCCCCGGGTTCCCTCATGGCGTATGATCCCGTGATGGCTACCTGGGACTTGGGCCTGCGTGCAAAAGGCATCGTACTGCTGGGGGCCGGGGAGCCTATTGTCTTATGTGCCGTGGACTGGATCGGCATCGGCAACGAAGGGCATGATGCATTTCGCGCCGGGCTTGCCAGAGGTGCGGGAACATCCCCCGCCCGTGTCGCGGTGCACACCGTGCACCAGCATGATGCCCCCGCCTGCGATTTCTCCGCGGAGGGTATTGCGCAGGAATACGGACTAAATCCCCGTATTTATGAAGGAACCTTCGCGCGGGAGGTTATTACACGTCTCGAGCGGGTCGTCCAGGGAGCGCTACCCGGGGCACAACCACTCACCCAAGTGGGTATCGGCACTGCCGAGGTAAAGGAAGTCGCATCCAACCGCCGTATTCTCGACAGCTCGGGAAAAGTCGCCGGTGTGCGCTATACCACGTGCAAAGACCCCGTGCTGCGGGCCGCGCCCGAAGGCGTAATCGACCCGCAAGTGTCGCTCATCAGTTTTTGGAATAAGGATACGCCCATTGCCGTATTGAGTTATTACGCCTGTCATCCCCAAAGTTATTACCGTACGGGTGTCCCCAACCCTGATTTTCCCGGTATCGCCCGTTTTATGCGGCAATTGGCCGTACCCTCGGCACTTCATGTCCATTTTAACGGCGCGGGCGGCAATATCGGCGCGGGCAAGTACAACGACGGGGAGCGGGAAAACCGTCTTCACCTTGCGGAACGGCTAGCCGATGGCATGAAGCGAGCTTGGGAAGGTACACAGTGCTTTCCAATTACTCCCGCAGATGTGAAATGGGACGTGGCGCCTGCGGCATTGCCCGTTGCCACGCATATTACAAAAGAAACTCTTGAAACCGCTTTGAAGGCACCTCCCGACCCCTCAATAATTCTGGGCAGTACGACTACCCTTGCATGGCTTCGGCGATGTCAGGCAGGCCACCATATTGACATCTCCTGCCTTTCCCTTGGAAAAGCCCGTATCCTCCATCTGCCCGGGGAACTATTCGTCGAATATCAGTTGGCTGCAAAAGCCGCGCGCCCTGACCTGTTTGTCGCCATGGCTGCCTATGGTGACTATGGCATGGGCTATATCGGTTCCGCCCACGCTTATGCGGAAGGCGGCTATGAAACCAGCGAGAATGCCAGTAAGGTCTCTCCGGAAGTGGAATCTGTCTTGATGGACGCGATTCATAGGTTGCTGGACGTTTCGGAAAAGTGACGCTTTTATGTAAGGCAGGAAAGCCAATCGCCTCCGTACCTTGAGACCAACTCCTTTTCAATTGTTTTTAATATTCCAAATACAAATAGGTCGGGATAAAGTTCGCATACAAGGACAAGATTGATATGGCCAACAAGAAATCGGCGCGTATTGCTTTTGTCGATTTACTGTTTTGCTGGCCCCCCCAAGGTGGCGCCGATGTGGACCTCTATCATGTGTTAGAAGCCCTAACCGGTCACGACTTGGATATTAAACTCTATGTACCGCATTTTGAAGGTATTATGGGGCGCGGAGTCGTTTCCATGCCGCAGCTCCCGTTCCAGGTGGAGATACTGGAAATCCCTCGGCGGCACCAGAATCGTTCCGCAATATTAGGAGTTCTGCGCGAAGCGGTAACCACCTGGAATCCGGAGGCGGTCATATTGACCCACGGCTACGCGCTGAAGGCCCACCTCGCCCTGGCTTTACAAGACTATCCCCTGGCCGGACGGTACTATGCCCACGAACTATTTTGTGCACGGGATTCCCTCCGGTTTAAAAATAATTTACCGTGTCCCTATAATTATCTGGATCATGCGGATATCTGCCGCCGTTGCGCGCTGAAAACCCTTGGTCCCCAAATCAGAACAGGACGCGCCGGAGCCTGGACACAGGAATATCTGCTCGCCGAAGCCTACGCCCGTGCCTATCATTCCGTGGCTATTAGCGCTTTGGAAACCATGAAGCGGGTCGTTGTGTACAACCACCAGCTGGAGGAAACACTCGGCAAATACAGGGACAAGGCTATGGTCATACCCGGTGGTGTACCCACTGGCGAACCCTCTCCCGCCTGTCAATCGGCCAGCCTCTTTCCTCCAAATAAAAAAATTGTCTTCATGTCCGGACGCGCAGAGGATCCCGCAAAGGGGCTCTCCGTATTGATCGAGGCGGGCGCACGACTTTTGCGTCATCGACAAGACTTTCATATTGTAATCACTCACTATGATCCCATGTGGCGAGGTCCGTTTTTTTCCTCCACGGGCTGGCTTGACCATGTTCAGGCCCGGGCGTTAATGGCCCACGCGACTATTTGTGTGGTGCCTTCCCTCTGGCAGGAACCCTTCGGGCTGGTCGCGGTGGAAGCCATGATGGCTGGCGTTCCCGTATGCGCCTCCGACACGGGTGGACTGCGTGACATTGTAAAACATCAGGATACGGGGTTCCTGTTTCCTCCCGGAGATGCGGGCGCCCTGGCACACGCACTGGAAGTACTCCTCGATGATGACAGCCGTTGCCAGGCCATGGGCAGGGCCGGGCGCGACCGGGCATGCAACAGCTATACTTGGAGTATGGTTGTTGACAATTACTATCTCCCTCTTATAGAATCCCTTTTATCATGATATCGGAACCCAACATTACCGTGTTTTACAGTTACGGAGTCCATTTTCTACGCACAGCCCGTGCGCTCCGGCAACGACATGAAGCCGCCGCTATAACCGCCTTTGTCCCCAAGGATTTCCCCGAAGAGCTCTTGTCCAGCCTCAATATCCGCTGCCTGCCCCTGCTGCCAAACCCCTCCCAAAAACGTTCCCTGAAACATGTCGCAACCATTCTGCGGGCCATACGCGGAATGCGTCCCGATGTGTTTATTGTATTGTTTGACAGCCCGAAACTGCGAACCCTTGCCGCCTTGAGCGGTGCCGGGGAGCGTCTTTGTTATCATCCTGATGGGCGGATAACGCCGATGCGTTGGTCCTTTGCCGGTTCCCTGGCGCGTTCTTTCATGCAAGCTTTCCGCGGCAGGCTTCGATATACGTATATCTGGTGCCATGTCCATTTCACCCGGGTAGACCGGTCCATGGTACAAAAGCCAAGCATCAGCGATTTGGATTTTTCCGATACGGATCAAGATACGGGGGTATAAGGGCGAATTCATGGCAGGTGATTTATTTCAACAGGCATTGAACCTACTCCATCCCGCTCTTCCTGAACCCTTACTGGACGCCGCGCTGGAACGACTGCACACCCACCTCAGCCTCGTGCGGCAGTGGAATTCTCTGGTCGGCCTGGTTTCTGAAGGCGATGTAGCCTTTCTCGAAGAACGTCACCTGATTGATTCGCTGAGTCTGATCCCCTATGTTCTGCGGTTCTGCGGCCCGAACGGCACCCTGTTGGATGTGGGGTCCGGGGGAGGTTTCCCCGTGATTCCCATCAAATGCCTGCTCCCCGGACTCCGTATAGTCCTTGTGGAACGCAGTGTCCGGAAAGCGGGCTTTCTTCAGCGTGTCTGTGCCGCCCTTCAGTTTTCCAATTCCCAGATTATCCAGGGTTCCTTTCCCGAGGCCGTGCCCAAGGTGGATGCCAACAGCATAACCGCCCGGGCACTGGATCGCCCCAGGCAGTCCCTCCCGCCCTTGCTGAAGCGAATGCCCTTGCAATGCGCCCTATTGTGCCAAAACAACCTTCTTCCCAAGGCCGTTGCGGGTCGGTTCCACGTGGAACAAGTCGATGACGGATGGCGGCGTACCGGATTAAGGCGTGGGGAACTCTACCTGATCACCCATGCCCGGCACCGGTAGTGTTCCACGTGGAACATTCCCCTATAGAGACCCGCACCGAACCGTAGATAGTAGGCCCACTGAAGTATCCCCAAGTAGTCAATTTACAAATCCGCAAAACGAGCAACGCGCTTGGTGGGCCGCAGCGTTGTCGGAAAACCAAAGGACCTCTCCGGTTTATTGCCCGTGGTAACAGTAAAATCAGGTGAAAGGCTATTGTGCAGCCATATTCCCGCATCAGAAGCGGATTCAGGCAAGTCGCAAAGATTGGCAAGTGAATAACCCCGTTACCGCTTTTTTTGTACTAGTTCTCTATCCTTTATCCATTTTTTTTTGCCGATCGATGTCTACTGCTGCCCAGCTACATACCAGAAAAACATGCGTGGAATACCTCCATGGCGATGCACATCGCGAAAGGTTATGGGCATGGTCACGCCCTTATCCGCATCCACGACATGAAAATGGAGATGCGGCATCATACTGTTGCCCACGTTGCCGCTGGCGGCTATTACGTCACCCTGTTGCACCCGCTGACCTTGTTTCACCAGGCTGCCATTCTTACGAATATGGGCATAACAGGCGCGTGTACCATCTTCGTGACGTATAACCACCAAATTATTTGGCCATTGTATGCCGTTTCCCTCATGTTCCTGTACCACGCGGACCACTTCGCCCCCCCGGGCTGCGCAAATCTCCGTACCAACGGGCATATAAAAATCGTAGGCAAAGCGGCTGTCCCCACGATGGCTGACAATACCCCGTACTCCTTGGACGCACAAACGAGAAATGCCGGCACGCCACGGCAGCAGGTAGGGCGATGCTTCCGAAGCCGGAAATTCCGCCGTATCTTCAGGTCCGGTTAACACCAGAAACAATACCACCAGCACCGCCAGCAACACGACTAGATTGGCGCACCCTACTGTAAGTATCTTTTTGTTCATAAACGCCTTCTCCCGCTCCTTACGCACTATATCACCCCCCCTTTAACGCTGCAATAGATTAGAACGAAGATGAATGTTGTCAATAACGACAAAACGTTTTTTCGGCGATTCTAACACGATGGAGATGTGTCTGTATTTTTATAAGGTGTCACTCATAAACGACTACCCCAGATTTTGGCAATTTGACGTCATTCTGTAGTATACCTATTATACAGGTACCGGCTTACTGCGGTCACATCTGATATTTCATTCGAACGTTTCCAGACGCTTCACAGACAGTCGAGCTCATGGCCTGTCCAAATCAATCAGCTGAAAAGGAAATATCTTCATGAATCCGCCAAGCACCCGACGCCGCTTCTTACGGCAGGCGGTCGCATCAATGAGCCTGATGCCATTGTCGCGTAGAGCATTTTCCGTTCCATCGCTACCTCCTCCACAAAAGTCTAACTTTTTGCTTTTGATGGCGGATGACTACATGTTTGACCGCATTCACGCTTTGGGCTGTGAAGAAATTCAAACGCCAAATCTGGATGGGCTGGTCCGCCGCGCCACCTGTTTCACCAATTGTTACAATCAAGGCGGCTGGAGCGGAGCCGTCTGTGTCGCGAGCCGGACCATGCTGTTTACAGGAAGGTTCTTGTGGAAAGCGCGGGAAATGGAACATTCCCTGAAAGAAACATGCGAGGCGGAAGGGCTTTGGCCGCAGCAACTTGGACGTGCCGGCTACCACACCTGTTTTTCCGGAAAATGGCACATCAATTGTGATCCCGGTGCCGTCTTTCAGCGCGTCTTGAATGTGCGTCCGGGCATGCCACCGGATATTCCCGCACAATATAACCGCCCGAGAACAGGACAAGACGATACCTTTAATCCCTCCGATCCTTCCTTGGGCGGATATTTTTCAGGAGGGCGGCATTGGAGTGAAACGACCGCCGATGACGGGATTGCTTTTCTCCGCGAAGCGTCCAAACGGGAAGAACCCTTTTTCATCCATCTTTCTTTCAACGCACCCCATGATCCCCGCCAGGCCCCCGCGGCGTATTTGCGCCTCTATGACCCGGAACGCCTGTCCCTTCCTGAAACGTTTCAACCAGAATATCCCGGCGGTGCGGCCATCGGTTGCGGACCGGGACTGCGGGACGAACGGCTCGCCCCGTTTCCCAGGACCCCCGAGGCCGTCCGCGCCCACCGCCGGGAATATTATGCGCTTATCAGCCACTTGGACGCCCAGATTGGCCGTGTTCTCGACGCGCTCGAACTCGCCGGGTTAACCGATTCCACCTATATCCTGTTTACATCCGATAACGGCCTCGCTCTCGGTGCCCACGGTCTTATGGGCAAGCAGAACATGTATGACCACAGCATGAAGGTGCCGCTGGTGATTGCCGGGCCCGGCATCCCTTCAGGGCAGCGCCGTAATGGTTTGACGTATATGCAGGATATTGCTCCAACCCTGCTGGACCTGGCGGGAATTTCCCCCGCAAAACCCATGGATTACCAGAGCCTTAGCCCGCTTCTTTACGGGTCGCGGGATTCAGTCTATACATCCGTGTACGGTGCCTACATGGATTTACAACGCATGGTACGCACAGGCGACTATAAATTAATCTATTATCCCGCCCTTGAACGTTTGCTGCTGTTTAACCTCGAAACAGACCCACAGGAGCAGAATGACCTGATTAATAGCCAGGAGGAGGGGCCTGTTATAAACAGGCTGAAAGCCACTATGCGGTCCATGCAACAACAACTTGAAGACCCTCTTATTCTTCCGTCATGACAAATGCTTCCGCCCAATATCTTTGCTGCAAAACGACTTTAAAGAAAAGCGACCTTCACTTATACTCTTAGTATTAATAATAATATTTATAATATCAAGAAGCCATCTCTATTTCGCTTGATTCTTTACACTGCGCGGCGATATAATAGCGATATTTGTAAAGAGAGATATCCTATTAGAATTTTCTGTTCTTGTTTTGTTGATTTTTGGGGTATCTCTAATAGCCAAAGGGGTTTGATGATGCGTTGTCTATACGCGATTTATGTGCCGTGTGTTATTCTGCTTGTTTTTCCGGCGCTTTCCGGGTGTTTCTACATTCCCCCGGAAAGCTGTTCACTCCATGTATCGGTTTCTCCCAGTCCAATAGCGGGTACGGTAGAGAATACGCCTGATGCGTCTCTTTATTACCCGGGAGATGAGGTTGAGATGTATGCACGGGCATCAACGGGCTGGGAATTTGTACAATGGTCTGGGATAATTTCCGATTC
This sequence comes from Candidatus Hydrogenedentota bacterium, assembly GCA_022706235.1. Lineage (GTDB taxonomy): Bacteria > Hydrogenedentota > Hydrogenedentia > Hydrogenedentales > CAITNO01 > JAAYBJ01. Next base: position 4,319 of record JAKJCY010000029.1, on the reverse strand, counting down.
AGCCAATCCCATTACCGTGCAATGTTTCTCGGACTCAACTATTACCGCTCATTTCCGCCGCATTCTTCCGGTCAATAACTGGGAAACACCTTTCGAAGGAGAAGAAGAACTGGAAGGTGAAGGGCAAGACCAACTGGAAGGTGAAGGGCAAGATCAACTGGAAGGTGAAGGGCAAGATCAAAGTACCTCCTGCATCGAAGTCTATCCCTGGGAGTGGGAAAGGGATGGTGAACCCTATGTGTATGCGGAGCAACTGATGGTATGGGAGGAAGATGTTTTTCAGCAAATAAACGCCCTTCGCAGCCAGTACGGCCTGCCCGCGCTGTTTTTGGATACGTGTATTGCCCGTGTCGCCCGTGGTCACAGCCGGGATATGGCTGAAAACGACTATTTGGATCACGTCAATTTATGCGGGGAAAATCATGGCGCCCGTTTGAACGATGGTGGTGTTATCTGGAAAAGCAGTGGAGAAAACCTGGGGTTTTACCCCTCATCGGATAGTGACCCTGTCACGCCTATTGTCAACGCATGGATGGAAAGTCAAAGTCATCGTAAAAATATTCTGACGCGGGAGTACACCCATAGCGGTATCGGCATTGCCCTGAACGATGCCGGCGGCGTTTATATCACGCAGAATTTTGTGAATTACTAACGCGGACATTGCCCGCAACCCAGTCACCCGTCATTGCGAGCGAAGCGAAGCAATCTCATCCGAAAGAAGATTGTTTTATACTGAGATTGCTTTGTTTGGCTCGCAATGACGAGATGTTTGGTTTTTGTAATGTTTCATTTCTTGTTTTTTATAGGTCTTACGGGTCGATAAGTTACTACGCGGGACCAATTCACCCCACCCACCCACCCGGCAGGGTCCTTGACATAACGAACCGCTGCTACAGTCGCGCTACGCCATAGCCACCCCCTATCTCAATAACGGCGCCGGTGCTGTAGTCCAGATATCCCGAGACAATACCCGCCACCGCCTTTCCCACATCTTCCGGCGTGCCCCAGCGCGGGGTCAGCAGCAGCCCATCCGCGATAAGACGGTCATATTTCTCGCGTGCGGCCGAACTCATATCGGTGGCGATAATGCCCGGCTGCAAGTCATAGACATGAATGCCATAAGGCGCCAGGGCCACGGCGAAACACTGGGCGGTCATGCTGAGTCCGGCCTTGCTTACACAATATTCCGCCCGGTTGATGCTGGCCACGCGCGAAGAAATACTGGTGATGAAAATGATTTTGGGAGCATATCCCGCTTCATCACGCGGCTGTTGAATCATCTGGCGTGCGACCCTTTGGGTAAAAAAATAGGGCCCTCGGAGATTGATATTTAACAGGCGGTCGTAACTTTCCGGGCGACACTCCAGAAGATCCATGCGCTGTGCGGGGGCCACTCCGGCATTATTAATCAAAACATCTACCCGTCCGCAATAGCTCAGAACTTCCTGTAAGATCCGTTCATGCGCATCCAAACAGGAAATGTCCCCGGCCAACGGAATAAAGGTGACGCCATACTGTTCTACGGCTCTTTTCACCGCATAAAGCCCTGTTTCCGTATTACCGGGATCCGGGCATGTAGCCAACCCCGCAATAGTGTATCCTTCCTGCGCCAATGCGAGCGCTATCCCTCTGCCGATACCCCTGCTTGCGCCGGTAATCAAGGCCACACCCTTTTCCATGGGTAATTCCTTATGCGTTGTAGTTCATTTACCGTCAAACCCGGCGAATCACGTCAATCCTGTCCCAAGTCTATTATCAGACAGATTCACACCCTTCGACTCCATCCCCGTTATCCATAAAAGACTTGAACCGCATTTCCAATTGCCTGTTTTTTTTCAGCGCCGCCTCAATTTCTTCCATTGCATCATGGTCCTGGTGTTTTCGCGCCTTGATTAAGGCATCCTGCAGATGAAAGCGCATATGCTCCAACTGCTGTTGCATTAATTCGGTCATTTCCCGCCGGGTGGGTATGCGTGATTTCAATATGGCGCGCGTACCCATGTCGATACCGGCACCGCTAAATTCCGACGGTGAAACCGGCGCGGTTGCATCGACACCATCCACAATCACGACCTCGGTATGATGCCGCAGAAACCCTGCCAGTTCTTCCGGCGATATTGCCACCTTTTTTTTCCCACAGGCGGCGCAAAGGGTCTCAATCGACACCATTGGATTGGTGGTATGGCGTAAAAAAGAAAGGCATATCTCTTCGACTTCTTCCAGCCGCATGGGCCTTCTCCTTGAAAACGGTAAGATAGTAATGGCTCGTGTTCCTTTTATCGTCCGCCACGCTTAATTACCCGTTGATGATACCCGTATATTCTTTATTCTTCAAGCAGGTTGACTTCACAAAGTTGCCAGGTGTTTTTATTGATGCGCACCGTCTTAATTTCATGAGGTGTAAAATGTAGATTATAAGATTTATTAAAAGCGAATAGATGTAACCGCGTATTCTCATACTGTCCCTGCGTTTCGTAGGCACGGACGATGATATCGTTATCGTCTTCGCTTTTTTTAACTATGGTAACAAGCACGGACTCGGATTCCATTTCGACAACCCCTCGTGCAGGTGCGTGCTGTCCCGGATGACTTGATTCCGGATGAACGATAGGGGCCGCATTCAATTCCCAGGCCCGTTTCGCAATCGCAGCGCCTTGACGATTGCCTGCATGAGGCAGCAGGACAAGCCTTACCCGTTGCCACCCTTGGTCAATAATAGGCCAATGCCGGTCCGCCTGAAATCTGCCGTTATCATGATGGGCATACGCGGGACTGCGCAATAAGGTAACACGCATAACGCCATCCCGGATGTCGAATCCGTACTTGCCATCGTTCAGGATCGCTAAGCCGTAGGGAAGCCCTTTTATTGTTCCTGATAAATCGAACCACTGCTGTCCCGGTTCTTCTCCACCGTCACATGTCCGTTCCGCGCAACCATAAGGAATTTCATAGGTTCCAACGCCCTCTTCAATATGGGTTTCAAAACCAAGTTTCAGGGTTTGATAGTGTTGCTGCCAATTGATGCGCATATCACAGTCAATTCGGCTGGTATCCCGGTAAAGGGTGTATTCACTAATAATGGTAGAGGAGTCGAACCGGGACACCATGCGCAGTGTATATTGAACATCTCCCTGTTCCACAATATGCAGGTTCGCATTTGTAAAGCGTCCTGCTTCCACCCGATATTCTTTCAAATCATGGCTCCACGTGTCGCTGTGGTCGGTCATGACCGCAAGAATGTGGCCCCGTCGCAATACGTCGATATTTCTTAAATTATCTTTCAACCGGACAATTTCACCCGCGGCACGGTCAAACTCAAGTGTCCACCAAAGGTTGCGGAGGCAACCTTCCCCGGCGGATAAAGGCTGGGAAGAGGTAAGTTCTTTATGTCCTGTTCTGAATTTATACACGCGATAACCAAGTGCGGGAAGTTCCGCTAAAAATCTATACCTGACATGGTCAATACGCTCGCCGCGTATTGCCTGAAAGGAAACTACCTTACCTGATACCTCCGCAACATGTATTTGCTTACCTAAATTTTTGGTCACATTTGGTGGTGCGGTTACCGGAACACATACAGGCCAACATAATGTGTTGAAAACAACTACCGCGTTTCCTTCAGAAGAGGTGTCTGTATCCCTGGCAAAATTTTGAACCGTTCTGTTAATGCATACCTCAGCGCGATGGCAGACTCCCCCTATTTGATCACGTGTATTTACATACGAGGATTCCAAACTTGTACCCGCCAAAATATCATGAAATTGATTGTACAGCAGATCCTTCCAACACGCTTCTATTTCAGCCGCTGGATAAGGTTCCAGGTTCATTAACCACCTGGCGGTAAGAAGTCGCTCTGCACTCATCAGCAGATGTTCCGTCCGCCGGTTATTATATTTCACTTCTGAATGAGCACTGTAACAACCGCGAGCGTGGTGCTGTAACTCCCGACTAACAACTGGAATACGTTCAGAAGGTGTTTCCCGCCTGAATCCGTCAAAAAAAAATTCCAAAGTCGAGAATTCAGGATACAGGCCCCGGCTATTCAGTTCACCTTTGGATTTGATTACGGATACTATGGCTTCACGCGTTGGTCCACCGCCATGGTTTCCTACACCATAAAAACACAGAATATGATTTTGACCCGGTACTAAAGAAGAAACATAGGGAAGAGCATTAATTTTTTCAATAACATCGCAACCTGATGTGTCATATCCCAGAGGTATTTGCGCCGCCAATACCGAAGAACCATCGCCGGATTGCCACCAAAAAACGCCTCCGCCGGGATAGTCCATTTCCTTTCCCGGTTCCGGGCGCATAAA
>JAKJCY010000299.1 GCA_022706235.1 Candidatus Hydrogenedentota bacterium | reverse complement strand
CGCGCAATCTGGGCGGACGAGCCCTGGGCCGAAGCCATTGTTACGCCGCCGCAAACCCTGGGCAGGGGGGAAAAGATTGGCGATCTCGAGGTGAATGTCCTCCGGGACCGGCAGTGGAACAATGAATCCCACGACTCCGGCACGGAAAACAATGCCTACCTTATCACCCTGCCGGAAGGCCTGTCTATTTTCGTAAAAGGGGACATCAACTGCGGATTGCGTTTGTACGGTTGGCTGCAACTGCTCGCGGAAAAAGGCTGCGCCATGGATGTAATGCTCGGCAGTTTGATCTATTGGCGCGGGCCGGGCATTGCCGCACAGATAGATGCCTTATACGCGCCGCTGCTGCTGCCGGGGCATACCTGGGAATTCGGGCATCGGCGCAACGGCGAGGCCCGCGGCAACGCCATGGGATTCCTCCAGTCGGCCCTGCTGGTCAAAGGCGCGGCGAAACGGGGCGGCGCGACCGTTTTGTCCTGGGGGGAATTTATTGACCTCCCCCTTTCCCGGGGCCCGATCGGAAACCGGCCCTGAGGGTAGGTTAATGGTTGCACTTCCTTCTTTCAGGTTACGGCGCAGGACACCGGCGCCACTGCGGACCTGCAACCCGAGACAAATAACACGGCCTGGGCAAAAAATGGGACTGCCTCCGGCACACCTAAAAGCCATAAACGGTGTATTTACCCCTGAATTGCGCCGGTGGCTGTCCTGGATTTTTTGCGGACATAAAAAATGGGACTGCCTTCGGCACACCTGAAAACCATAAACGTTGCATTTACCCCTGAATTGTGCCGGTGGCTGCTCTGAAAATAAGTTCGGAACGCAGGGACTGTCGCAAGCGAGCGAAGCGAGACGGGACTGTCCCTGGCTTCCGAACGGTCTCATTTTCATCGTTTACGGGGCAGAATGAAAGCCTCAGGATGAACTGTCCCGGATTTTTTTGCGGACATGGTGTACCGGACCGAAAAACTGTCGGGACCACCTACAACTCTTCTTGTGTTTGATGATAGGATATGCGGAATACGTCACGCATCAAGCCCCGCAAAATGACAGCAAACTCCTGTTAATGATTTCGGATACCCCTTCCCATGCCCCTGTTCTTTCTTAAAGGCCTGCTCGTCGGCCTGTCCATCTCCGCGCCGGTCGGGCCCATGGGCCTGTTGTGCATCCGGCGCACCCTGGCCTTTGGACGGCTGAGCGGCATCCTCACGGGGCTGGGCGTGGCCACGGCCGACGGCACCTTCAGCACCCTGGCCGCTTTCGGCGTCGCGGTGATTTCCCAAGTGCTGACGGAACACGGCCTCCTCTTCCGCCTCTTCGGCGCCGTGGTGTTGCTGCTGCTCGGCGCAAGAATCTTCTTCAGCGCCGTACAGGCCGCGCTTCCGGATGAAAAGACGCCCGCCCGCCGAAACCTTACCCTCTATCTCACAGCCCTGATGCTTGGCCTGTCCAACCCCCTGGCCATCTTGTTTTTCTCGGCCGTGTTCACGGGAAGCGGACTCGCGGACACCGGCGGAAGCCTCCTCGCGGGCTGCATGCTGGTTGCCGGGGTGGTTTCCGGATCCCTCCTCTGGTGGGTCGCCCTCAGCACCGCCGTATCCCTGCTCGGACGAAAACTCGCCCCGCGTACCCTTTCCTGCATCAACCGAGCCTCCGGATTGCTGATTGCGCTGTTTGGCGTGCTGATGCTGTTCCGATAGTCATTTCCCGCTCGTTCCCAGGTTTTGCTACGACCTCCAAGAACTTGAGAACCCGGGGGAAAGTCGCAACGGAGGACGTGTACCGTGCTACACTATTTCTCAGGAAGCGGTTTCAGAAACAGGGCATACGCCCACAGGGCAACGTTTTATCAGGAGACTGAACATGAGATACACAAACGCTGTAGTGTCGCTGCTTTTCCTGGCCACAGGCTGTCTATTGATTGCCGCCGTTTACGCACAGGAACCGGCGGCGCGGGAGTTGCATGTTGCTGTTTCGGGCAATGACGCGAATGACGGTTCGGCGGCGGCGCCGTTCAGGACGATTTCGGCGGCGGCGGCGATTGCGCAGCCGGGGGACACGATCACGGTGCATGCGGGCGTCTACCGGGAATGGGTCAATCCGCCGCGCGGCGGGGAGTCGGACGCGAAACGGATCGTGTACCAGGCCGCGCCGGGCGAGACGGTGGAGGTCAAGGGTTCCGAGGTGGTGACGGGCTGGGAAAAAGTGGAGCATGATACGTGGAAGGTCGTGCTGCCCAACAGTTTTTTTGGCGACTACAATCCCTATGCCGATCTGATCCACGGCGACTGGTTCAGCCCGAAGGACCGCCCGCACCATACGGGCGCGGTGTATCTCAACGGCGAGTGGCTCATTGAAGCGGCGAAACTGGAGGAAGCGCTGGCGCCTGCGGGCACGGCGCCGTCGTGGCTGCGCCAGCGGGGCCAGAATTACTTGCTGAACGTGGCGTGGCTGGCACCGCACCCCGCCACGGGCGAAGGCAAGCGGGTTGACGCGACTTCTTTTTCGGCGAAAAACGGCACCCAGAACGCCCCCTGTTCGGAAGGCGGGGAATGCATCGGCTTCATTCTGGGCGGGCACTGGGTGAAATATGAAGGCGTGGATTTCGGGGAGAAAACGGAATTGCTGGAGATCCGGGGCGCGTCGGCCAGCACGGGCGGTATCATCGAGATCCGGCTGGACGGGCCGGACGGGGAAGCGCTGGGCAGTTGCAGCATTCCGAACACGGGCGACTGGCAGTCGTGGGAGAGTTTCAACACCAAGATCAAAGCGGTCAGCGGCGTGAAGACCCTGTGCCTCGTATTCAAGAGTTTCACGGAAGAGGCCTCGCCGGAGGATCCGCGCCTGTGGTTCGCCGGGGTGGACGGCCAGAACACCACGATCTGGGCGCAGTTCAAGGGCGTGGACCCCAACAAAGAACTGGTGGAGGTCAACGTGCGCCGGGCGGTCTTTTACCCGACACAGCCGGGCATGAACTACATCACGGTGCGGGGCTTCATCCTGCGCCAGGCCGCCACCCAGTGGGCGCCGCCCACATCGGAACAGATCGGGCTGGTCGGCACGCACTGGAGCAAGGGCTGGATTATCGAAAATAACGAGGTCAGCCATTCCGTGTGCTCGGGTATCGCCTTGGGCAAACACGGCGATGAATTCGACAACACGTCGGCCGATACGGCCGAGGGCTACGTGAAAACCATCGAACGCGCCCTGGCCCGGGGCTGGAGCAAGGAGAACATCGGCAGTCACATCGTGCGCAATAACCACATCCACCACTGCGAGCAGACGGGCATCGTGGGCAGCATGGGCGCCGTATTCAGCACCATCACGGGCAATGAAATTCACGACATCCACATGCGCCAACTCTTCACGGGCGCGGAAATGGCGGGCATCAAGCTGCACGGTGCGATCGATGTGGTGATTCAAGGGAACCACATCTACCGCACCTGCCTCGGCCTCTGGCTGGACTGGATGGCCCAGGGCGCGCGCGTGTCGTCGAACCTGTTCCATGACAACGCCCGCGACCTGTTCATGGAGGTGGACCACGGCCCCTTCGTCATCGACAACAACCTGTTCCTGTCGCCCGCGTCGCTGCTGACGGTATCGCGCGGCGGCGCTTATGTTCATAATCTCATGATGGGCAGTATCGATGTAATCGCCTATGATGCGCGGCTCACCCCCTATCATAAAGCCCATTCCACGGAATTGGCGGGCATGCACGACAATCCCTGCGGCGATGACCGGTATTACAACAACCTGTTTGTGAAGCAGCCAAGCCTGAAGGCCTATGACAAGGCAACACTGCCCATGTACCTGGACGGGAACGTCTATCTGGGCGGCGCGCGGCCCACGAAACACGACGCGTCACCGCTGGTTGACCGGGACTTCAATCCCGGTATCGCCCTGATCGAGAAAGAGGACGGCCTGTATCTCGAAGGGAACGTTGAGCCCGCCTGGGCCACCGAACGGACCCGCAAACTCGTTACGACAGAACTCCTCGGCAAGGCCATGGTCCCCGATTTGCCCTTCGAAAACCGGGACAGCTCGCCGCTGGTCATATACACGGATTACTTCGGCAGTGAGCGGAATGCGGAGAATCCACTTCCCGGTCCCGTGGAAGTCAGGGACGGCGGCCAGCAAACGTTAAAGGTCTGGCCAATGGCGGGAACCAGGTAAACCGGGATGGAAGAGAATTTACAACCACGGAATTCACGGAAAATACGGAAAGAAGAAACAAATTAGTACAAAAACACCAACGATTTTTTTTCTGCTTCGGGAATTGATAGCCATTTCCATTATTTCAGGGTGAGCCATAGGCTCATGGCAACTCGTTCCCAAATTCCATTTGGGAACGCACGGAATGCGGGGGATGGCCGGAAGTGAGACTTCAAGAGCAAGCCCGTTCCCAAGTCCAACTTGGGAACGAGAGGAATTAAACCGGTGGGCGTAGGGAACGTACGTGGGTAGTCGGCCCGCTTTCCGCCATCGGGGCGGCATTATCTGTATAGGAAGGTTCATGGAATGCCTTTCTGGGTTCAGACAGATTGTCACCCATGAGGACCTTCACATTCAATTACGGCCCTCCCCGATGTTCTCCCGGGAAAGCCGGTTCCGTTCGTCCGGGGCGTCGAAACGAATAAGCTTTTTCAGTTGCCCTGCCAACTGAAAAACTTTGTTGGACTAAACGCAAGTAAGAAGACTGAGCAAA
>JAKJCY010000298.1 GCA_022706235.1 Candidatus Hydrogenedentota bacterium | reverse complement strand
GATCGATAGCGTTGTCAATCATCCCGGTCTGATAGGGCCACCGGCCGGTCATCAGCATACCGCGGTAGGGGGAACACACCGGGTAATTGCTGATACATTGATGGAAAGAGAAGCCTTCCCGTGCCATCTTTGCCATATTTGGCGTTTGAATCATCGGCATTTCAGTGAATGACATAGACTGATAGCGATGTTCGTCGGCGAATACGAACACGAGGTTAGGGCGGCTGAAATCCTGAACCGCATGGGTTCGGCGAGCCAGTGAGCCCGAAAAGGCAGCGGCCATGGCGGCCATAAAGGCCCGACGGCTGGTAGAAGGTGCGGCAATCATGGCATGGATACCTCCTGAGTCGGGGTTTCTCGTCTATCCTACGATACTCCAACATGCCCGTACAAGCCGGAACTGGAAATCCCCATTCCTTCCGTGCGGATTTAGGTCAGGATATCTGACCTTGTTTTTCGGCTCTTTACATCACATCCGCAAAACATCCGGGACAGACACCGGCGTAGTCTAAGGCGCCGTATAATGTTCCTGGCTTTTGCGCGCGCCGGAAGCAGTCCCGTTCTCTCCGGCTTTTTTCAGGCGGATAGGGCCCTTCTCTGTTTGATTACGAGAAACGAAGTCTGCTATTATAAGACGGTCATGCACAAAGCATTAGTATTATAGTAATAATAACAGGGGCATTGAGCCGAATTATGGGAATGCCTGATGATGGGGAGAATTTCTATGAACCGTGGTTCCCTGACCCGGAAACTGTGTTTGGGCGTTTTGGTGTGCATCGTCGCGTTTCTTTTAAATCCGGGGTGCGCTCATAATCGTGATGTGGTTCGTCTGGAACCGATCATGCCGCCCCCGGAACCGGCGATTATTGTGGAAGAAACGTCAGAAGCGACTCCATTGCGTGAAGGCTATATTGTACCCGTGGAACACCCCGACTTGCGTATTTCCTCTGATTATGGCGCCCGCCGCGGCAACAGAAGGCATAAGGGAATAGACTTGGATGTTCCCGAAGGCGTTCCTGTAGTAGCCGCCCGCGATGGCATAGCACGGTTTTCGGGCTGGGACGGCGCTTATGGGAAAATAATTATATTGGGGCATGAGGAAGGCTATGAAACGGCCTATGCCCATTTGTGTGAATGCTGTGTCGGTGAAAACGAAAAGGTGGAGCAAGGGCAGGTAATCGGCCGGGTAGGTTGCACGGGCAACGCCACCGGGTCCCACCTGCATTTTGAGTTGCGTCATAACGGCGAACCGATTGATCCCAACGCCTTTCTATCCGTTGCCGCCCGTTAACGGGTCCCCGCCTTTTTTTTACCTTTAGGCTTCCCGTGTGGAAACCGCCTGCGATTTCCACTGGATCCTCTGTCCGATAGTCCTGTTGTGGCAGCCATTCTTTGCAGATAATAATCCGACGCTGGCGGTTTCCATGACCCAGTAATCAACGGCCACCGTCAGAGCCGATGGCAGGAGGAGGGCTCCTAAAAGGAGTCTCGTGAAAACAACTATCGATTCCGCCTCAAAGCCTTGTTGTCCATCGTATCACGACCAAGCCTGCGTCATTCCGGTTTTTTCGCGCGCGTGGACGCATTTCAAAGGAAGTACCGTATAGGCGCGAATAAGACCGGAATCCAGGTTCATAAGACCGCGGAAGGTAATAAAGGGCCCGGGGTACAAGTCCGGATGGCCCCCTTAGGCGCCCCCATCTGGATGTTGTAATCAGCGAAAAAAGCCGACATGTTCATATGCAAAGAGAAACGATGGAACGGCAAAGCCCGACGAATTCTCACCGGTAGAGCCGGTGGAGTGACATTGATTTAACTATGAAACGGAAGATACGACAAGACGTGGCCGTTTTTTTTGTACGAAAATCTGGTTTTATCCGGGCAGCCGTTCTGTCCCTTGCCCTGGTACTGACAAGTGTCTTCTATGGTTGCGCCCATCACCGTCAGAAACCTCTTGCCCCCTTCCGGCCCGATGTCTCAAAGCAGGTCCCAAGCATTTGGCCCGTGTCCCAACCGGGAATGCGGATAAGCTCGTGTTTCGGAGAGGAACGGTCGGGCGGCCGTATTCATAAAGGGTTGGATATCGCGGCGCCCCGGGGCACCCCGGTTGTCGCAACCGCGTCCGGGATCGCTTCTTTCACGGGCACCCAGCGCGGCTATGGCACTATGGTGATGGTGGACCACTGCAATGGTTTAGAGACCATTTACGCGCATCTTGATGCGATTTTGACAGTACGGGGCGCACGCCTGGAGCAGGGTGACACCCTCGGACGTGTCGGCGCGACCGGCAACGCCACAGGGCCCCACCTGCACTACGAGATACGCCGGGACGGGGTGCCAGTGGACCCGCAACGCTATTTGCCCTGACTCACGGGAAACGCACGCAACCATGCACTTTACGGTACTGCAACAAGATATAACCACGGCGGCGCGCACCGGCCGCCTGGCCCTGCCGCACGGCACGGTAGAAACCCCGGTGTTCATGCCGGTGGGCACCCAGGCCTCCGTGAAGGCACTGGACAGCGCTGATTTGTACCGGACAGGTGCGGAAATCATTCTGGGCAATACCTACCACCTGTACCTGCGGCCGGGCACGGAGGTTTTGGAAACCTTTAGCGGTATCCACCGCTTCATGCGGTGGGATCGTCCCGTATTGACCGATTCCGGCGGGTTTCAAATCTTCAGCCTCTCTTCGCTTAACAAAGTAAGCGAGGACGGCGTGTTGTTTCAGAGTTCTCTGGATGGTTCCCGCCATTTTTTCAGCCCGGAAAAGGCGATCGAGGTCCAGCGGAGCATCGGCGCCGATATTATCATGTGCCTGGACGAATGCACGGAATACCCGGCGGATTATGACCGGGCCGCCGCTTCCCAGGCTCTTACGGAGCGCTGGGCCCGGCGCTGCAAGGCGCAATGGGAGCGGCAGGACACGGAAGCGCAAAGTCTTTTTGCCATTGTGCAGGGCAGCGTCTATGAATCCCTGCGCCGGGAAAGCGCCCAGGCCATGGCCGCGCTGGACCTGCCGGGCTACGCCATCGGGGGAGTCAGCGTCGGCGAAAGCAAGGAGGAGATGGAGCGGGCAGTGGAATGGTCGACCGCGTTGCTGCCGCGCGACAAGCCGCGCTACCTCATGGGCGTGGGTGCGCCGGAGGACTTATTGAAAGCCATCTTCCACGGGGTGGACATGTTCGACTGCGTCATGCCTACGCGCAATGCGCGCCATGGGCGCCTGTTCACGCGCCATGGCCCCATCAACATCAAGAATGCGCGTTTTGCCCGGGACCCGGGCCCGATTGATGATGGCTGCCCCTGCCCTGCCTGCGGCACCTATTCCCGCGCCTACCTCCATCACCTGTTTCGGGCACGGGAATTGTCCGTACTAAGGCTGAATACTTTACATAACCTTTCCTTTATGATACAATTAACCGCCCAGGTACGCCAGGCCATAGGCAGCGGCAATTATGCCGCCTTTATGAAGGACTTCCTGCAGACCTACCAGCCCGGTAGGGAGGCCTAGTGTTGCGGGAGGCGGGCCGATTCCGTACATCACGGATTCCGTGAATCAACCCTAAGGAGAATAGACTGTGTGGCATTTTCTACTTGCGCAGGCCCAGGTGCTTGCACAGGAAGCAGGTCAGGAAGGCGGCGCGCCCGCGCGCAATCCGCTTATGAGCATGCTTCCGATGATCGTCGCTTTTTTCGCGATTATGTACTTTCTGATGATCCGTCCCCAGCAAAAGCGGGAACGCCAGCGTAAAGACATGTTGTCCGCCCTGGCGAAAGGCGACAATGTAATTACGTCCGGCGGCGTCTGCGGCAGCGTGGTCGGCCTGTCGGAAGAACGCGTTGTATTGCGGGTGGATGAAAATGTCACCATGGAATTTATACGCGGCGCCATATCCCAGGTGCTCCCGAAAGAATCCAAGTAATCCTGTTTTCGTTACTGAGCCGCGTGGTGCGGCGAGTTAAACTGGCCCCGCGTTCCGGGGAAGGTGGAGTAGCGCATGTCCAAGCATTTGTACAGAACCCTTCTAATCTGGGCAACCATTGTGCTTGCCTTTGTCTATGTGTACCCGACGGTGGGCTGGATGCTGCTGTCGGAAGAATCGCGGGCGGAACGCCTGGCCAAATGGCAGGAAGAGGACGATGCGCTGGCCCGCCGCCGCACCGGGTACTGGGAGGAACTTTTCGTCGGCATCAAGCGCTGGGCGGAATGTGACCGCAACAAAGTGATCAATATGGGCCTTGACCTGCAGGGGGGCATCCATATGGTCATTGGTTTCGACATCAATGATTTGCCCGAAGATGTCTTGGCTGAATACCGGGAGAACGATTTCTCGGACGCGGACATCGAGAGCACCATCCAGCAGATTGTGCTGCGTCAAATCACCCTGCGCATCAATGAATTCGAGGCGAAAGAGCCTATTATCCAGACCCTGGGCTCCAACCAGATTCAAATACAGCTGCCCGGCGAGAAAAATGTACAGCGCGCCAAGAACCTGATCACGAAAACGGCTCAGATGAATTTTCATATTGTGACCGGTCCGGACCAGGCGCGCCCCATCTACGAAAAGATACGGGACGCCTTCCCGGAAGAATTTTTGCCCTATGTAAAGACTTCCTCCCTGCGCGCGGATGTCCTGACTGTAACGCAGGAAAATTTTGACCGGGTGCGCCGCGTGCTCGATCAGGCGGCGGAACAGGGGGT
>JAKJCY010000297.1 GCA_022706235.1 Candidatus Hydrogenedentota bacterium | reverse complement strand
CTTGTGTTAGCACGCACACTAAAGTGTGAACAACATACTCTGAATCACTGTGTCCGGTTAATAAGTTGAATAAAATCATCAAGTTACGACTATCTTTCATGTCCATTTTGTATCAGCCTTGCGAAAATGGCTGCAAACAGGGCGTTTTCGAAGATATGGCCATTCCAAAAACTGTAGAATTTTGTAGAACCTTTTCTTGAAAGTTAACTCGCACCTTTTCAAGAAGCACTGTAATAGGGCGAATATTTTAATTGTTCTGACAGATAATCATGGGATAAATACTTTCAAGAGTTGAAATCGGAAGATAATTCAATGGCGTTTTAGCCCTGTAAATAAAGGCTGAAATGCCAATCGTTCAAACTTTAACCGGACACCAGTGACTCTGAATATTTTCTTTCTGGGTTGCGGGTCGTGCCCGCATTAGAACGATCATTTGTTTGCTGAAAGCATAAGAATAAAGTAAAATGAATCTGATAGTGGTAGAGGGTCTTCCATGGAGGAAAGAAATCAATGTGGGCATGTTGACTCTTCTCATAGCCTTTCTGTAACGGGCGGTATTGGCATGCAGTATTGGTAAGGAAATGTTTCCCAACTTTGTGGAACCTGCTTATGAAGGGTAAATTAATACACCATGCAAAAAATTAGGATTGTCGTCATCTACGGACCCGAGGCCGGTCGGGAATTTCTACTGACGGGAGATAAGATCACTGTTGGAAGAAGTCCGCAATGCGACTACCGTCTGGCCAAGGATGACCGCATTTCCGGGCGCCATGCGGTATTGGAATGGCAGGATGACCAGTGGTGCGTGCGTGACCTGAAAAGCACGAATGGTACCTGGATTGAATCGGGGGGAGAATGGAGGCGCGCGGCAGCCTCAGAGCGACTGTGTAATGGCCAGAAATTGATGCTTGGTTCTACTGTGGTTCAGGTTAAGATTGATGGTGAGAGTCAACTATCCCCCTTGGTAGAAAAGACGCCTGATACGCTGGAGGGGTTGATTCTTCCTGTTTCGGCGCAACGGGAAGTACTCCGCGTTGATTTAAGTGGGGAGACCCTTAAATATCAATTGCTTACTTCGAACGCCTATGGGACGCAATACACCGCGCAGTGGTGCCAGGATGACAGCAGGCATGTTACGACAAGAATGGAAGGGCTTGTACGGTCGGTCAACCATATGCGGAAGGACTCCGCGAGAGGGGATGACACCCATATCGTCAAGGACTTGGAAAGCATCGGCCTATTTCTTCGCAAGCATCTTATTCCAAAAAAAATACTTGATAAATTAGATAAAACGACATCTGCGGAACTTTTTATCAGCCATCCCCCCGCTTTGGTGAATCTGCCCTGGGAATTACTTTACATCAAAGAAAAACCAATCTGCCTGGGTTTCAGTGTCGGGCGTCAGGTGTTACTGGAGGATTACAGTTATGTTATAGCGCCCCAACGGAAAAAATCCCCGCATATGCTCATTGTCGCTAATCCTACAGAGGACCTGGAAGCGGGACAGGAGGAGGCGGAACTTCTTTTTCACACGATGCGACAGGAAAACCCCGAGATTTCCATAGACTTCCTTTCCGGTGCACGTGTAGAACGTATCGATGTCTTAACACGGTTGGAGCAAACGGACATTCTTTATTACGTGGGACATGCCTTCCATGACCCGGTTCATCCGTCTGATAGTGGGTGGCTTTTAAGTGGTGGATGCATTACGGCTTCTGATTTCAGGCGGCTGGACCATCCTCCCCGTTTCGTCTTTGCCAACGGGTGCGAGACCGGAAAAGAGGCCCAGTGGGGGCACGAAGATGCCTATAATTCAGGAGTATATGGTATCGCAAGCAGTTTTATTCTCGCGGGGGTTACCAATTTCATCGGGTCCATGTGGCCGATAGCCACCGAAAGCAGTACTTTTTTTGCCCAGAATGTGTTTCAAGGCCTTGTTCGTCACCTTTCTGTCGGCGAGGCACTAAGGCAGGCACGCTTGCAGTTGATACATCGTTATGGGCAAGCGGAAATCGTATGGGCAAGCTATGTCCTTTTTGGCGACCCAGGCAACCGGATATTTGAAAACAAGAAGGTGTAAGCAAATTGCGGGATATGTCGTCTAATCTGCATGAAGAAGACCAACGGCTGGTTCAAGCCTGTGTTAAAGGCGGAGATGAAGCATGGCGCGTATTCAAAAAGAAATACGACCGTTTAATAAAAGCCACGGTATACAGCATGGCGCAACGGATGACGATTCCGGAATACGAGGTGGAAGATTTGACCAGTAACGTTTACGAGAAGCTATTTACCAACAATGCCCAGCGCCTGCAACAATGGCGCGGTCAGGCCCGGTTGTCCACATATCTGGTACAGATCACGCGTAATTTATGCACCGATTACGCCAGGGTCCGCTTGAAAATGCGCTCGGCGGACGAATCAAGCAAGATATTGAAGCATTTGCCCGTGTATGCCCATATAGTTGAGGACGATAATGATCGCCAGGCTCTCCTGGACGTCCTTCAGGAGGGAATCGAAAAATTGCCGAGCCAACAGGCCGTGATACTCAAGATGCGAATGGAAGGCGCCACACTTCGCGAAATTGCGGATATGTTGCGCCTGCCTGTCGGTACGGTTTCCGTATATAATTCACGGGCCATGGCAACGATGCGGGACCGCTTGACGCTAAGTCGGAAAAGTTAAGACCCAGTTTGGGATAGTGAAAGGTTATACTCATGAAACGGCCAAGCCTTAGTGACATAATAGAATCTGCGATTGAGGTGGCTGACAGTCAGGTTGTTTCGGAACGAACGAGTGCCGTGATGAAGTTGTGTCAAAGAAACCCGGACGATGAACAAGTATTTCAGGCTTATGTTGAAACAGCAAGGCTGCTTTCCGACCAGGCACATGCGAGGGATATACAAGAGCGTACCATGGACTGCCTTGACGATAATGATCTGGCGGCCTTGGCAGAAGGGGTTCTATCCGGTGGCGCTTATAACAATGCCTGTTCACATTTGGCCGCTTGTGCCTATTGCCGTAAGGAATTGATTCAACTGCACCGGCTTCTTCAGCAAGTAGAACCTTTGTTTCCAAACGTTTTGGAATTCGTTATTCATATCGTGCATAAAGGTGTGGAACTGTTGAAATCGCCCGCCATTGGATACTCCGCGGTTCAGTTGGCACCGGTGCCTGTCCTCGGCCCCGGCGAAGCTGTGATGCCCGCCGGAGCATTATCGGCATGTGCGTGGAAACAGGAAGCAGCCCCTTTTTCGCTGCATTTTTCAGCGGTACACATTGATACGGAACACATAGATTTGTGCCTGCGCGTTACGCGGGATGATGCCCCCGTATCTGGTACCTGTCTGATGCTTTACAAGGATGGCCGGTTGTTGCAGTCTGAGACCATCCCTCCCGGGGGGCGGCTGAAACTTCATAATCTTCACTGTGGATCTTATGACCTTGAACTGTGTGCTCCTTCCGAAGGTCCTTTGCGATTCAGTATTAAATTATGTTCTGAATGAGCGTATCGTTGTTTTCAGACCACTCTTGTCCAAAGTAGGGTTTTATTTTTCATCGCCCAAAGGGAACGCCACCATTCTTCTCTTCGTTCAAGCCTGCCCAATAATTCCTATGCGCGCAGTGGGCGTACCTTCCCGGGTGCGCCAAAACCCCACAAGCACAGGAATCACCCCTTAGGGCGCACCTGGGAAGGTTTGCCTACTGAAGCGCGCAGTAAATGCCGCTGCATTACACTGACTTGGACAGGACCGTCCCCACAAAAAAGGCAACCCTCTACCAGAAAATGGAACATTGGCGTTGGAAACGCCTAAGTTTAAGCGGGGATGAATCTCAACCCCGTCTTAATTTGGACGGCAGTATTTTCATCTATATCTTGTAGAGTGTTCGCATTTGAATTTGTTCGAGTTCCACCATCAGAGTCGGTCGGACTTCCTTTTATACGGTAACCCGCCTGGCAATGTATTTCAGTACGCTATTCTGAGAGTGCTTCTTATCGAGTTCTTTCCACAGGACATTTGAAGTCTTTAAAGCATCGAATAACGCAGTCAAAGCAGCAGGTTCGGACTTGAAAAAAAACGAATATTAGTTAGGTAGAAAGTAAAAGAGTCAAGGCGAATCCATCGGCTCTGCCGGGGTTTGAGGATAAAAAAACGCAATTTTGTGTAGCCACGATGGTGCAATATGAATATGTGGCTAAAAATAAAGTCAAGCCTGGCTTTGTTAAGGTACAATAGACAGTGATAGTGTTTCCGTCATCTTGGAAATATCGTTGAGACAATAACCAGGGACTACTGAATGAAAAAATACAAATCGAATTTGCCTGCACAGACATCGCTTGTTTGGATAGTGATTATGTGCTGTATCATGTTTTTTCTGTCCAACAGAAAAATGAACGGGGACGATTCGTTCTTTGATGAAGATGGCGGGGGGAATACTTTTACTTTTCAAGTCGTATCTTTAAAATTCGGCATACATGTGGACGTTGTCCTGAATGAATGGGACTCGGACATAGAAAAAATTGATAGCCATTCCTTCCGTAGACTTAACGTGCCCGGGCTTGGGGTGTCGGGCAGTGTGGGCCGCCCTGAACTGCCGGTGTGGCGGCGATTAATTGAAGTTCCTTTAAATGCCGCTGGGGTGAAGGCAACGGTTACGTCGATGTCCGCAGAGCCTGCGTTAGTGGACGGTAAAAGCACCGGTGAGCCATTATATC
>JAKJCY010000296.1 GCA_022706235.1 Candidatus Hydrogenedentota bacterium | reverse complement strand
ACGATAGGCGTTCGAGTAGATTTTGTGGATGAGTCAACGATAGACGTTCGAGTAGATTTTTAATGAGTCAGCTCGAGGAGTTGTCTTCCGTCACTAAGCGTGGCATAATGAAGGCAGTATGTATATACAATCTGGTGAACGTCTATGAAGCCATCCGTATACCTTGAGACCACTATCATTAGTTATCTTGCTGCGCGGCCAAGTCGTGACTCTATTATTTCAGGGCACCAGGTTGCAACGCATCTGTGGTGGGAGTCGTACAGGGAAAGGTACGCGCTTTTCTGTTCAACGCTTGTTATCGAAGAAGGAGAAGCCGGTGACCTTGATGCAGCAACAAGACGACTGTCCTATCTCAAAAACGTGCCGAAACTCGCTGTGACGGATACAGCCAAAGGGCTGGCCCAAATTATGATAGACGTGGCCGTCGTTCCACAAGGATACCCGCAAGACGCTCTTCATATTGCGATCTGTGCCGTACACAACATTGATTTTTTACTAACGTGGAACTGTCGGCATCTGGCAAATGCCATGACGCGGAAAAGAATTGAGAACATCGTTCAGGCACAAGGTTATT
Organism: Candidatus Hydrogenedentota bacterium; assembly: GCA_022706235.1. Taxonomy (GTDB): domain Bacteria; phylum Hydrogenedentota; class Hydrogenedentia; order Hydrogenedentales; family CAITNO01; genus JAAYBJ01. Next base: position 4,200 of record JAKJCY010000296.1, on the reverse strand, counting down.
GCTGCCCTGTTATTTGCACCCCAGAGGAGTTGATGGAAGATGAAAACGTTTGAAGATACCATAGTTAACGAAGTACGTGAAATACGCCGACAATATGCCGAGCGACATGGATACGATTTGGACAAAATTGTGGCCGCGTTGCAGAAGCGTGAACAAGATGAGACCGATATCGTACAACCCCAGCCTCTTAATCTGGCGGAAACAAATGTCCGAGAAAAAATATAAACGCGAGAAATACACAGGCGGAGCAGGATGGCATCAATTTAAGTCAGGTAGTTTCATTATATAGTAAGCTGTTGAGTTTGCTTAAGGTATTCCCTCCGCCAAGAAAGAAAGAATTTGCCGGTAGTCGACAAGAACAAAGTACAGAAATGAGTATCATGGCTGAAAAGGAAATAAACAAAAAGAGTGATGCTCCCGCAAAAGAGGCTTTTGTCCAACTGCTACATAACCAAGATTTCATTGAAATTAAAATTACTAAACGCCCGGCAGATATAACAGCAAAAGATAAATGTGGCGTTCCTTATTATTTTGAAATTAAATCTACTGAAAAAGAAGATAAATATTTTGGAGCTGCAACTTTGACGGAATGGGAAGCAGCCATAGCAGACGAAGGTCATTATTTTTTTGTCGTGGCAATTAGAAGGGATGATACATGGATTTTTCACAAATATACTCCTCAGGAATTTATGCAATTCAGCTCAATTCCACCATTCAAGGTAAATTTTAATATTCCCGTTGGTGAGAATAAAGCCACTGAAACAAGCAAAGGTCGAACACGTATTCAAATGAACAAAAAACGCTTGGAAGAGATGACAAATTTGTATAACAAATTTCGTGAAGATTCCCGCTAGACTGTTATAGAAAAAACTTTTTCGAAATCAAGTCTACTTAAAAAGAAAAAATACTTTGTGCTACAACATTGAAGAAATGGCTTGCCTTAATTGTTTGAGCACGCTTATAATAGCCGCATAAAGGGTAGTATGTTTTGCCATCACAAGGCGATAAGGAAAAGAAGCATCATGAATACCGTTCAAGTTTTGGAAGGTGGTGCGTTACGCCTGCCGCCTGAGATTGCCATGCGCCTTAACGCACAGCCGGGCGATCGCATTTCCGTTGAAGTTGACGCGAACGGAGTGGTGCATTTGTATCCCAAAACAGCAAACATTGATGAGGTTTGCGGTATGTTGCATCCCCCAGACAATACCCACGTCACCATCGAACAAATGGACGCTTCGCTGGCAGAAGCGTTTCGCCGGGGGGAAGTATGAAGGCGATTGATACCAATGTGCTGGTGCGATTCCTCGTTTGTGACGATGCGGCCATGACCGAAAGAGCGCGACGGATGTTTGAACATGCCAAAGAGGCATCAGAACCTTTATTGATTTCAACGCTTGTGTTCCTGGAGACGCTTTGGGTATTGCGTTCTACATACGCCTTTTCGCGTGAAGCAATTATCAAAGCAGTAAAACAATTACTTATTCTTCCAGCCGTTACATTCGAGTCCTACGGACTTATACGCGCGTTCGTTCAAGAGGCGACCGCTGCCAATACAGACCTTGCAGATATACTGATCGGGTTACAGGCAAGAGCCGCAGGAGCAGAGACTACCATGACCTTTGACAGTAAAGCGGCCAAACACCCCCTGTTCACCATAGTGCCTTAATTCTATCGCGCGGCGTGGCGAGATCCCTTTAGACTCTTCCCCCAAACGCCCTGTTGTGGGATTCCGTGTGGTGTGTGTGTTGTAACCCGAAACGGGCAGAGCCGAAACATTAAAGCTGAACTCAGGGAGAACCGGTAGAAAAAGGGACCTAATGGATGCTAAACAACCCTTGTAATACAGGTGTTCTTTGAGTCCTTGATGTCCTTTCAGTCCTTTTCCTTCGAACAAACAAGTCGGCTCAACCGCCTTTTTCAGGTTCTTGAGGCAGGTATCCGTTCCGGCCGATTTGTCTTTTTCCCCTCAAAAACGGTATACTATAAAATAATCTGCCTCCCATGCCTGATGGGGCATGCCACCATTCCCGCCGCTTCAAGAAATACCGAGGAACAGGGAACCTGTAAAAAGCGGCTGGGACCCGAACTCCCGCGACTTTTCACTGAATCGAGACCCGGATGAAACCAATTGATAAAATTAGAAACGTAGCGATTATCGCGCATATTGACCATGGTAAGACAACGCTCATTGACAGCATATTTCGCGCTGCCCATGTTTTCCGGGACAATGCCCGCATCGTCGAACGCGTCATGGACAATAATGACCTTGAACGGGAGCGCGGCATTACCATTCGGGCCAAGCATTGCACGGTGGAATGGAAAGGGTACCTGATCAATATTATCGACACGCCAGGCCATGCGGATTTTTCGGGCGAAGTGGAACGGGTGCTCTCCATGGTGGATTCCGTCCTGCTGCTGGTGGACGCCAATGAGGGGCCGATGCCGCAGACCCGCTATGTGCTGATGCGCGCCTTGCGCGCGGGGCTACGTCCTATTGTCATCATCAACAAGGTGGACCGTCCCCATGCCAACCCGGTGGGCGCGCTTGACAAAACTTTCGATCTCTTTTTCACCCTAGGCGCCACGGAGGAACAATGCGATTTTGTGACGCTCTATGGTTCCGGGTTGCACGGGTGGCTGTCCCGAAGCCCGGAAGGCGGTCCGGAGCAAGGCATGGACGCCTTGTTTGAAACCATTGTCGAACATGTGCCCGCCCCCAAGGGGGATCCCGACGCGCCCTTCCTCATGCAGGTGAGCACGCTGGGCTGGCGCGACCATATCGGTCGCACCGGCACAGGGCGCATTCTGCAGGGACGCCTGCGTAAAGGCATGGATATCACGCGCTGGGCAACGCGTCGCCTGGACACCGGAACCGACTTCGCGCCGGCCATGGAATGGGAGGTCGTCGAATCCACCCCGGAACGGGCGGTACATACCTGGGTCACGCGCGGCCTGGATACCGTGGTCGCCCACGAACTCGGCGCGGGCGACATCGTCACCATCGCAGGCCCCAAGGAACTGAACATTGGCGACACCCTGTCGGCGCCGGAACTGGAAGAGTGCGCGCTGCCCCCGCTGGACATCGAAGAACCCACCGTATCCATGATGTTCCTGACCAACAACGGCCCCTTTGCGGGCAGGGAGGGCCGCGCGGTTACGCTGCGGCAGCTTCAGTTGCGGCTGACCCGGGAATTGCGCGCCAACGTGGCGCTGCGCGTGGAAGATGTGGGGCGCATGGACGCCGTCAAGGTATCCGGGCGAGGCGAACTTCACCTGGCCATACTCATAGAAGAGATGCGCCGGGAAGGCATGGAATTCTGCGTGTCCGCTCCGGAAATCATCACGCGTGAAGATGCCCTGGGGCATGTCTCCGAGCCGATGGAAGAACTGATCATCGATATCATGCAGGAACACCAGGGCGTGGTCATCGAGAAAATCTCTCAGCGCAAGGGAGAACTCACGGGAATGTTCACCGGCGGCACGGGCATGACCCGGCTCGAGTTCCGGATTCCCATGCGCGGGCTCATCGGCTACCGGAGCGAGTTTCTCACCGACACCCGGGGACTCGGGATTATGGCATCGCGCTTCATCGGATACGGCCCCTGGTGCGGCGAGATCTCCGGACGCAACCGCGGTTCCATGATCAGCCTGGACACGGGTGACGCGACCGGCTACAGCCTGGAAAATCTGCAGGAACGGGGAACCTTGTTCATCTCCCCCATGTCTCCCGTGTACGCGGGCATGATCATCGGGGAGAACGCGAGGCCCGGGGATCTCATCTGCAATCCCACCAAACGCAAAGCGTTAACCAACCACCGGGCGTCAAACAAAGACCAGACGGTGACCTTCAACGTGCCCCGCACCCTGACCCTCGACGCTGCCATTGAATGGGTCGCGCCCGATGAACTCGTCGAGGTGACACCGGCCGCAATCCGCGTACGCAAAGCGCTGCTGGACCACGAAAGCAGAAAGAAAGCGGAGCGGCGTCTCGCCGTGGCGGAAGGTTAATACCGGTGCCGAAACGATCTTCTCGTTCTTGCGTGTTCGTTTAATTTCGGGATACTACGCTTCGTCCGGGACTTTGCCCGGAATAAGGAGCGTCTTCGGCGCAACAAAAATGTATCATCGTCTTTCATTACAAACAACGCTAACCACTGTCATTCCGGTTTTTTCGCGAAGGTCGACTTGGGTCGAAGCACG
>JAKJCY010000295.1 GCA_022706235.1 Candidatus Hydrogenedentota bacterium | reverse complement strand
TAATACAGGGATAAAAAACGACAGTGAATAATACATTAGTAATAAATGTTTATTCGTCTCGTTCCCAAATTCCATTTGGGAACGGGCTCTCTCTTGAAGTTCCACTTCCAGCCTTTCCCCGCGTTCCGGGGCGGACATCGAACCTGGGGGCGTATCCCACCGATGCGAAGTCCAACTTCACGGACACGGGCGTTCCCAAGTACAACTTGGGAACTAGCCTGACGTCCTATGAACGCATTCCCTGCCCCGAAGGGGCTGCGTCTCACAGCCCAAGGTTGCGGTACCCCGCTACCTTGGGTGCGTGTCTCCGCCCCGATGGTCTACCCCAACGGGGTTATGTCAGATATGGACGCAACCCTTTCAGGGTAGTCATGGGTTTGGGTCCATGCGATCCCAGGGTAGCGGCGTACCGCAACCCTGGGCTAATAGACGGAATCCCGTTGGGATTCCAAAGGCATTTCGTTCCCAAATGTAATTTGGGAACGAGTCTGAGGGTCCGTCATTCCCGCGCAGGCGGGAATCCAGTCCATACCAACGTCCTTTATGAATCTCCCTGGATTCCCGCCTGCGCGGGAATGACGGGGGGGTGCGTAAGGAACCTGCGTAGCGGCATCGGTTCGGACCATGTGTTTTGCAAACGCGCCACCGCTTTGGAGTGCGCAAGCCCTGCTTGCGCTTTTACCTTCCTCGCACAGAAGGCCCAGGGAGGATGCGGGAATGCACGCCAAGCGGATTTTGAACACGAAAGCGAAAGCGCAAGCAGGGCTTGCGCACTCCAAAGCAGACAGAACTACGGGAATGAACGTAGATGCGGCATCCTGCCGCATCCAAGCGGCTGGAAGCCGCTTCTACCGTATAGCGTCCCTGTGAGTGGTTCCGCTCCCCCCTCTCGTTCCCAAATTCCATTTGGGAACGGGCTCTCTCTTGAAGTTCCACTTCCGGGCCTTCCCCGCGTTCCCGGGTGTCTATCGAACCCTGCGGCATATCCCGCCGTGGCGAAGTCCAACTTCGCGAACAAGGACGTTCCCAAATGGAATTTGGGAACGAGGGCTGAAATTCCATTTGGGAACGGGCTCTCTCTTGAAGTTCCACTTCCGGCCTTTCCCCGCGTTCCTGGGCATCTATCGAACCCAGCGGCGTATCCCGCTGTTGCGAAGTCCAACTTCGCGAACAAGGACGTTCCCAAATGGAATTTGGGAACGAGGGTGGAAACATAAAACTTGTAATGCGTCTGAAAATAAACGGTGTATTCAAGGCAACGCCCGCAAGGGCATTAATCGCAACCCAATGATAAGAAAGGTTCTCTCATGAAACGACATTTCCTGTCCATCAACGCCGCATGCCTGTTACTCGCCCTGCTGGCCGCCGCGCCTGTGTTCTCCCAGTCCAACATCCCCCAAATGATAAATTACCAAGGGTATCTGACGGATGCGCAGGGCAAACCCGTGGCGCCGGATGCGTACGAACTTTCTTTCAGTATCTATGCCACCGCGGACGGAACCACACCCGTATGGGGGCCGCAAGTCATGGAAAATGTGCCTGTGGTAGATGGCCATTTCAACGTGATTCTCGGGCCGACAGACAACGATGGGAAGAGCATTGCACTGGCCTTTACGGGTGCGGAAGCCTATCTCGGCATCACAGTGGAAAAAACGTCGGACGAAGGCGAAGGTACGGTTGTCGGTGGAGATATTATGCCCCGACAACGGATACTGAGTACGCCCTATGCCATGAATGGGGTGCCGGCAGGAACCATTGTTGCTTATGGGGGCAGCGCGCAAAAGATTCCAGAAGGGTGGCTGTTATGCAACGGAAAACCAGTCAGCAGTGCTGATTATCCGGCACTGTGGGATTCTATAGGAACATTCTGGGGAAATGGAACATATGACCCTGTTGAAGGAGATTTTGATCATGATGCAAAGACTAATTTTAACTTACCGGACCTGAGGGGTTTGTTTCTAAGAGGTAACGATCTCGATTCTGGAAAAGACCCCGAGGCTGGTTCACGTACTGAAATTACCTCTGGAGGGGCTACTGGTTCGAGTGTGGGTTCTTATCAGGGTTTTGCCATGCAAAAACACAAGCATAATGATAAAGGCCATACGCATACCTACCGTCTAAAGGTGGTTGTTCATAATGGCAATAATATTGATGGACAGAAATATCAGTGGAAGGGTGATAGCGTTACTGATACAGGCTATGCAAATCTTGGTGATCCTGTTGATTCTGGTACTGGTGCAGGTACGGTTTTAACTTCAACAGAAACCCGTCCCAAAAATGCTTCTGTTAATTATATTATAAAATTTTAATACATAATTTAAGCGATTATGTAAGAATGATTTTTTTACATTACTTATTTAAAGGTCGTAGATTCAGGAACGGACTTTTCTTGCAATGAGAGTGTGCAAAGCCGAATCAAAGGAATATACCGGATTGCTTGGCCGAGATTTTGGGATATTAAAAATAGGATATGGCAAATTTATAATTGTTTTGAGTAGGGGAAAATAATCATTGTTCCTCTTCTAATACATAATTGGCTAAGAAATGAGGCAAATAAATTGGAAGTAATTAGAAACTATTGGATAATACATGCTGCCCATATAGTGCAAAACAAGGCTGCATTATATGTTAAGAATAGGATTGCATGATTTACGAATAAATTTCTAAGGAGATACAGTATGCGACATGAAACAAGTTTCCTGATAACACTGATGTGCCTGTTACTGGCCTGCGGGGCCTCCCACGCCGCGCCGACGCTGCAAGTGGGCGCCCTTACTTTGTTTCCGGGCGGTACGGGAGTATTGCCCGTGTCCGTGTCGGGCGGGGCGGAGCCCTTTGCGGGGGTCAACGCGAAGCTGGTGCTGCCGCCCAAGGTCCATTGTGACGGGGTGCAGGCGGGGCCAGGGTTGCCCGGCGGGTTTATCCGGGACCATCTTGCGTCGGGCGACCCGGAGACTGTCACCGTGGTGGCGTATTCGGGTTCCTTGACCTTTACCAACGGCGAGGTGTTGCACCTGCAGCTGCGCGCGGATGCGGACGCCGCGGGGGGCGTGTATGACGTGGCGTTTGCCTCGGCCAAGGCCGAGGTCATGGTAAACGCCAAGTGGGCCCTTTCCGATGCCACAGGGGAAACGTCCATCAAGGACATTACAGCGTTGGGCGGGAAGATTATGGTGGGCGCCAACCCCGAAGGCGAACAGCCGGTGGAAGGCGAGCAGCCCGTCGAAGGCGAGACGCCGACCGAAGGCGAGCAACCGGTGGAGGGCGAACTGCCTGACAGCGACACGGATGGCCTTCCCGATGATTGGGAACTGGAGCACTTCGGTACTCTGGACCAGGGTCCGAATGATGACTTTGATGGGGACGGATTGTCCAATGGCCAGGAACGCGACCGCGGTTTTAATCCTGCGTTGTTCGTGGGGGATGTAGACGGTAATAAGACGATAACGGGCGCGGATGCGACGCGGGTATTGCAGATAATTGTCGGCCTGCGCGAAACCGGCACCCTGCTGGACTGGGCGGACACGAATCATGACGGCACCATTACCCCTGCGGATGCCACCCGCGTCCTTCAAATTGTGACCGAGATGCGTAGTATTGAAAGTATTCAACGATAAGACGTACTTTTTAACCAATAGAACAAACCAACGTAAAGGAGACCAAAAAATGAAATGCTGTCGAACAATGCTACTGATATTAGGGATGATGGTACTGACTTCGATTTCCGCGAGCGCGGCGGTCGGTGATGTGCGTATGGTCGTTCCGGCGGTGCCCCCCCCACCGGGCGGCACCGTTATTGGCGAAATCATGGCGGAAATCGGGGAAAAACCCCTGGGCAGTTATCAGCTCAAGCTGCAATACGACGGGGCGGTCCTGAACATTGCGTCCATTCAAGGCGGAACGACCATGGAATTTTCCGGCGCGCCCGTTCACAACACCGCCGATTACACGGATGGTGAGATTATCCTTGCGGCGGCACAGGCGGCGCAGACCGTGGTCAACACGACCGCCAGTCTTGCGCGCGTCACCTTTACCATTATTGGCGCGGCAGGGGCCACTTCGCCGCTGACCCTCGCAAATGTGTTATTAGAGGATGCCACCCTGGATACCGCGGCGATCCCCAGCAATCCTATAGCAGGCAGCATTACGGTTGGGAATGATCTACCGGCCGAAGGCGAAACGCCGGCCGAAGGCGAAACGCCGACAGAGGGCGAGCCGCCCGTTGAAGGCGAAGGCGAAATCCCGAGCGAAGGCGAGCAACCTGCTGAAGGTGAAGGTGAACAACCTGCTGAAGGCGAAGAGGAATGCACAGGCGAAAAACCTGCCCCGCCGCAAAACATCACAGTGCAAAGTGTTATTGGTGAGGCGGGCCGGATAGACCTTTCCTGGGAGGCTTCGGCTGGCGCGACAGGCTACAAAATATACCGCAGACCGGCATGGACCGATGAGGCTTTTGTCTTGATTGGCGAGACGGCCGATGTTACCTATTTAGATGCCACTGCGCCTCCCGGTTATGGAGATTATGCGTACCCGGATGGCTGTTTCGCTGAATCCATGGACTGTATGGGTTGTATCAACAGCGACAGTAATCCAGGCTGTTATTACACAGAACATGCTTACGGACAATACGTTGAATATTATGTTACGGCGTACAATGCTTGCGGCGAGAGCCTTCCAGCTAATACAAGTAATTCCGCATGGAAGAACTTCTCGTTCAAGTCCATGCTGTTGCGCAATGGCGATTCGTTGTTGCTGTTTGGCGTTATGGCTGGTCTTG
>JAKJCY010000294.1 GCA_022706235.1 Candidatus Hydrogenedentota bacterium | reverse complement strand
TCGGTCATCAGGTGACGCAAGTAGAATTGAAGGCGGGAATCAATACCCACCCGGTAGCGCGTCTTAGGCCTGCGCGATTCAAGGGCATGCTGCGCCGCGAGGGCGACGCGGCGGGGAGAGGCGGCAATGGCAGGCGGTTCTTGCACCATGCTGCGCAGAGACTCCAGGGGCGCGGCATAAAGTTTGAGCGCTTCCTCGGGTAATAGTCCGGGAGCATTCGCCGCGGACTGGCGCGCTTTGTCCCAGATGGGCGTTTTAATCATGCCGGGTTCGATGAGAGCGACGTGAATACCCCACGGGCGCAGTTCCACGCGCAGGGAATCGCCGATGGCTTCCAGAGCGTGTTTGGTGCCCCCGTAGACGGAAAGGAAAGGCTCGCACCAGAAACCAGAGTTGGAACTGGTGAACAGGATGCGGCCCCGCGCCCGGCGCACCAGCGGCAGGAAGGCCTGGGTCACCGCGATGGCGCCGAAGACATTGACCTGAAACTGCTGCTGGACCATGCCGGCAGGCAGGAATTCCAGCGGGCCGCCGACGCCGATCCCGGCGTTATTGAAGAGCCCGTGAAGGCCCGTATCGCCGACCATTCCGCCGATGTAGGCCGCGGCGGCGTCAATGTCCACTTGCCGGGTGACATCGAGGAGGATGGGGAGGACGTTTCCAGACGCCTTCGACACCAGGGCCCGTCCGTCCGCGTCACGCCGTACTCCGGCAAGCACCCGCCAGCCCCGGGCCGCCAGGTGGAGCGTGCAGGCTTCGCCGATGCCCGTGGACGCGCCGGTGATGAGCACGGACCGTAAAGTCATTTCCGATTCGGTAGATGTCATGGTGCGTGCTCCTTTCAGGAATGGTTACGCGGATTATATCAAGAAGAAATTGATGTGGTTCACACTTGCAGCGTTTCCCTCCAGGACGATGTTCCGCGCGCGCTCAAGTGAAGAACGTGCGAATGTAGCATTTCTTGTGTTATGGGCAACGAAAACACTGGCGAATCTCAAATAGAATTCTAGGAACCAGACGGAAGTATACATCCCCCGGCGCTTCGCGCCACCCCCTTCAAAGGGGGACCTTGAAGGATGTCTCGCTGTCAGTGCCTTTCAAACCTCGTACTTGGTGACGATCCTGTTGTGACCTCGGGAAATACTGGTACTCTTTGATAGTGTAAATGCCTCCATAGGTCCCCCTTTGAAGGGGGTGGCGCGAAGCGCCGGGGGATGTATCTCAATAGAATCAGAATGCAGGAGTGTTAAACGTTCCAAACAAGAACAGATACGAATTTGGAAGCCAGACACACCTTTTATGCTGTTGTTATCAACGGCAACAAGTCGTTATGATTTCATCATGCCCGAATTTATGCCTTTGTCCAGTAATATGAACAAGGAACTTCTTCCATGTTGACCACCTGTCTTTGTCTGTTGACTGCTTTTGCTTCTGAAACCTCCCTTTCCATGCAGCAGGAGGCGGATTATGTGCAGTACCTTGACGATAAGGATGCCTGCCTCGCGGAAATGACGCTGCCCCTGCTCAATGGCCTGATGCCGCAGGTGGTAACGGAAGCGGCCGGTCCGTGGCTGAAAGTCCGGCTGTGTTGGGAACTGACGGAAGCCCTCGCCCGGGATGATGTGTCCCTGTTGTTCCGTGTTTTCTTCACACCGGATTCCTGGTGGGCACCCCATCTTACGCCGACTCAGGGCGATGTGATCGCGCAGCACGTGTTCCGGTCGCCGGCGATGCTCGTCGGTTCCGACAAGGGTCTGCTGGCGATGGTGCCCGATCTGGACCTGTGCGGCGCGAATCCGGAGACACCCTGGTATATGGATATGGATGCCGGGGCGCGGTATTTCTGGCTCGGCCTGAGCCGCACCGACATTCCCGAGCATGTGCGGTATCAAAAAGCCCAGGGCATGGTTCTCGGTCCCGGCACGGTGGCACTGGGCTTCTACCTGGCCTGGTTCAAAGACAAAGCCTCCCTGTTAAATCCCTGGCGGGAAGTCAGCCGTTTTCTCTGGGAACGCTGGGGGCATCCCTTGTACGAAAAGGGCGAACCGTCCACGGTGCCGCTGGACACCTTTGTCGAGCATACCTACCGCTGGGCCTTCGATACCTGGAAGGAGGCCGTCTGGCAGGAGTTCGACATCAACGGCGTGCATGTGGGCGCGCCGGCGTTTATTGTCAATGTGACGGAATCGCCCAACTATCCCGGCGAGGTGGACCTGCGCGAGTTTCTGTCCGTATGGAACCAGGCGTGGTTTTCCTCGCTCCGCGCGGCTTCGGGTGTTTACCGTTACGGGCGGCGCACAAACAACGAAGACCTCATGGCGCGCGCGCGGCTGACCAAGGAATTCACCCTGGCCGCGCCCATGCGCAACGGGCTGTTCCCGACGGTGTACCGCACGGAGATGGAAAAGGTGGAAGTGGGGGATAAGCAGGTGTCCCGCTCCAAGGGCTGGCAGACCGGCTACTGGACCAATTCCAACCGGGTACCCGAGGAACACGGCATCACCGACCGCTGGTATAACGTGTTAGACATGAGTTGGACCTGCCTGCTTTTAGTGCGCTGGTACCGGGAACTCGAGGAGGATCCGCGTATCCTGCCCTATGTGGAGGCCTACGCGGAGCGGCTTCTGACCCTGCAGGATGAAGAAGGCTTTTTCCCGTCCTGGCTCGATCCTGATACCGAAGCGCCGTCACCCGTCCTGGCGCGTTCGCCCCAGAGCAGCATGAGCGTGTCGTTCCTGCTTGCCCTGGCGGCGGCGACGGGAAAAGAACATTACCGCGAGGCGGCGTTGAAAGCCATGGACGCGATGATCGCGCACATCATACCATCGGGACAGTGGGAAGACTTTGAGACCTACTGGTCCTGTTGTCGGCTGGGGCAGGACCATCTCGGCCGGCCTTTTGAACGAAACGCTATGTTCAAACAATGCAGTTTTTCCATGTTCTGGACCGCCGAGGCGCTCTTGTCCGCCTGGCAGGTTACCAACGACCGCAAGTATTTAGACTGGGGCCAACGTACCCTGGACGAACTTTCCATGCTGCAGCAGTGCTGGCAGCCGCCCTTCATCCATATTCCCGCGCTGGGCGGTTTCGGTGTCATGAACTTTGACGCCGAATGGAACGACTCACGCCAGACCCTGTTCGCGGAACTGTTTCTGGATTATGCCGAAGCCACCGGGGAAGAACACTACCGCGAGCGGGGCATTGCGGCGCTGAAAGCGGGCTTTGTCATGATGTATTGTCCGGAGAACCCGGAAGTGAAGGCGCTCTGGGAAAAGGTGTGGCCCTTTTTCGGTCCGGAGGACTACGGGTTCACCATGGAAAACTATGGGCACGGCGGGGCGACCAGTCCGGACGGGGAGGGAATGGGCAACTTCACCATCTTCACCTGGGGCAACGGCGCTGCGGCGGAAGCGTGGAACCGGGTGCTGGACCATTACGGGGCCATCATCAAGTAGAGTGTGGTGTTGGGATGAGGATGGAAGCGAGGAGAATACATCCCCCGGCGCTCCGCGCCACCCCCTTCAAAGGGGGACCATTGGGGGGCCATCATCAAGTAGAGTGTGGTGTTGGGATGAGGATGGAAGCGAGGAGAATACATCCCCCGTCGCTTCGCGCCACCCCCTTCAAAGGGGGACCTTATGAGTGCCGATTGTGTGTTGGCAAAGGAGTAATTTGCTGTTACGACCCGAGTTTCGATTATCAGCGCAAAATATTTTTCATCGCCGAAAACATGTCATATAGGTCCCCCTTTGAAGGGGGTGGCGCGAAGCGCCGGGGGATGTATAGGGCTATTGGTCCAACTTTGGGTCAAACACGTTCCTCAACTCAGAGTCGTGAGCCGCATCGCTGATTCGACATTCCTTATTAACCGGTTCCGAATTCAGCCGCCAACGTACCAGCCCGGCGTCCCTGGGCGAGGGCCCGCCGTCCGCGGGTTCGCTGCGGTAGCCGGTGCCGAAGGCCGTCAGGAGGGAGCCGTCCGGCAGCAACACGGTAGACGTGGCCTGGCTGCTGGCCCACCAATATTCAGGTCCGGTCCGATTGCCTTTCCAGGCGTGCAGGATATACTTGTGGTCGAGGTCCCAACTGCGGCCGTTGTCGCGGCTGACGATGGCCTCGATGCCAAACTGGGGCCACCCGTCAGCACTGTCCGCATAGCCCTTTCGCACCACATAGGTCATCACAATCGTGCCGTCCGGCAGGAGCACCATGCAGGGGTGATGCCGTCCGTAGTCGTATAAACGGTTCAGGCCGGACCAGGTATGGCCTTCGTCACTGGAGACAGATACAGCGAGTCCTTCAAGATGATCCAGAGTTTCCGGCTCGAATCGGGCCGGGATGTCGGTTCGGCACGCCGCGACCCAATCACCGTTCTTGCCGCGCAGCAGCGCCACCTCGCTTACGCCTGTCCACTGGGGCGGCGCGATGGCCTCGCTCCACGTCCGGCCTTCGTCCACGCTGAAGCGGAGATAGCCGGTGGAATAGCCCGGGCCCTTGTCTGAGCCGTACCATTCATGGTTCATGCCGTAGCCCGTCTGAACGAGCCGTGTGATCTTTCCCGCCTCGTCTTTCACCACAAGAAACGGGTCCCACTGGTTCCACGTGTTCCCGCCCGGTGCGGGTGCAATTGCCAGCGGCTCCGTCGCGCCGTCCGGCCCGCCCCAGGTGACGCCATAATCCGTGCTGAACCACAACCGGTCGGTGACGAGCAGGAGTCTGCCCTCGCCGAGATAGGTCAGGCCTATACCCAGCCCGGGAAGGGTCTTCCCTTCGGCATCCAGCCGGACGG
>JAKJCY010000293.1 GCA_022706235.1 Candidatus Hydrogenedentota bacterium | reverse complement strand
TCTGCGATTACCACCGTGTCCGGACTTCCGGGGCAGTAGTTCATTTCGTAGAGGGCAAGCCTCAGGATGATCCATTCGATGCGGCCGACGCGCTCCGGGCGCCAGTTGTCCAGCGCTTCGGCAATCCAGGCATCCAGCAAGGCCTGTTGTTCGCATACGCCGGCGATTAACGGGCCGGCAAACTGCCGGGCGCGTTCAAACTGGGCCTGACTGGTTTTCTCCTGCTCTATGGTGAAGGATTCGTCCTGCTCCAGAGAACCCCGGGTGAGCGCCACGGGTTCCATTGCCCAGAACTCGGGCAGCGCCACCTGCCAGTCAAGGGTCGTGAACTCAAGGCCGAAGAGAAACTGAAACGCCAGTTGGCGCCCCAGTCGATTTTCCGTGAATTTCACCACCTAGATCTGCTCCAGCAAGTTGGCCATTTCAAGGGCGCCCATGGCCGCATCCGCACCCTTGTTGCCGGCCTTGGTGCCGGCCCGTTCCACCGCCTGCTCGATGTTTTCCGTGGTCAGGATGCCGAACAGCACCGGCACGCCCGTATCCAGCATCACATGGCCGACACCTTTGGCGGACTCGGCGGCGACATAATCGAAATGCGGCGTCGCCCCGCGAATAACGCAACCAAGCGCGATGACGGCATTATAGTTCCCGGACCCGGCCATGCGTTTGGCGACCAGCGGAATTTCGAAGGCGCCCGGTGTCCAGGCCACAGTAATATCCGCGTCTTTCACGCCATGTCGCAACAGGGTGTCCATGGCCCCGCCCAACAGTTTGGTGGTGATGAATTCATTGAACCGGGACGCCACAATCCCTATTTTTTTCCCTTCACCGGAAAAATCTCCCTGTACTACTTTTGCCATTACATGCAGTCTCCTTGGTTGGAATAGTATCTGCGCACCGCCGGCGGATTATTCCGTCAGCAGATGCCCCATTTTTTCACGCTTGGTTTTCAGATAGCTGCGGTTGAGGTCTCCCGGGAGTATCTCGATGGGCACACGGTCGGTCACGGTAAGTCCGTACCCTTCGAGGCCCGCCCGTTTCACAGGGTTGTTGGTTAACAATCGCATGCTGGTAATGCCCAGGTCCTGCAGGATTTGGGCGCCAAGCCCGTATTCGCGCGGGTCGGCGGAAAAACCCAGGTGCAGGTTGGCCTCGACGGTGTCCAGGCCCTGTTCCTGAAGTTCATACGCCTTAAGTTTGTTCATCAGGCCGATGCCGCGCCCTTCCTGGCGCAGATAGACCAGCACACCACACCCTTCGGCGGCGATCATGCGCAAAGCCGTGTGCAGCTGGGTACCGCAATCGCAGCGCAGCGAGCCGAGCACGTCGCCCGTGAAGCATTCCGAATGCATGCGCACCAGCACATCTTCTTTTGCTGATACGTCGCCGCAAACCAGCGCCAGATGCTGGTAGGGGTCCACATCGTTTTCGTATGCGATCAGGGTGAACTCACCGAATTTGGTCGGCATCTTGACTTGCGCGGTCCGTTTGACCAGTTTTTCATAGCGCCTGCGATAACGGATGATGTCCGCCGTGGAACAAAGTTTTAACCCGTGCTCTTCGGAGAAGCACTCCAGGTCCGGCATCCGCGCCATGGTGCCGTCATCTTTCATGATTTCGCAAATCACCGAGGCACGGCGCAACCCCGCTAAACGCATCAGATCGATGGAACCTTCCGTCTGGCCGGCTCGCACCAGCACCCCGCCCGGCCGGGCGCGCAGGGGGAATACGTGGCCCGGACGCACCAGATCGTCCGCCGTGGAGGACGGGTCGGCCGCAACGCGGATGGAATGGGCACGGTCATAGGCGCTGATGCCCGTGGTGACGCCTTCTTTCGCTTCGAAAGTGACGTGAAAGGCGGTGCTCAGCTTGGCTGTGTTTTCCGTGACCATGGCCGGCAAGCCGAGCCGGCGGATATCCTGGTCCTCCATGGGCATGCAAATCAGGCCGCGCCCGTAGCGGGCCATGAAATTGATGGCTTCGGGCGTCACCTTCTCGGCGGCAAGCACCAGGTCGCCTTCGTTTTCGCGGTCTTCGTCATCGACCAGGATGACCATCCTGCCCTGCCGCAGTTCTTCAAGTATTTCAGGAATGGGAGTCAACATAAGGGAAACCTCTATGCGAACCCGTGGCGCGCCAGGAACTCGGCGGTGACGCCGTTCCTGCCGTCCAGGTTCATGTAATGGCGGACGTGTTTACCCAGGATGTCCGCTTCCATATTGACCGGGTCGCCCGGACGCCGGGAACCCAGCGTGGTTTTGCGCAGGGTGGCCGGGATCACGGCGACACTGAAATTGTTATGTTCGGGGGTCACCAATGTAAGGCTGATCCCGTCAATGGCAATGGAGCCTTTCGGCGCCAGATAGCGGGCCACCTCCTCCGGCGCGGTGAAGGTCCACAGTGAAAACTCGCCCTGGTCACGGATAGACACCACCCGCCCGACACCGTCCACATGACCCAGTACAAAATGACCGCCGAAACGGCCGTCCGCGCGCATGGCCCGCTCCAGATTAACCGCGTGGCCCGGTTTCAGTCGCCCCAGCGTTGTCCGCGCATAGCTTTCCGGAGACACCTGGACAACGAAGCCCTTGGGGAAAAAGGCCACTACCGTCAGGCACACCCCGTCCACGGCGACACTGTCTCCGTCCTTCAGGTCGTCAAGGACGGTTTCGCCCAGTATGGCCAGCTCCGCGCCGCTGCGCCGCGAAACAGCGCCGATTTCTTCTATGATTCCCGTAAACATTATGCGTCGGCGGTCTCCGTTTCCGTTGTAGTGCATACATACGCCTCCAGCAGTACATCCTCGCCCACAGGGATTGCGCGCAAGTCTCGCAGGCGTATCGCCGCATCCATGACCTCGCGGCCCCGGCCCTGTACCGGGGTGATGGCTTCATCACCGCCGATGAGTTTCGGCGCGCAAAAGAAACACACCTTGTCCACGATGCCCGCTTCAAAGGCCGCCGCCAGCGTGGCGCCGCCGCCTTCAATAAGCAGCGAGGTAATGCCCCGGCCGCCCAACTCCCGTACCAGGGACCGCATATCCACGCCTTCCGGACCGGGCGGCAGTAACAGCGTGTCATCCGCAAAAGGATAGGCGGTTTGCTCCGAGGTGGCCACCCAGGTCGGCCCCTGGCGGTCCGCGGCGAACACGGCCCGGTCTTCGGACAGGTAATTACCGGCGTCCAGAATGATGCGAACGGGGTGCCGGCCCGGTTCCCCGGGAATGCGGGTGGTCAGGCTCGGGTTATCCAGCATGATCGTGCGGCTGCCTACCAGGATGGCATCGTGGGCGTGCCGCATGCGATGGGTCATGGCCCGTGCGGCCTCGCCTGTCACCCATTTCGAATGGCCCGTGCGCGTCGCTATCTTGCCGTCCAGCGTCATGGCGCATTTGGCCGTTACCCACGGCAGGCCGGTGGTAATATGCTTGACAAAGACTTCATTGAAGCGCCGCGCCTCCGCTTCAAGCACCCCCACGTCCACGCGGATGCCCGCCGCGCGCAGGCGTTCGATGCCGCCGCCCGCCACGTGGGGGTTCGGGTCGCCCATGGCTACAACCACGCGGCCCGGCCGCCGGGTTAAAAGCAAATCCACACAAGGCGGGGTGCGCCCTTCATGGGCGCAGGGCTCCAGCGTGACATACACCGTTGCGCCGAAGGTATCCGCCGCGCCACAGGCGGCATAGGCATTTACCTCCGCATGGGGGCCGCCGGCACGCTGGTGCCAGCCTTCGCCGACAATCACGTCCTGTTTGACAATAACACAGCCCACCATCGGGTTGGGGCTGGTCCAGCCCGTTCCACGGGCCGCCAGCGCCAGGGCGCGCGCCATATAGGTTGCATCAGACTGCATAAAACAAAAAACCCCGACCAGGTTTCATCAACCCTTCGGGGAATACGGGAAGCGTCGCGGACCAACTGCTTCATTCTGTTCGCACACCCGGCGATACCGGACACACCGGGCACTATGCGGCCGCCTCCTCTCATCCGGACTCTAACCGTCGGCCCCGGATTCACACCGGTGTCGGCGCCTTGCGGCGTTCGCGGGCTTTCACCGCCGGTCGGGAATTTCACCCAGCCCCGAAGGTCGGCTTATCATTTACGGGTATGATTGTAATCCTATACCCGCGTGCGTGTCAAATGCCCCCCGGCAGCACGCCCCACCGGACTGCTACAAACGGGTACCACCTTTTAGACGGCGCGTACAAGGCGCTCCTATGCAGCCTACCGCACAGACCGATGCGATGTAGAAATGACCCGGTCTTTCACGTATACTGAAGAGGGTACGCTTTGGGTACCCTGCGGCAGGAACGCATCCGGGCCTCCCGGGCATTGCTATCAGGAGAACAGGCATGAAACTGAACACACTGCCTCCGGTTGCCATCATGCTGGCCCTCAGCGTGGGCGGTATCGCGGTCGCCGAACCGGTCAATGTGGAAATCAGCGGCAATACCCGCATCCGCGGGAACTATTTCGACATGGACAGCATCGGCGATGTCCGCTGTATTCAACAACGCACCCGCGTCAGCATCAAAGTGGATTTCACCAACGACGTGAGCGCCGTGGTGGACCTTGACCACACGAATGGCGTGCGCCATGACCGAAGACCCGCTTCCCGCCTGAGCCGGATATCCAGAGACAAATAGCACGGGGGCGGTTCCCGGCAGACAACGCCTGTGTTAGATCCTCATTCCGGGCCGTGTGCAACTCTCATGGGGGAATACCTTTGCCCACGCTCGTTCCCAAATTCATACTTCCTGAACTCGTCGGAATATACAATGGCACTTTTTGTGAAAACACATAGACTGAGTAAAGAAGGGACTGACTGC
>JAKJCY010000292.1 GCA_022706235.1 Candidatus Hydrogenedentota bacterium | reverse complement strand
CGGCAGGATGCCGCTTCTACGTTCTCGCCATTCCTTACGCGCTTATTTAGGACCATCCGGCAGGCGTGTCTCTTCCCCCCTCATTCCACGAATAGATCGCCCTCCTTCAGTATATGCATTGCCCCGAATGGTTTCAAGGCATCAAGGTCGAGCTGTGCGGACTGGCCGATCAGGGAAATCAATTTCTTTTTTCCGGCGATATGGTCCTTGTGAAAGGATTCCAGCAAGTCCGTATCGGCGGCGCCGAGGATCGCTGCATACCATTCCCGCCTCGGGTCGGGCTGCAGGCCGCGCCGCTCCCAGTCCAGCAGTACCCGAGGCGTTTCCCGAAACCCGGCGCGGTTGGTACGATAATCGTTCAACAGCGCCTCCCGGGCAAGGGCGTACCGGTCCGGGGACAGGGGCAGATGATCCATCAACTCCAGAAAGGCCGACACGGCTTCTTGTGTTTTGTCAGCCTGGGTCTGTATCACGCCTATCATGAGATTGGGATCATTTTTGCGGGCGCCGGCGCGATACTTGGCGCCGACCACATAGGCCAGGGCGCGCACTTCCCGCAATTCCTGAAACACGATGCCCGACATGCTGCCGGAAAAATACATGTTATACAATTGGTAAGCGGGACTGAGCAGCGGGTCATACGGCACGCCGCCAAATTCGATCCGTATATGGGACTGGGACATCTCACGGTCGAAGAAATAGATCTCCTGCGTTTCCGGCGCGCGCGTGGGCGGATTCACATAGGGCGGCGGCGCGTTCAGCGCGTCCGACAGAAGGCAATGCTGGTGATACTGCCCCAGCACGGCGCCCGGCGCCAGGGAACCGCTGTACAGCAGATAATGACGACAGCCCAGCGCGGTGCGCAACAGTTCCTGCAGTTCCGCCGCGCTCAATGCGTTGACCGCCCCGGCCGGAAGCATCTGCAGCCACTGGGATTCGGCCCCGTGCCGGGCATAGTCCGCCATGGCGTCCATGAGGGTTGCCGGGTCTTTTTTCGCGTCGGCCCGCTGAATGAGAATGATCCGCTTCAATTCTTCCAGGGTCCGCTCATCAGTGACGGGATGGACCAGCATCTCCTTCAACAAGGCCAGGGAAACACCCAGGTTTTCATCCAGTCCTTTCAACATGATACTCATCTGGTTTTCTTCCACGGATATGTTGAAATCCGTGCCCAGTTTGTACCAGGCAATCTGCAGTTCCTCCGCGCTCATGCCACCGGCGCCGGTACGCTCAAAAAGGCGCGCGGCAATGGCGGCCCGATTGTCCTGGCGCGTTCCATACTCCACAATAATGGAGAGACTGAAAACATCATTGATGGCATTGGGCGCGTGAAACAATACGATGCCCGCAGGGTCTTCGATGCGCCTGAAATCCCGTTCGGGTTCCAGGAACACGGGTTCCATGGGGGCAAGCGGCCGGGCGAGCACCTCCCCGGCGAAGGCGGACTGGCGGGCGGGGTCTATGGTGAATTCCGGCAGCGGCGGTTTCTCCACATGGAGTGGCTCATGGGCGGCATCCTCCCGGAAACCGCAGACATAATTTTCGCCGAAATAGGTGTTCGCCACCCGGATGACTTCCTCGCGTGTCACGGCTTCCATCCGCTCTATGACGCGAAAGGCATGTTCCCACGGCTCAAAACCGATCCAGGAACTCCGCATCAGGTCCACCCGGGAAGCGTCGGATTCCAACCCGGTCTTCTCGCGCTTTTTATAATCGTTGATGATGGCCGGAATAAGCCAATCTGCAAAAGCGCCGCTCTTGACCAAAGCCAGTTGCTCCAGCAGAAGCCGTTCCACCTCCTCCAAGGTTTGGCCGTCCTTCGGGACGCCGTAGAGATACTGCACGCCGTAATCGTTCAGCAACAACGGAAAACTGCCCGCCTCCCGCACCTGCTGGCCCTGGTTCAGGTTCAGATTGATGAGCCCCGCCACGGCATTGTCCAGAATCATGTCCAGCATCATCAACGCCTCGGCATCGTCATGATTCCGTTTCGCGGTCCGGAACGCCAGCAGCACAAAAGGTTCAGCCCGGTATTGCACGCGCACCTCTTCCCGGCCTTTCACTGGTTCCTCTTCCCAGATTTGGGGCTCGGGAAGGGGCGCCGGCGTCCACGTTGAAAAATACCGGGCGATCACACCCATGGTAGCTTCCACATCGATATCGCCCGAAATGAAAATAGCCATGTTTTCCGGACGGTACCACGTGTCATAGAACTGGTTCAGGCGCGTGATGGAAGGCTTCTTCAAATGCTCCACGTGGCCGAGGGTCGGTTGCTGCCCGTAGGGATGCTTTTTGAAGAGCTGCGCATTCACGGCGTTCTGGATCAACCGATCTTTATCATCCAGGGCGCGGTTCATTTCCTCATATACCGTCTCCAGTTCCGTCTGAAACAGGCGAAACACCGGATTCGCGAAGCGGTCCGACTCGATGGCGGCCCAATTTTCCAGACAGTTCACCGGCAGGTCCACCTTGTAGACGACCTCCTCGTGCCAGGTATGGGCGTTAACATCACTCGCACCCATGGCCTGATACAGGCGGTCAAATTCATTCGGGACAGCATACGCCGCCGCCGCGGCGGACTCGCGGGTGATCTCCTCATAAATGCGCCGCCGCTCTTCCGGATTATCCGCCTCGAAATGGGCTTCATACAACGCCTCGATACGTTCGAGATGACTCTTTTCCTTCTCATAATCCATCGTGCCCAGGCGCTGCGACCCCTTGAACAACAGGTGCTCCATGTAATGCGCCAGGCCGGTGGTCTCCGGCGGGTCATTCTTGCTGCCGGCGCGCACCGCGATTTCGGCGAAAAAACGGGGCCGCTCCCGGTTTACCGTCAGGTATACTTCAAGCCCGTTGTCGAGACGGTACAGGCGCGCCTGCAGCGGGTCGCCGGGGTAAGGCCCGCCCACCAGTGTATGCCCTGCATCCGATGCCACGACTGACGCCGATAAAGACAACATCGACAGAATGGCAAACAGAACGGCCACCTTTAAACAATTGAACTTTGACTTCACGCTGTATACTCCTTAAGTAACCCAATCTGCGTCCATAAACCGAACCGCGCGCCTTTTTGGTCATTCCGTTTCCAGTAACACGGTAAGTATCTTCTTCGGGCCTGCCGTAAAGGTGATTCGTTCATTTTTCAATAACACCTTTTCAGTCGGCCGTTCTTCCAAGGTCAGGAACGAAGCCCGGGTAACCGCCGCAGGCACGCGGAGTTCGCAGTTAACCGGGTCCGCAGTAGGATTATAAAGCCGCAGCACGTATCCCGGGACAGATTCCGCCTGTTTAAACGCGGCCAGTTGCAGCACCGGGGGCTCCAGTTTCAGAAACCCGTGTCTGCCTGGCATTATTCCCTTTGCGGCGCCGGCCTGCACCACATCCAGCGGCGCCACGTGCCGCTCCGCCTCCGTCAACACGCCGCCTTCCGCATAGGTGCCGGCATGGGGATATATCCGGTAGGAAAATTCATGCATGCCCGGGGCCTGGGAACGTTTCATTTCAGGGCGTGTTTCCCAGCGGCGGCTGACCGTGGTCAGATTGACCTCGTAGGCACGCAGCAGGGTCACCGCGATGGTCCGGTCCGCGTCCTGGGTCACTTCATATTCGCGCAGGCCGGCACTAATGAAGGCCAGGCCCGCCTGCCCGTCGCTGACATCCACAAAGCGCTGCATGGGAAAAGAAACGCCTTGCGCTCCTTGCCACACGCTCTCGGGACCGAATACCGTTTCCCGCTCCACCACATCTAAGGCACTTTCCGCATGGCAGCAGGTTCCCGGGCGATGGGTGGGCAGCATCACACGCAGCCGGTGGTCCTCCGCGTTGTTTTCAAAGCGCGTGGTCACTTCCAGGCTTGTGCCGTTTTTACGCAGCGTAATCCAGGAGATAATGGCGAGTTCACGTTCTTCCCGGCCCCGGGAGGCTTCGTTCCCCACGCCGTCAAGCCGCTGCCACGGGTCCCCGCCGTTTTCTTCCAGCCCGGTGGGGATGCGCATCCGGCACTCCACGCGGTACCGGGCGAGCAGAGGGCCGTCTTCTTCGAGCGCGATGCTGACAGGAAATCCCCGGCTGTCCACGGCCCGGTCGCGGGCGGGGCGCAGATGCATCCAGGCATGGCCGGCCTCACCCTCATCCACAAAATAATGGAGGCCGGGGTAGGTTATCCCGGTGCGTTTGTCCAGCAGGGTGAGGGTGCCGTCCGGCTGTATGGCCGCGCGGAGCGCCTCATTTTCAAGGGTGTTGGCCGCGCTGACCAGACTGCCCCCCGCGAACGAGCCCTCCCTGTCCACGTAATAGGAGGCATACCCCAGCCCGGGAAGTTCCGTGGCTTCGAAATGCACGGTAAAACGTTCACTCCGCATCATGGACGAGGCGTCCCAGGACGGGTTCAGCACCGCCCAGTGCGATTTTCGCGAGACGCATTGCACCGGAACCGGAGCGCCGGTTTCCGCGTCACGCAGAGTGAACTGGCCACGCGGACGCGGCCCCAGCCAGGGCATATCCACCACGGCGGAAACGACCTCGTCCCGTTCGCGCGGAGAAGGATTATACACGGTCAACACGACGGCATCCGGCGGCAGGCTGCCGCAGTCAATATTTTTCTGGAGGACCGCCAGCGACCGGGTATACAGGCCGTTGCCGATGTCCAGCACCTGGCGCAGCCGGTTCATCACATCCTCTTCTATGGCGTCCACGCCGCTGCCGGAAATACTGTCATGGGCATGGCACCGCAGCATTTCTTTCCAGGCGGTTTCCAACAGGGCGTGCGGATAGTCCGCGCCCAGGAAGGCGGCGGCGACAGCGAAGGGTTCCACCCGCAACTGGATCAGATATTCCGCGAGGG
>JAKJCY010000291.1 GCA_022706235.1 Candidatus Hydrogenedentota bacterium | reverse complement strand
GCGCGCCAGAGGCCGCTGCTGTTTTCAACCTTATCCGATAGCCTAAGAAAAAATGGGACTGTTCCCGCCGCGTACCACAAACAGACCCAACAGAACCCCTCCACCACAGACATTAGCATAGACCGACAAACACGAATCTCCCCGCGGCGGGAACTGTCCCACTTTTTTCGGTACCGCGCGCGACGACCGCAAAAAGCGGGACAGCCTCCGGCGCGACCCAGGAGTACCCACAACGCCCCCAGCCAACACGCGCGCCGGAGGCAGTCCCATTTTTGCTCAGACCCTATACCAACCCGGTAGGTGGCGTAACATGCGCGCCAGAGGCCGCTGCTGTTTTCAACCTTATCCGATAGCCTAAGAAAAAATGGGACTGTTCCCGCCGCGTACCACAAACAGACCCAACAGAACCCCTCCACCACAGACATTAGCATAGACCGACAAACACGAATCTCCCCGCGGCGGGAACTGTCCCACTTTTTTCGGTACCGCGCGCGACGACCGCAAAAAGCGGGACAGCCTCCGGCGCGACCCAGGAGTACCCACAACGCCCCCAGCCAACACGCGCGCCGGAGGCAGTCCCATTTTTGCTTCTTATTTATGGTATAGTAAAAGAATGCCAAGAGCGGGAAGAATAGTCGTCCCTGGTGCGGCACATCACGTTACGCAACGGGGTAATGACCAGCAACCAGTTTTCTTTCACGATGATGACCGGTTGTGTTATTTAGACTGTTTACGTGAAAGCGTTGCGTTGCACCGTGTGTGCATATCCGCGTATTGCTTAATGACCAATCATGTCCATTTATTGGTTATCCCGAAGACCGAAGCGGCATTGTCAAGAGCAATAGGGCACGCACATTTGTTGTATACAAATCACGTTCATCGCGCGTATAACCGTAGCGGTCATCTGTGGCAAGGCCGGTTTTATTCCTGTCCCCTGGACGAGACGCATGCGTACAATGTTGCTGCCTATATGGAGTTGAATCCGGTACGTGCCGGCATAACTACATGCGCTTGGGAATATCCTTGGTCAAGCGCTGCCGTACATTGCACGGGTGTGAAGGATGTCTATGGATTACTGGACGTAGAGACCTGGTTTGAAGCGATGCCTGCGTCAAGATGGCGCGAGACCCTTGACGTTATAGTAAGCGCGGATAAAACAGTTAGCCAGATACGCGCACATACCCTTTCCGGCCGTCCCTTCGGCGATGAAACCTTTCTGAAAAACGTGGAAGCGTCGGTAGGCCATGTATTGCCCACCTTGCGTGGTAGACCCAGAAAAAATGGGACTGTTGCCCGCCGCCCAATACAAAAAGACCCGTGAAAACATATCTACTGCGGACATGGGCATAAACGGATAAACCCCAATCCACCCGCGGCGGGAACTGTTCCCGCTTTTTTCGGTCCGGTGCGCTACGCCCGCAAAAAAATGGGACAGCCTCCGGCGCTCCCCAAGTTTACCCACAACGCCCCGAGCCCTCGCGCGCGCCGGAGGCAGTCCCATTTTTTGCTCAGAATTACTCGCAACGCCCCCAGCCGCCGCGCGCGCCGGAGGCAGTCCCATTTTTGCTCCGATCTTTTGGATACCAACCAAGTCTGTAACGTAAAATACGCGCTGGAATAGGAACCCTACGCGTTCAAAGACACCTGGGTGATGAAATCCGCCAACGGCCAGGAACGCGAAGGGGTGTATGACGCCTGGCCTCCGTTCGAGGGCGTGATAGCGTCCCTTTCTTTTGCCCGGCAACGAAAGGGCTTACACGTTAAAACGGAACAGCAGCATGTCGCCGTCCTGAACGACATACTCCTTCCCTTCCAGCCGTACCCAGCCCTTTTCTTTGGCCTTAGCCATGGAACCCGCTTCCATGAAATGGTCATAGGCCACGGTTTCCGCGCGGATGAACCCGCGCTTGATATCCGAGTGGATGACGCCGGCCGCGTCCACAGCGTGGGTTCCCCTGCGGATGGTCCAGGCACGCACCTCGGGCTCTCCGGCCGTGAGGAAACTAATAAGCCCCAGCATCTCGTAAGCGAACTGGATGAATCGAATCCGCGACTCTTCGCCCAGCCCCAGTTCCTCGCGGAAGGAGGCCCGCTCTTCCTCGGGCAGCTGGTTTACCTCCATTTCCAGAGCGCCACAGAATTCGATCAGTTTTAAATTCAGTTTTTGGGTAACCTCGTGGAGCCCCGAAGGATTGTCCTTGCCGATGGCGTCGTCTCCATAGTTCCCCAGCACCATCATCGGTTTTTGCGACAGGAAGGTGAAGTTTCTAAGGGAAGACTCTTCCTGCGCGTTCAGTTCAAGGGTCCGCAGCGGCGCACCGGTTTCGAGATGTGCCTTGCAGCGCACCAGCAGTTCGTGTTCCGTGTCCTTTTTATGTTCCTTTTCCAGGCGCTCAACACGTTTCTCGACAATGATGAGGTCAATGAGCTGCAGCTCCTCCTCCAGGGCGATAACATCCCGCTCCGGATTTACGCTGCCCCGCGGATGCATTATATTTTCATTTTCGAAGGCCCGCACCACGTGCACCAGCGCATCCGCATTCTTCAGCAGATTCAGGGCGGCGTTATCCAGCGCCTTGTCCTGGTCAGTCCCTTCCACTGGCGCGACATCGATGAACTCAATTTCGGCGTAGGTCTTTTTCTTCGGTTTAAAAATTTCCGTCAACGCATCCACCCGCGCGTCCGGCACTTTGATCACCGCCACATTGGCTTCCCGGCTGCCATACGCACCGACTTCCGCTGTCGCGCCTGTGATCGCATTAAACACCGTGGTTTTCCCGGACCGCGCAAAACCGATAAGCCCTACTTTCATTTTACTAAATCTCCCTGGGTTCGAGTACGAGTATCAGTGACTCCATTTTATCACAGCGTGCGATACAAGAACAGAAGAATTGATAATGGATAATGGATAATGGATAATTCATAGGAAAACGAACGGGCTGCTGGTAATATCACAGCACTGGGCACAGGCATCCAGAATTCAGATTATCGGCAAAGCGCGTGCTCTGAAGTATGCCGAAAACGCCACAGTCCGGTATCAAATACTTCAATCATTACAGAAAACCATCTCATTTTGAAACCTTTCGATTCACAAATTGTTACGGGAAGCCGGTTGCGTTCCGTGTGGAAATTAGCCTGGCCTCTGATTGCTTTGAACCTGGTGAACGGCACCCATGGGTTTGTCGACCATGTGCTTATCGGCCACTATATCGGTTCTGCGGACAATGCCGCCAACGGCGCCATCGGCGTCGCGTGGCAAGTGTTCATGGTTATTGTGGTATTTGTCGTTTCTATTTTTCAGGGCATGAATGTGTTGGTCGCCCGGTATTCCGGCAAGCAGGACCGCGCCACCATCAGTGAGGTCTTTCATTCGGCCCTGCTCGCCTCCATATATTGTCTCGTCTTTATATTGGCGCCGCTGGGCTACTTTTTTTCTCCCCTCCTGTTGAACGCCCTTAACGTGGCACCGGAGGTACATGTCCATGCCCAGCCTTATCTGCGGCTGTTGTTCCTATTCGGGACGCCCTTGTTTCTGATGTTTCTGTTGACGGGGGCATTCAATGCTTCCGGAGATCCTAAAACCCCCCTTAAACTGGGTATCCTGACCACCATACTCAATATTGTCATCAGCACCATACTGATTACCGGGATGGGACCGTTCCCGGCCATGGGGGTTATGGGCGCCGGGCTGGGTACTGTGCTGGCGCCTATCTTCAGTTGCGCCTTGGGCCTCTACCTGATTTACAGCCGCCGGATGATTATCCAGCCTCCCGCCCTCTTCCATTTATGGCCCGATATGCGGCTGCTGAAAAATATGGTGGGCATCGGGGTGCCCACGGGCATTCAAGGCGTGCTGCTTAATATCGCCGGCGTACTGCTCATCTGGTATATCAGCGCCCTGCCGCACAGCGCCGCCGCCCAGGCCGCCTATACCATCTGCTATACCCAGCTGTTCTCCCTGGTTACCTGGACTTCTTTCGGATTGCGCAATGCGTCCGCCACGCTCATGGGACAAAATATCGGCGCCGGGAATCCGCACCGGGGAAAGGAATGCGTGCTTATCGCCGCCGCCCTGGGGGCGATGTGGTCACTGATGGTCGGAACATTGTTCTGGGCCATGCCGGACACGCTGCTGGGGCTCTTCAACGCCACCGAAGAGCCTGTGCACGGGCTGGGCATCGCCCTCTTGAAATTTTTGGCTGTTTCCGCCGTATTTTTTGCCGTTACCCAAGCCTTCACCGGGGCGTTACAAGGCGCCGGCGCCACCCGCCCCCCCCATGCTAATCGCGTTTACAACCCAAATCGTGGTGCTGCTGGGCTTGTGTCAACTGTTCACCAGCCTCGGACTGCTCAGTGCGGACAGGATATGGGCTGCCATTTTTGCCGGCCATGCCACACGCCTGCTCTTAACCGCGTTATATTTCCACACCCGCGGTTGGATTCATACCCAAATCGAGTTGCACTCCGGGAAGCCTTCCCCGGAAACGGGGGCATTTTCCTGAGAACAACGGAAAACACCCCTGCCTCGTACCGATTCGGGGAGTCTCACCCGGCATTCTCATTATAAATCTGTCATATACACCTATACATAAAAATCCTTTCCAGGGGTGGCAAAAATTCAGGGTTTCTGGTATACTGGCAAGGTTGAAGTGCAACTTTATTGTTGCCCTTGGTATTGTATGTAAATACACGATCTGCGGAGAGAGACACAATTTATGGCCAAGACAGTGAAAAAAGAAACGGCTCGGGCGATAAAGCCGCCGCCCCTGAAACTGGCGGATGCACCACCCGTATGGGCGGAGATGGGAGATGACGCCCTGATGCGTGCCCATCAGGAAGGCGCTGAAGCCGCTTTTGAAGAATTA
>JAKJCY010000290.1 GCA_022706235.1 Candidatus Hydrogenedentota bacterium | reverse complement strand
ATAATAGTCGGATGATACGCAATCCTATTCCTCTCGTACTCAAAAATCATGACAACGTTTCGTCCAAAATATACGTCAATACCTCGGGATGGTTCATGCGTCATGCCCCTCCGTGAGATGTGTCCCTTGATCTGATTCATGGTACTGTGGACAATAGCGACCGGTAACGTATCCGTTCAAAGCGCTCTTTGGGCGCCCGTTCCGCCTGCCCTCGCCTCGAAGCGGTTTTAGCGCAAGGAACGAGTCCTCAGGATGGCGGGGCGGTTTTGTGCATGTAACGCGGCAATGAATGCCAGGATAGTTATGTTTCCTGTAGAAGAACATCATGAAGAAACGGAAAGCGCCGTTCCCGCGCCGGGAAAACGGGAAACCCGGTTCCAGGAAGGGGTGCGTGGATTTGACGACACCTTGAGTGCCCTCGATGCGGGACTGGCCGGGTATCCCGAACTTCAT
Source organism: Candidatus Hydrogenedentota bacterium (assembly GCA_022706235.1). GTDB lineage: Bacteria > Hydrogenedentota > Hydrogenedentia > Hydrogenedentales > CAITNO01 > JAAYBJ01. Next base: position 4,417 of record JAKJCY010000290.1, on the reverse strand, counting down.
GAGGCCATCTTTCGGAACAGCCCGGAATGGCGCCGGTTGTTTCAACACAAGATAGTGCCGCAAATGTCCCTGGAGGGTTGCCTGGTCGTGGCGGTCGCCGGCGGCACCAATACGGGAAAATCCACCCTGTTTAATCTCCTGTTGCGGGAACAGAAAAGCGCCGTCTGCAGCACCGCCGCCGCCACCAGCGCCCCGGTGCTCGTCACAGGACAGTCCCGGTACCAGGAAGCCCTTGAGAATAAACTATTCCCCGGGTTCGCGGCGTGTGCGCTGGAGCGCCCCGGCGATGCCATACAGCGGCAAATGCCGGAGGAAACCCTGTGGGTGGGCATATCATCATCCCTTTCCGATTCCCTGGTATTGCTGGACACCCCGGACGTGGATTCCATCGAACGGCGCCATTGGACGGTGGCGGATGCCATACGCGCGGCCGGTGATGTCGTCATTGCCGTGCTGACCCCTGAAAAATACAAGGATGCTCGCGTCGTTGACTTTTTCCGGCAGGCCCACGCTTCGGGCCGGAGCGTGGTGCCGGTCATGAACAAAGCCAACCCGGACAATAATTACGCGGTGGCGCGCCTGCAATTGGCCGAATTCACGCAAGACGCGGCATTGGAACAACCCGTCTGTTTCGTGCTTCCTTTCGCGCATGAAATGGAGCATGAAGCGAGATGGGAGATTGTTGCGCTCGATGAAGATATTTCCCTGATGGAATACCTGTCAACGCTGAACGTGACAGCGGTGAAACGGCGTGTATACCGGGAGACCATGGAATACGTCCTTTCCGAATCGGGACGCTTTATTGAACATCTTCTGGAGTTGCGTGAACGGATGACATCGCTGCCGGCCGCCTTTGAAAGGCACGCGGCGGCCCTGGCCGAAAGTTATCATCCCCAACCCGGCGAAGAGATGGGCAAATTGCTCCATGAACAAATCCGGGCACAGCGCCCCAAGATGGTGCGCCGCATCGCCCGCGCCAACGACGCGGTACTTCAGAAGATACAGCCTGCGGCCGCTTTTCTTAAGCGGCGCGTCTTCGGCCTGCCCGGCCCGCGCCCCTTGCCCGAAGCGGAACGGCTTGCCCGGTTGCGCGAAGTGCAGGCCGGTCATGTCAAACGCATCGCCAACAACTTTCTCGCGCTGTTGCTCGAAAATGCCCGTGACATGGACCCCGTACCGGGCGCGCTGATACGGCCCGCCCTCAGCCGGATGGAGCAGGAGAGCATCGTGGAGGCCATCGCAAGCGAGATGCTGGGGTCCGCAGACCAGGTTTCAGAAATTTTCAAGGCGAAAACGGCCGAAACCATCACACGCTGGTGGGAAAACAATCCGGAACAGCGGCGCTTTCTGTTGGAACTCGACGCCCTGATGGTGTTCGGGCCTTCCGCGATGCTCATGATCGTGAGCGTCCTGTCCGCCGGGATCGGGGCGCCGGAGTTCATGGCCCTGGCAGGGCCCCTGGCCGGGGAATTCATAGCCCGGATCATGGAGAGCCGCTTCGCCGAACAATGGGTGGGATTGTTAAAACCCTGGCAGCGGGAGCAGCGTGAAAAACTCGCCGGATGCCTGCAACAGCAATTGGTACGCCCGGCGTTATCGTCCGTGTTTGAAGTTCTGGACATTTTGGACAAAGGCTGCCTGGACCAACTCAGGAGGTATTGGGAACTGTGTCAATCGGGCTTTCGGGAATCATAACCCCGCTGGAAAAAATGGCGGCCTATGACGGGCCGTGGCGCATTATGCGGCGTGAAACCACCCTGCTTCAGACGAGGTTGAACGAACTGCGCGAGCGTGAGCGACGTCTGGATGACGTGCTGCTGGTGGCGCTCGTCGGCGGTTCCGGCGTGGGCAAATCCACCTTGCTGAACGCTTTGGCCGGCGACCAGATTGCGGAAACCTCGGAAATGCGCCCCTGCACCTCGGCGCCCACCGTCTATCACCCGCCCGGCATGCGCTTTAACCTGTCCGACCTGCCCGGAGTACGACACGTCGGCCGGTCCGCCCTGGAACAGATAGCCCTGATCGATACACCGGATTCCGATACGATTGTCAAGGTACACCGGGCCATTGTCGAACAGGTGCTGAAGGAATGCGACCTTATCCTGTTATGCGCGGACGGCGAAAAGTATCTCGACGAAGCCACCTGGTCCCTGCTGTACCCCCTGCGCGGCATGCGCGCCATGGTCTGTGTTGAAACCCGCGCAATGCGCGCCGACACGGCCGTGCGAGACCACTGGCTGATGTATCTCCGGGACAAGGGGTTCCGCATCGAGCAGTATTTCAGGGTGAACGCCCTGCGCACCTTTAACCGTAAACTGGGGCTGTCGAATGGCGCGGGCGAAGAATTCGACTTCGCCGCCCTTGAAAAATACCTGCACACCTTCGACCGGGAACACGTGACGCGCATCAAGACATCGAATGCATGGGGGTTGTTGGCCAAAACCGTAAACCGTCTCCACGAACGCCTGGAGAAGGGCGCCGCGCCCCTGGACGAACTCCAGGCCGCGCTGAACCGGCAGGACCAGGCCCTGATTCAAGAAACCTTGCGCCATTTTACCGCGGGCCCCCTCGCCGAACCCCATCTTTGGGTGCAGGCGTTGGGACGGGAGGTCAGCCTCCGGGCAAAAGGCGGCATCGGCGGCCTGTACAAAATCATCGAAGTGCTTCGTTCCCTGCCCTATCGCATGCCCGCCCTGCTCAGTTTCGGGGACCAGGCGCAACACCAGGAAATCCACGCGGGCGCCCTCTTTGATGGGCAGGAGTACGGTTCCGAAAAACGCGTCCTGCCGGAAACCCTGACAAATGCGTACAGCATGCTGCGCAGCGACATGCGCAGGCGGTTGATTCAGGCGGGATTCGACATGCCGGACCTCTTTCAGGAAGATGATTTTGCCGAGGAGCTGAATTCGCGCCTGCGTGCCGTGTTTGGTGGTGCCGTACGCGAAGGACTGGCCGCGCGTGCACGCCTGCTATGCGCCTGGCCATTCGCCATGCTCTTGGACTGCCTGCCACTGGCGATGCTGGTGCATACCACCTTTCTGATATTGCGCGCCTATTGGGAAGGCACCCTGCTCCCCGCCTCCTCTTTTCTGCACGTCGGTGTTGTGTTTGCCTTGTTGGTACTGGCGGAACTCTTCCTCTTTTCCAGCGGGGTGCGCTTATTCGCGTGGGCGGCAAGGAAAAAAGGATTGGACCTGCTGAAAACAGCCATGGCGCGACCCGGTCTGGCCTTCAAACAGGAAAAACACCTGCTGGAAGAAGCCCATGCGCTGGTACGGACTATTGCCCAAATCCAGAACGAACTCACCATAAAATGACATGCCCGGGCGGTCTCCGGACCTATCCCCGCCGCGAGCCCCCTCCTTCTTTCATTGGGCGCCTTGCCCGCATACAGGCCAGGAATCCTTTTCCTGCCCGTTCTATCCGGAAGCCGAAGACCCGGACTAACGCCCAAAAACTTGAAATCCGACCCCCGATTCACGTTAAATATGCCCGGCATAAACGTGTGATTTGCCAAAAGTGCGCCAAGCGGCTTGGGTCGTGCTTCCCTTTTCAAATTCACGAATTCAGGAGGGCCTAGGTATGCCTCGTCGAGACGATATCCACAAAATTATGATTATTGGTTCGGGCCCTATTATCATTGGCCAGGCATGCGAGTTCGATTACTCCGGTACCCAGGCCTGCAAGGCGCTGCGCGCGCTGGGGTATGAAACCCTGCTGGTAAATTCCAATCCGGCAACCATTATGACCGACCCTGTCATGGCCGATTCCACCTATGTAGAGCCGCTCAATGTGGAAACCCTCGCCAAGATTATTGAAAAAGAGCGGCCGGATGCGCTGCTGCCGAACCTGGGCGGCCAAAGCGGCTTGAATCTTTCCTCGCAATTGGCCAAGGCCGGGGTGCTGGACAAATATGATGTCAAGGTCATCGGCGTCAAGCTGGATGCCATCGAACGCGGGGAAGACCGCAAAGCGTTCAAGGAAACCATGAATGCCATCGGCATTGAAATGCCTAAAAGTGAATTGGCATACAGCGTGGAAGAGGCGGAAGCCATCGCGGCGAAACTGGGTTACCCGGTGGTGTTGCGGCCGGCCTATACGATGGGGGGCACAGGAGGCGGACTGGTGTTCAATCAGGAGGAGTTGCGCACGGTGACCGCGCGCGGGCTCGCCGCCAGTTTGGTGGGACAGGTGCTCGTCGAGGAATCCGTGCTGGGCTGGGAAGAGCTGGAACTCGAAGTCGTGCGCGACGCAAAGAATCAGATTATCACGGTCTGCTTCATTGAGAATGTGGACCCCATGGGCGTGCACACGGGCGATTCCTACTGCACGGCGCCCATGCTGACCGTGCCGGAGGAACTACAGAAGAGGCTTGAACGCTATTCCCACGCCATTGTGGAAGCCATCGAGGTCATCG
>JAKJCY010000028.1:29203-33363 GCA_022706235.1 Candidatus Hydrogenedentota bacterium | reverse complement strand
TGGTATCCGGGCGGTTTCCGGGTTAATGAAAACAGTGATTACGGGATCATCAATCCGGACGGCACGGATCGGCCGGTGACCAGGGTCATCCGCGACCATGCCGAGGCCTTTATACAGGGGCCGGATTCGAAGCCCGTGGATACCTGGCTCACCTTCGACCGCGACAGCCACAAGAACGGATTGACCGGCATTTACAGCGCTTTGGAAGAGACATTCTGGACCGCTATCGCTGAGGGTAAAATACCCGGCTTGCGCACCGAGGGCACCGGCACGGACTCCACCAACTGCCCGCCGGTGGCCGTGGGCAATGTTCCCTGGACGGTTAGCAATCCGCCCAAGTATCTGGACGCCTGTTTTGACGTGGTAGAGATGCGTAACGCAGACGGAACCTGGCAGCGCGTTTTCAGCGGAGACAGTATCCCGGTTGATGGTTCGCCCGTCACACTAAGACTGACGATTACCAACCTGGGCGAGGCCACACTGATCGCGCCCGAAAATACAGGGGATAAGCCTGGAGGCGTGTATATCACGTGTTCCGGGGACTTGGAAAAGGCCGTTTCACTTCCACAAGACCTCGCCCGGTTTGAAAGCACTATAGTGGAGATAACCCTTGTGGACAGGCCAACGGGCAGGGACACTGAAATCATCCTGGCTTTTAACGCCAGGGAGAGAACTTCCTTTGGCAATAGGGTTATATTGGTATTTAAGCCGAGAGGCTGAGTATAACTGTAGGCATTCTTTCTCAACCGGTTTGCGGGTAAAGCCTTTGTTAGACTAGAATGTTTCTGATGGCACACACTTTCGCCATTCTTTGAAAGGTCGCTGATGTCAGTATCAAGTCTTGAACAAATCCAATCCATCCTGTCCGACCACCACGCTATATTGGCACAGGATTATGACGTGGTGCGTATAGGCATTTTCGGATCCTGGGCACGCAACGAAGCGACTCAAGACAGCGATATTGATATTCTGGTCGTATTTGGAAAAACACCGGGGTTTTTCAAGTTCCTGGAACTGGAGGAACAACTGGCCCAGTGGCTGGGACGCCCCGTGGATCTGGTGACACCCGGAGCCCTGAAACCGCGTATTGGCCGCCGCATTCTGCGCGAGGTAGTCATGGTATGAAGCGGGAATATGGGGATTATATCGAGGATATCCTGAACGCTATCCGAGAGACGGCTTTATTTACAGCGCATATTTCTTTCGATAGATTTATGAACGATGCAAAGACGTTCAATGCGGTCGTCCGCAGTCTTGAAGTCATTGGCGAGGCCGCCAAAAGCATCCCGGAAGAAATGCGGGAACATGCGCCTGATATTCCCTGGCGGCGTATGGCCGCAATGCGCGACAAACTTATTCATCATTATTTCGGGGTGGATCCCGAAATCGTATGGATGGTGGTCAAAGAAGAACTGCCGCCTTTATACGAAAAACTACAGGTGTTTCTCCGAATAGGCGACAGTGAAGATGGCTCTGGAACCGAATCATAGGGTCTGTTTAGTCCAACTGATAGACTGTTTCGGTTTGAAAAGATCAAACTGGAAACGGCAGTTAACGCCGGAAAAGACCATCAAAATAAAGGAACGGAAGGACTTAAGGGACTTAAAGAACGCACCCATCAGGAGAGTGTTTTTCTGTCCTTTTGGTCGTTTCTGTCCTTTTAGTCCTTTGGTTTGAAAACGGCTTCTAATTACAACTGCCTTTTTTAGGATCAATCGTACACCCATGCGAAAAGGGGAGGTGCTATGTCAGAAATGAATCGGAGAGACGCCCTTGCCGCCATGGCGGCGGCGGGTACGGCGTTGTTTGGCGCGGGGGTTGCCCGCGGTGATGCGGGAAAGCGGCCGCCCAATATTATTTCTATTCTCGCGGACGACTTGGGTTACGGCGACCTAGGTTGCTACGGCCAGGAGAAGATCCTGACTCCGCGGCTGGACCGCATGGCGGCGGAGGGCATGCGTTTTACCCAGGCCTATGCGGGCAGTACCGTGTGCGCGCCGTCACGCTGCTCCCTGATGACCGGCATGCACCAGGGGCATGCGTTTATCCGGGGCAACACTTCCATGATAGACCGGGTGCGGGTGCCCCTGCGCCCGGAAGATACCACGGTGGCGGAAGTGTTGAAACGCGCGGGGTATGCCACGGGCCTGGTGGGCAAGTGGGGACTGGGGGACTCCGGTACCAGCGGCGCGCCGAACGCCAAGGGCTTTGATGAATTTTTCGGATATATCGACCAATATCTCGCCCACAACTACTACCCCGACAAACTCTGGCGGAACAGTACGGAGGTGCCCGTGGAAGGCAATGTGCTGGAAGCGCCGAATGTCTGCAAAACCTGCACCACGTATAGCCATGACCTGTTTACGAAAGAAGCCCTGGAGTTTATTGAACGCCATAAGGACGGGCCCTTTTTCCTGTACCTGGCCTACACGCTTCCCCATGCCAATAACGAAGCCAAACGTTTGCGGGAACACGGCATGGAAGTGCCTTCCGATGAACCCTACAGTGACAAGCCGTGGCCCGAGGCGCAGCGTAATCACGCCGCCATGATTACGCGGCTGGACCGGGATGTGGGCAAGGTGCTGGATTTACTGGAGGAACAGGGGCTTGCCAAAGATACCTTGGTAATTTTCGCCAGCGACAACGGCCCGCACAAGGAAGGCGGCGCCGATCCCGCATTTTTTGAAGACAACGGCCCGCTGCGCGGTATCAAACGCGATCTCTATGAGGGCGGCATCCGTGTGCCCGCCATCGCCTGGTGGCCGGGTACTCTTTCACCGGGCAGTGTCAGTGACCAGACCTGGGCCTTCTGGGATTTTCTGCCTACGGCGGCCGCGCTGGCAGGCGTCGAACCGCCTCCCTGTGATGGTCATTCCATTCTCCCCACTCTGTTGAACAAGCCGGATGAGCAGCAACAACATGAATATCTGTACTGGGAATTTCATGAGGGCGCCTTCAAACAGGCGGTGCGAACGGGTCGCTGGAAGGCAGTCCGCAATAATAAGGACGCCTCTCCGGAGCTGTACGATCTGGAGGAGGATTTGGCCGAGGCGCATGACCGCGCATCGGACCACCCGGATATTGCCGCCCGCGCCGCGTCCTTCTTTGACAGTGCAAGGACAGAGTCCCCCCATTGGCCGTCAGAACGCTGAAGCGCGCACATGACCGGCTGTAAGGTGCAATTGGGCAACGCTCCCAAGTCGCACAGCCTTCAACAACGGAAAGCAGGCACAAACCATGGCGGTTGAAGGCCGCCGCCACCGTCTTTTGGTAATGGAGATCGCCACAGGAGGAAAGGAAATGCTACCAGGCCCGCCTTGGCCGTAGCATGGTGCGCCAGGGCGTAAACGTGAGAGGTTGCTTGTCCGCAGACCTTTCCATTTCACCCCGTATGCCTATATTTACAAGGACTCCCATCATCATAAGGCTTACGGTGAGCGCGCTCCCCCCGTAACTGACAAAGGGCAACGGGAGGCCTTTGGTGGGTGCCAGTCCGACGGTTACCGCGATGATGAAGACCGCCTGAACAAGGAGCAGTATGGTGATTCCTACGGCTATCAACGCGCCGAATAGGTCCGGAGCGTTGGCGGAGATACGCAAGGCGAAATATAACATGGCGACGAATAGCGAGATCATGAGTACGGTGCCGAACAACCCGAATTCTTCACCATAGGTGGCGAAAATAAAGTCAGTGTCTGCTGCCGGCAGATACCCCAATTTCTGTTCGCCTGCGCCCGGGCCCCTGCCCCACAACCCTCCCTGTGAAAGGGCCACGAGGGATTGTATCAACTGGAATCCGATGGTCTCCCGGTATTTCCAAGGATTGAGCAAGGCCCATATGCGGTCCAACCGGTAGGGCTGGAAGATAATGAGTATGATGCCCGCGACGGCACATAGGGCGCAACTTCCCAGCAGGTAGCGTTTTTGTCCGCCCGCTACCCAGACCATGGCAAATGTGGCTACAAGCATGACAAAGGGAATGCCGATATCTTTTTGGGCTACAATAATGGCAACAAAAAAGCCGGCCATCGCAAAGGGCATGATAAATCCATGTTTGAAATGGTCAATTTTATCCTGGTGGATGGTCAATCGCACGGCGAGCCAGGCAACCAGGACAAATTTCGCCAATTCGGAAGGCTGGAAACTTAAGGGCCCCAGAG
>JAKJCY010000028.1:280-29105 GCA_022706235.1 Candidatus Hydrogenedentota bacterium | reverse complement strand
GTAAGCCACCGGTAGGCGCCATTTATCTTGCCTCCCAGCGGAGGGACAAACGTAAGGAGTAATAGTATCGTCATTACTACCAGGGCAGGGAGCAATACGCGTTTCTCGGCAAGGTGATGATAATCAAAATGAACCATGATGAGAAATGCTATGGCGCCGATGAGGAGATAGACGGCATGTTTATAGATGACGGGTATCTCTAATTTTTTTTCCTGGTTTTCAACCAGCGTTTGAGTTTTTTCCGGCGCCTCTCTCTGGATCTTTTTAAGTGCGATATCCCGAATCGTGCTTATGCTCAGGATGGTAAGTGTTCCAGCCAGCAATAAGGCCACCGTCACCAGAATTAACAGCGTAATCTCTTTTCTCATGTTCCGGACTCCCTTTTATGTTCGCGAGGCGCGATGAACGGTAAGGCATCTTACGCATTCTTTGAACTCTTTTCCCCGTGCCTCAAAATTATCATACATATCAAAGCTGGCGCAGGCGGGTGACAGAAGCGCGACATCGCCCGGTTCGCTGCGCCGGTTCGCCTCTTCGGCGGCGGCCATCATTGTACCGGCGTGGCTTATGGGCACGATACCCGCGAAGGCCGCAGCCATCTTGGGGGCGTCCTCGCCTATCAGCACGAGGTGTTTCACGTGCCGCTGTATCAGCGGGCGCAGAACGGAATAATCACTTCCCTTGCCGCGGCCGCCTGCAATCAATACTACGGGCTGCGAGAAACTTTCCAGGGCGACGCGCAGGCTGTCTATATTGGTAGATTTGGAATCGTTGTAAAAATCCACCCCGTTCAGGCGCATGACCAGTTCAATGCGGTGTTCCACGCCCTGGAACGCCCGTAATGCTGCCACCGGGCCTTCCCACGGGAAACCCGCCGCCCTCATTACGGCCAGGGAAGCCAATACATTGGCCAGGTTATGCCTGCCGGGCAGGGGATTGTCCGAAAGGGAGGCGACCACCGTGTGTTCAAAATAAATATATTCGGCATCCGCATAAAGCGTTTTCTTGCCGGGTTGTTCCAGGCTGAACCCAAATCGTTCCACCCCTTCAGGAAGCGGCATATCCGCTGTCCGGGGATCGTCGCGGTTCACCACCGCCGCGTCGCCGACGCCCTGTCGCATGAAAATACGGGCCTTGGCTGCCGCATAACCTTGCATGTCGCCGTGGCGGCTTAAATGGTCCGGGGTGAGGTTGAGGACCGCGGCTACTACCGGGTGGAAAAGGTCCGTTGTTTCTAGCTGATAACTGCTTACTTCGAGCACGATATATTCAGGCCGGGTGTTTTCCAACAGGACTTGGGAAAGGGGGGTATCATTATTGCCTGCCAACGCCACCGTGTGTCCGGAGGCCGCCACCATCTTCGCGAGCAGCGTTGTAACCGTGGTTTTACCGTTGGTGCCGGTTACCGCGAGCAGTCGGGATGAGCAGAATCGGCAGGCAAATTCCAGCTCGCCGAGAACGGGTATTCCCGCGGTACGCGATGCGTTCAGGCACGGCGCGGCGGCGGGTACGCCGGGGCTGACCAGTACCAGGTCGGCCTTCGCGAAGACCCCCGGCGAGTGACCGCCTGTTTCGCAGGGAAGATCGAAACGGCGGGCTTCCTCCCGCCAGGTTTGTATCACGGCGTTGTCGTTGGAATCAGAAATGAACGGCCGAGCGCCCTGTTGCTGGAGCAACCGGGCGGCCGCGATGGAGGAACGGCCCAGGCCGACCAGTACGACCGCCAGATCCTTCAAGGTTGTAAGTGATGTTTCTTTCGGCATCAGCCTGTATCCGAAGTGGTGTTATCGTAATTTCAAGGTTGCCAGACTCATTAACGCGAAAAGCAGGGCGACAATCCAGAATCGCATGGTTACTTTTGTCTCAGGCCACCCGGACAATTCAAAATGATGGTGCAACGGCGCCATGCGGAAAATACGTTTGCCCGTGGTTTTATAGGAGACGACCTGGATAACGACGCTCAATGCCTCCAGGACGAACATGCCCGCAACGATGGGAAGGAGCAATTCCTGCTTGGTCAACAGCGCCATAACGCCGATGGCCGCCCCCAGGGAAAGCGAACCTGTGTCCCCCATGAATATTTCCGCCGGATGACCGTTGAACCACAGGAAACCGAGACCCGCGCCCAGCAAGGCGGAACCAAATACGAAGAGTTCACTCGCTTCGGGTACATAGGTCAGAAAAAGGTACCGGGACCAGTCCGCGCGGCTGATGACATAGGCCACACCCGCAAAGGTCAGAATGGAAACGATGGAGATGCCTGCCGCCAAACCGTCCAGCCCGTCGGTAAGATTCACCGCGTTCGTTATGCTGACAATCACCAATACCACGAACAGAATAAAGAAGAGTCCCAGGGGGATGAAAACCTCCTTCAGCCCGGGAACGCCCAGTTTGGTGTGCAGGCTGGGAATGCTCGCGGCAACCGCCTGTGGAAACGTGGCCTCGATCAGAAGCCGGTTTACCCGAACGATATCCCGTTCGTTCAGGGTGTTCAGCCCCCGCTGAAGCAGACTGGTCAATTCCGGTTTCAGCGCGGCTTCCGGCCAGAGCGCCGCTTCGTACAACGTCTTGTCCCGCAAAACGCTGTTCAGTCCAAGCAGCACTGCGCTTCGGTCTTTCCCGGCGATTTCACCGCGCGCTTGCGCATCCCGAACCAGTGCGCGTGATTCTTCCGGAAACAGGCTCCATATTTTGGCGGCGGCGTTCGGATTGGAGGCCGTGTCCGCGTTGAGGAGATGTGTCTCGAGATTTCCCCAATCGATGACATCACGGGGGTACACGAAGGAAGCGCTCACCGTTATGGGATTACTGACCAAATAAATGCCCAGGATGAGGCCGGTAAAAATCTGTCCGGCGAATTTTGCGCGCGCACTCAGTCCGGCGTTGTGTTTGCGTTTTAACTTAATGTAGTCGTCCACAAATCCCACGCCGCCCATGAAAAGCACCACGGCGACGGCAATCCACAACATGCGGTTGGAAAACCTCCCCCAGATAAACAGGGCCGCAAGCATGGACACCAGAATCATGATGCCACCCATGGTGGGTGTGCCCGCCTTGCCCTTGTGCAGTTCATGCAGGCTTTCCACGTGGTCCTGGCGTATGTATTGGCCGATCTTGAACTCCTTAAGCCGCCGGATGATCCAGGGGCCCAGCAGCACGCAGAGGAAGAATGCGGTCAAAGCCGCACCTCCGGCACGAACCGTATGGTAGGTGAATACGTTTATCAAACTCAGCTGCCTGTGAAACATATCTGCCAGCAGGTAGACCATACGCCTTATTTCCTTTGCTCCTGCCCGGTCCTGAGCAAGTTGATGACGGTTTCCATCTTCATGCCGCGGGACCCTTTAACCAAAATGACATCGCCTTCCTCGGCGCGTTTCAGAAGGGCACCGGCAACAGCCTGGTGGTTTTCATACGCTTCCCCTTCCCGAATGCCTGCGGCACGGGCTGCGGCAACCATGGTTTCCGCCTGTTCGCCCAGTGTTAACAGCCAGTCAATCTCATGGTGCGCAGCGGTACGGCCCACTTCCTCGTGGAGTGTTTCAGATGCACGTCCCAACTCGAACATATCACCCAGCACGGCAATTTTTCTGCGCCCGGGAAAATCAGCCAGGGCTTCCAGCGCGGCGGCCATGCTGGCCGGATTGGCATTGTAGGTGTCATCCAGAATGGTCCATGGGAACAGACGTAACACCTTAAAACGGACGGAGGACGCGCAGGCGGCTCGCAGCGGTTCCTCAAACTGTCCAACCTGATGGCACAGGCCCACGGCAACCGCCAGCAAAACATTTACACTGTGTGCGCGCACCGCCAGCGGAAGCCGGATACGGCCGACAGGGTTGATGGACAATACCAGTTCACCGTGTTCATCAAACCGCATGGATTCCAATACCACATCGCCGCGTTTCCCGAAAAGTACCTTTTCCCCGGAAAATCTTTCGGCCATCTCCCGGCAACGAGGATCATCCGTATTGACATAGAAGCGCCCGCCTGGGGGAAGCGCCTCCATAATTTCCGCCTTGGCACGGGCCACGCCTTCAATATCCCCGAATCCTTCCAGATGCGCTGGAGCCACCATGGTCACAGCGGATTCATTTGGCTGTGCCATTTCGCATAGTCGCGCGATTTCCCCCGGATGATTGGCGCCCATCTCAATTACGGCGTAGTGCGTCTGAGGCGCCATCCTCAAAATCGAGAGGGGGCAACCGATATCATTATTAAGGTTTCCCGGCGTTTTGAGGACCCGGTACTTCGTTCCAAGCACCGCGGCAACCATTTCCTTCGCGGTTGTTTTGCCGCAGGAACCTGTGATGGCGATAACCTTCGCGTTACACCGGACGCGATGTGCGGCAGCAAGGCTCTGCAATGCCTCCAGAGGACTGGGATGCAGGATGCAGGGCCCCGAGGGGTGCAACGTGTGGGTTACCGCTGCCGCCGCGCCTCGTTCAAAGGCCACATCTACAAAACGGTCGCCATCATGGGAATCACCGGAAAGCGCGAAAAAAATATTGCCCGGTTCAAGGGTACGCGTGTCAGTGGAAACACCCGTTACACGGATGGTATCCGCCCTATCGGGCCCGGCCGCATTAACCATGCCGGCTATCTCGGCCAGGGTGTATTCAATACTCATGGATATAAACTTTCCAAGGCCGCCAGCGCTTCCTCACGGTCGTCGAAATGATGACGTTCCTTGCCAATGATCTGATAGGTTTCATGTCCTTTGCCTGCAATCAACACGAGATCGCCCGGGGTGGCCAGAGAAACCGCCTGGCGGATAGCATCCCTGCGCGATTCAATGACAAAATAATCCTCGCCTTTTCGTTTTCCCAGATGCTGCAGTCCTAATTCCACGTCTAGCAGAATACGAAAGGGGTCTTCCGTGCGCGGATTGTCCGAGGTTACAATGGCAAAATCCGCCAGTTCGGCGGCCACGCTGCCCATCTTGGGGCGTTTGCCCTTGTCCCGGTCTCCGCCGCAGCCGAATACCACAATTATATTGCCCGTACAAATGGCGCGGGCGGCACGGAGCGCGTTGCGCAGGCCGTCATCCGTGTGTGCATAATCCACGATGACTTGGAACGGTTGATTTCCGACAACCGCCTCGAATCGGCCCGGGACCTTCTGGACGGCCGCCAGACCCGCCGCCGCCTCCTCCGGAGAAACGCCCAGTCCCATCGCAATAGTTGCCGCGCACAGGGCGTTCAATACGTTGTGGCCGCCTGCAAGCCGTACATGCGCTTCGCAGTCGCCCCAAGGCGAAACCAGGTGAAACACGGTGCCGGTTCCGCTGGATGGTTTCCTCGACTCGGCGCGTACGTCGCCCCCTTTGCCGTAGGTATAACTGTTTTCCGGCATGATTCCGATAAAATGGGGCGCTGCGGCGTCTTCCGCGTTTACCACGCCGAAACAGGGGCCATGCTTGTTTTCAGAACGCAATTCCTCCGCCACTTTTTCAAACAACTTTAACTTTGCCCGCAGATAGGTTTCCATATCCAAATGGTAATCGAGATGGTCCTGGGTCAGGTTTGTAAAAGCGGCGACATTATAGGCAATACCCGCCACGCGCTCCTGGTCCAGCGCATGGGAACTGACTTCCATCACCACATGGCTGCAGGCGCGTTTTTCCACCTCTAGAAACAACGCAGCGAGATCCTCCCCAAAAGGCGTCGTATGGGGGGCATCCACCCAGGTGCCGCCCAGGTCGTAGCCCAGCGTGCCGAAATTCGCGCATGCGCCCCTGGACAGGGCAAGTATTTGTTGTGTAAGAAATGCGGTGCTGGTCTTGCCGTTTGTTCCGGTTATTCCTATGATAGATTGGCGACGGGTAGGGTTTCCCACGAGGGCATGGGCGATCAGGCCGGCGGCCCGGCGCGGTGCAGCATAATAGATATAGGGGAGGCCGTGCAGTTCGCGCAGGTCGGGCCGATCCCCCAGGATGGCGGCTGCGCCGGCTGCCACAGCCGCTTCCGCGTAAGCATGGCCATCGATTTTGCCTCCCGGGACGGCGATAAACAGGGAACCAGCCTTCACGCGGCGGGAATCCTCCGTCACAGAGGTGAAGGAAAACTCCGGAAGCGGTTCCGGCAGTGACAACAATGAAACGAGATCAGCCTGTATCATCTTTGTCCGCCCCTGACAGTTTATTGCCGAATTGGAGTGCACACATCGTGCCTTCCTCCACAAGGGTGCCCGGCTCCGGATTCTGGGCGGAGACCCAGCCCACACCTTGGGCATCCATGATGATCCCCAGACGCTGCAGGCTTTCCTGGGCCTGAGACTTGGTCATGCCGATCAGGTTCGGCACTGTCCGGCTCGAGGAAGGATCCAGGGCGCGTCCGGGCAACAGGTCCAACGTATCCAACGGTGTGATGAGCGAGGCGAGGTCGACATCCAAATCCTCGGGAGTCGGACGGGGAACGACGGTGTCCGCATCATTGTTCATCTCCACCTGTGACAAAGCGTCAGTCTTAAGCAGCTGCTGTTCCGCAGCCTCTGTCATCTTGGCAAGGAGCGGTGACATTTCCACTTTCTGCGGATTCTCGGGGTCGACCACGGGGTCTTGCGGCACGCCCATGCGTATCAGGGCATAACGGACCACTTCCGCGAACACAGGCCCGCACACATGGCCGCCGTATCGTTCTTTAGACGGCTCCTGAATGACGATGACCCCCACTACGCGCGGATTGGCCAAGGGCGCGAATCCCGCAAATACCGAGGTATAACGGTTCGGATCAAATCCACGGCCCTTCCCGTTTTCATAAGCCATCTGTGCTGTTCCTGTTTTGCCGCAGGCGCGATACTCCTCTATATTGGCAGCCTTACCTGTACCGTGAAGCACCACTCCATGCAACATTTCCTGCATTAGGCGCGCGGTTTCTTCGGAGAGAATGCGTTTGACCGGTGGAGATTCGTGTTGGTAAGTCACAATATCATCGCGATTCACCGCACGTTCAACGTAGTAGGGCTGTACGACAAAGCCCCCGTTGGCAATCACCGCAAAGGCTTTTGCAAGTTGCGGCATGGTCACGGCTATTTCCTGACCCATCGGCAGTGAGCCCATGGACAATTTTGACCATTTTTTCCTCGGCCGGAAAAGACCTCTGCTCTCAAACTGGAAATCAGGGCTTGTCGTCGCTCCGAACCCGAACCGGCGGATCCATTCTTCAAAGCGCTCGGGACCCAACATGGCGCCCACCTTAATGATCCCGATGTTACTGGATTTTTCTATAATTTTCCAAAAGGGGATGACGCCGAGTTTGTAAAAATCCCGGATTCTATGCCCATAAGGATTGAATGCTCCCCCCTCACAGTCAATCATGGTATCCGGTGTGACCAGGCCATGTTCCAGGGCGGCGGCGGCGGCCACGATCTTGAACGCGGAACCCGGCTCAAAGAAGTTCAGGACGGCTTTGTTTCTGCGTGATTCAATCGGGGTCGCATTGTAGTGGTTCGGGTCGAATGCGGGCCGGCTCGCAAGTGCCAGAATGGCGCCCGTGTGCGGGTCCATGATAATGCCCAGGCCCACTTTGGCTCCTACCTCTTCCATGCGCGCGTCCAGGGCTTTTTCCAGTGTCTGCTGTATGGCAAGGTCCAGCGTCAGTTGGACCATGTCGCCGCCTTTTGGCGGTTCGTACGAGATCAGGCTGGAAGGCAAGAGGCGCCTCTGGTTGTCTTTTCGTGCCGAAATCGCTCCAGGCTTGCATTTCAGATAGCCGTCAAACGCCAGTTCGAGCCCTTCACTGGCATCACCTTCACGATTGACGAAACCCAGTACATGCGAAGCGGTGTCCCCCTGGGGATAATTCCGGACCGACTCGCTCACAAGGTACAGTACCCTCCCTTCGAAGTTAATAAGCGCTTCCAGGTCGGATTCTGATTTGCCCATGAGCCAGCGCTTTACCGGAAATCCCTCGCGCACTTTCCCCTTTTTGGACGTCTTCGCCAAGCATGGCAGTATCTCTTCCTCCGACATGCCGAGGTGCTGCTGCAGGTGGCTGATAAGCTTTGCCCGATTTTCATCCGTGACTTTGCGGGGGTCGACATACAAGGACGGTGCCGGGATATCGCATGCCAGGATCTTGGAGCTGCGGTCAAAGATGCGGCCGCGCGGTTCTTGTACATAAAGTGTGCCCGTGCGTAACTCGAGTTCTTTCTTGAGATTGTCTCCCGGCAAGACCCAAATCTGAAACAGCCGCAGAAAAATAATGATGAATATGGCAAGAAAGGCGGGGAATATCCATTGGAGCCTGCGGCGATGTATTTCGGACAGTTGAAAATTCATTTGCCGGGCGGATACGCAATATTTGGAATCGGGATCCTCTTTCATCATAACTGCCTCCTTGTGTTGATGGGTGAACGCCTTTGTTATCCTTCAGAGTTAAGCCGGGAAACACCTGGTGTACTTTAAAGCGATGTCATCATGTCCTCAACGGTCAGCAGCGCCAAATCCGGATCTTTTTCGATGGGGGCTGCTCCCTGTTCCGCCGCGATGGGGGAAATGCCGGCATCCGCCGGAACCGTTATCTCATAGGTTTCCATAAGGGGCGTCAGAAGCATTCCCTGTTCCAGGCTTTCCTCTGCTTCTGGAAGTGCTTCGACAGGGGATGACGGCAGGTTTTTCGGAATTTGCGGCGACGGGCCTTTGGACAGGGTCAAGGTTGTGGTTTTGGGCGCCGCCTGCGCGGTTTCAAATTGATTCGCATGCGTGACAGGAAGCCGTTTCTGGATTTCACGGTACGTCACGGTATGATATTGGTGCATATCCGGATCTGTCAATCCCATGCGCTGCGCCTCTGAGGTTAAACGGTCGATATTGGTCAATTGGGCAAGGCGCGAGGTCAGGCCGACAAGTCGGTTTTCCAGCATCCGGCTTTCATCATACAACTGTCCAATCTCATAATCTTTGACTTGTTCCTGGACATTAATCCAGGCGTCGAAATAGAACATGCTGAAAAAAATCACGGGGATTGCCGTATACTTTATCCACCCCGTATAAAGTTGTCTGCGTTTGATCCTGCTGATTTCACTCATGGGTTTTCTCCTTGCAAGTTGTCAGTTCAAACAAATACGTTCCACGGCGCGCATCTTTGCGCTCTTGGCACGCAGGTTCACCCGCACCTCTTCCGGAGCGGGCGCCAAGGGCCCCGGAAGCGCCAGTTTCAGCAGCGGCGGTATTTTCTCGCGTACCCGGCCATCGGGATACAGTTGAATGCGCGGCCGCGTCAGTTCGCGAAACACCTGTTTCGCCACCCGGTCTTCTCCGCTGTGGAAGGTAATCACAACCAGACGCCCCCCCACAGCGAGCGCTTGCGCCGCCCTGCGCAATCCCAATTCTAAAAAATTTAATTCTTCGTTCACCGCGATTCGTATAGCCATAAACGAAGTCCGGATCTCATCCGGCTCGGAAGTCACGAACGCAAGCGCTTCCCGTATCGCAGCCACCAGGTCCGAGGTGCGCCGCATTCGGTTTTCACGGCAGCGTTCGGCTATCTTTTGCGCAATACGTCCCGCAGGGCCCACATCGCCGTAATTCCTGAGGACGGTCTTGATTTCAGCGAAGGAAGCTTCCGCCAGCCAGGTGGCGGCATCAATACCCGTTGTCGGGTCCATGCGCATGTCCAATGCGGCGTCTTCCTGAAAAGAAAAGCCGCGCTCGGCGGTGTCTAGTTGGAGGCTGGATGTTCCCGCATCAATCAGAACCCCGTCCACAGCCTGTATGCCTTGACCCCCCAACACCTCCAGTATCTCGCTGTAATTCGCCTTGACCACGGTCACGCCCGTGTAGGCGGCCAGGCGCCGCCGGGTGAGCGTCACAGCAGCAGGGTCACGGTCCAGGGAGATCAGACGTCCGCCGGAAAGTCGCCTCGCTATCTGCTCCGAATGTCCGCCCGCTCCCGCCGTGGCGTCCACATACGTGCCGTCCGGAACGATCCGCAACAGGCGCAGCGCTTCTTCCACCATCACCGGAATATGGCACTGCTTCTCTGGATTCATGGCAACGAGCTCTCCGCAGCCGACCCGTCGCACGACAGGACGTAAAAATTACGCGGCTTCGCGCTGATACCCCCGGATTGCGGCCGATTCAACTTTGTACAGGTCGAATACCCTCAATAATCCCATCATCCTCAACAGGCGTTCGCCTTGAACGCTAACTTCCGCCAGCTTGATGTCGCCATGTAAGGAACGGAAACGGCCCAGGTCTTCGAGAAGCACACCGAAGCCGACGTTATCAATAAAGGCCACCGACTTAAAATTAAGAACAAGGTGGTAGTGGCCTTGTTGAAGACACGCATGGATGGCGGCCCGGACCATCTCGTAACTGTCCGCATCATTGACTACGCCGACAAGGCGCAGCACGATTACTTTTGCGTGTTCAGCCCGCGTAATGTTAAGCATTGGAAACATCCTCCTTGGGTTGAATGAGTCTGGCGCTGGAACTCCCAAAATATTCCGCACCAATCCTTTTAAAATCCTCAACGCGCTTTACACAATATTGCTTCCAGCGCAACTCGTTCCAGATTTCGATATGGTCGTCCATGCAGATAAGCGCTGCGCCACGGTCGACATCCGCCCAATTGCGCAGGTGCTGGGGAATGAGAATACGGCCGGCACTATCCATTTGTACCCGCGCACTGCTGCCAATGATGAACCGCCGAAAATCCAGTTCATCCGGGATAAGTGAAGACTGTGGAATTTTCTTCGCTAATTTTTCCCATTCACTGGACTCAAACATAAATAATGTGGTATCATACCCTCGGGTGAGTACCCATTCCTTATGTTTGTTCTCCTCCATAAGGCGTTTGATGGAAACAGGAAGCGCTAACCGCCCCTTCGCATCAACTGCGCTATGGTACTCGCCCTCGTACATGGTGTTATATCCAGTTGAATGGTTACTTGATTAACTTAACACAAAAACGACATGATTTGATCACAAAACCGATCAAATTCTACCCCTATTGCACATAAAAAGTCAAAGTATTTTTTCCATCGGACAGAAGGGGTCCTTGGGCAGAATAGACTCCTTTAGAACGCGCATGTCTATATGTGGTATGGTTTTGGGCTGTTTCCGAAATTCAATACAAAATAATGTATAGATTGGGGCGTGATTATCAGGGGCATGGCAGGCGGAAGAGGAAGGGGTCATTCCGAATTTTGAAAGGTTTCTGGGATGCGATTTCGGGCATCGCGCGCAACTTTGCACAGTGGGGAAGGAGATGATGGATGGTCAGGGCATCTGCAAGGCGCGTAAAAGGCGGGTTTCCCCGTGAAAAACGCAGTGTGCCTATAGAAACATCGCTTTCTCAGGGTCAATGAAATCAAACAGACTGCAGCCTAATTGCCGCATGAGTTTATCCAGCCGCACCATGGGCAGGCCCAGTACGTTCTGGTAACAGCCGTCATACCGTGAAACCAGCAGGCTGCCAGGACCGTCGACGGTATACGCCCCTGCCCGGTCGAGGGGTCGTACGGTCAGTACGAAACGGTCTATTTCTTGCTCGCTTAGGGGGCGGAAGGTTACGTCTGTGCTTTCTGAACCCACTATCAGTTGCCGTGCAGTGGTATCATAGACAGTCAGGCCGGTGACTACCTGATGCGTGTTGCCTGACAATAAACGCAACATGTAGCGGGCATGCTCCAGGTCTTTCGGTTTTGAAAGCACCTGTTCATCAAGAAAGACCAGGGTATCTGCGGCGATCACCAGAAAACCGTCTGGTGCGGCTGACGCGATGGCCATACATTTAGCCCGGGCATTCGATTCGACAACGGACGCGGGCGGGCCACCGAAGTCCTGTTCCTCGACGGCGGCAACCCGTACTTCAAAGTGGAGGCCCAAGGCGGCAAGCAGGGCTTTTCGCCGCGGGGACGCTGATGCCAGAATGATGCTTTTCAAAGGTGTTCCAATTCTTTTGTCACATCAGACAACTTGATAATTTACAGGCGTATGTGTATGATACTGTTCTCAGTGATGCGCGCGTTGCGTTGCGCGCCAAAGAAAAGTAACGTCTATTTGTTGGAGTTTAGAGAAATGAGACACCTTAAAGCAATCAGTACCTGCGTTCCTGAAAAAGCGATGTCGACCGAAACCATCCTCTATATCGTCGGTTCCTCCATGTCGGCCATCGGCGCACTCCTGATAACTATCAGTACGGCTATCGGCGGCGACTCGAAACTGGACGTATAAGCGTCACCCGGCGTGGCCGGTTGTTTTCGCGCGGACGCCTTTCCCGGGAGCAGGTTCATGGGGTCGGAAAACAGCCCTTATATCAAGGTTGGCGGCAGTGATGTGCAGGAGCGGGAACGGAGCATCTGCGGGTTCCGGCGGCGCCTCTTGAAGAAAGAGGATGGTGCCCCTGCCAGCATTACGCACCTGGTTACGGACAATGCCCGAGCCCATTGGCACCGGCATACCGAAGAGTATTATTACATCCTTGAAGGTTCCGGCATTCTGGAAATCGATGGGGAAAAAGTACCGGTCGTCAAGGGGGATTGCGTGTGGATCCGGCCAGGACATGTGCACCGGGCGGATGGCGCTTTTGAGGCCTTGATCATCGGCATACCCCCGTTCGATTACGACGATGTGCTGATGACACCCCCGGAATAAGCGGCCGGAACCAGCCAACACGCCTCGCGACTCCGCACGCTACTGAAGGCGCTGCCAGGGTCTCGTGCGGCGCGTTCCCAAAAAGTAAATCAGCCACAGCAGTATAATCGTTATCAGGAGAATGCCGGTCCGGTACAACCAGGCGGTGACCGGCCTCCCTGGGGCGGTTGGCCCGGTTCCCGGGCTATTATGATTGGCAGCCAGACCCTCTGATGCGAAGGATGCCGCGCCTTTGGCGGCGGCTTCCGCCATACGGCGCGCCCGTTCCGCCAGGTGCAGGTCTTCTTCTCTTATGCGGCGCCACCCGGATGTGGTTTCCAGAAAAGTGTACCCTAGTGCGTCCCACATTTCCTCAAGGCGTTTGCGTCGCATCGCCGGGGGTTCGTAAACCACTTTGGCGTTGCGCATCAGGGTCCGGCTCGGTTCACCCACGTAGCCCGGACCGTCCGGAACAAAGTCCACTACCAGGTTCGGTTTGATTTCGGTGCTGTGATCGCTTACCCAGTACCCATCAATCTGTAGTGCGGCGAAAAAAGGTGGTGTATTACCGATGGTGACCTCAAAGGTCGGTACCTCTGCAGGAACGGGACCCGCATACAGCGCATCGGTTTGCGCCGCCGCAATAAGGATAATGCCCAGTACCTGCAGAACCATCAATATACATTCCACCATGCCAGGATAAAAGATACCCGGAATTGTTTCCCGCGCCTCACGGCAGGGGGTGTTTAGGCGCTCCCAATAATACAAAAAACAGCTACGCCGAAGCGCCACTTCTTCGGGGCGAAGTCTCGGCTTTGAGTTGCCGGGACGTCGAATGCAACTAGTATATCATGGGAGAGCGGCCGGGCAAGACATTGTATAATATTGACCCGGATATGCACATCTCAGTATGATTTAACCACAAAGGACGCCTCTATCACAATCACAATCCAAAGACGCTTCGCGGACCTTCCCTGACGGTGCCCGTATATTGCGGGCGGAACCTCCCCACAGGACTACGAAGGGGAGAGCCGGAAGCATTATCATGAAAGGAAGATTAGCGCATGGGGAAAAACCTATACCAGAAAATATGGGAATCACACGTGGTGCACACCCCCGAGGGCGAAGACCCGATTCTCTACATTGACCGGCATTATATCCATGAAGTCACTTCCCCCCAGGCTTTCGAGGGGTTGCGCATGTCCGGGCGCACGGTCAGGCGGCCGGAACTTACCTTTGCAACCATGGACCATAATATCCCCACCACGGACCGGGGACGCCCCATTGCCGACCTGCTCAGCCGGAAACAGGTGGAAACCCTGAAACGTAACTGCGACGAATTCGGTATTGAATGTTTTGACATGGATGATCCCAGGAACGGTATTGTGCACGTGGTGGGGCCGGAACTGGGGCTCACATTGCCGGGCATGACCATTGTCTGCGGCGATTCTCATACCTCCACCCATGGCGCTTTCGGCGCTCTTGCCCATGGCATCGGCACCAGCGAAGTCGAACATGTCCTGGCTACGCAGACCTTGCTGCAAAAATCCTCCAAAACCATGGAAGTGCGCATCAACGGCGCGCTGAAAGAAGGTCTTACCGCGAAAGACATCATCCTCGCCGTGATTGGAAAAATCGGCACTTCCGGCGGAACGGGCTATGTCATCGAATACACGGGCGATGCCATACGGCGGCTGAGTATGGAGGCGCGGATGACCATCTGCAATATGAGTATTGAAGCGGGTGCGCGCGCAGGGTTGATTTCTCCGGATGAAACCACCTTTGACTATCTGGAGGGACGCCCGCTGCTGCCCAAAGGCAGACCCGCCGGCGCACTTCGCGCGGAGTGGGCCGCCTGGGCTTCGGACCCGGACTGTTCTTATGACAAAGTGGTCGAGTTGGATGCCGCGTCCATCGCGCCGCAGGTAACCTGGGGTACCTCGCCGGAAATGGTGACAAGTATCAAGGGGACCGTGCCCCTACTCGAAGCGATAGAGGATGCCGATAAAAAAAACGCCTACGCCAAGGCCATGTCCTACATGGGATTGGAACCGGGCACGCCCATGGAAGCCATCGCGCTGGATATCGTCTTCATCGGCTCATGCACCAACGGCAGGCTGGAGGACTTGCGTCAGGCTGCAAGGGTGCTGCGTGGCTATACAAAAGCCGATTCTGTAAAACAAGTGCTGGTTGTGCCCGGATCACAAATTGTCAAAAGACAAGCCGAAGCGGAAGGCCTCGACAAAGTCTTTATTGACGCTGGCTGCGAATGGCGTGAACCCGGTTGCTCCATGTGCCTTGCCATGAACAACGACAAACTTAAACCGGGCGAGCGTTGCGCCGCCACGTCCAACCGCAATTTTGAAGGCAGGCAGGGCAAGGGCGGGCGCACACACCTGGTCAGTCCGGCCATGGCCGCCGCCGCGGCGGTGCAGGGGCACTTTGTGGATATCCGGGACTGGAACTATCAGCAGGGGTAATCCTTTCGGGGCATGCCTCGCTGACGGGAGCAACACCCCTGAATTTGATACCAACAACAACACAAGGATTCTACAGTATGAAACCATTTACCGTACATGAAGGTATTGTCGCACCGCTTGAAGTCATGAATGTGGATACGGACCAAATCATTCCCAAGCAGTTTCTTAAGCGTATTGAGCGGTCCGGCTATGAAGATGTCCTCTTTTTTGACTGGCGGTACCTGGATGACGGTAAGACCCCGGCACCTGAATTTGAACTTAACGCGCCCCGCTACCAAGGCGCAAGCATTCTTCTCGCGAAAGAGAATTTCGGGTGCGGGTCTTCCCGTGAGCACGCGCCCTGGGCTTTGTCCGATTACGGATTCCGCGTGCTTATCGCCCCTTCCTTCGCTGATATCTTCTACAATAATTGTTTTAACAATGGCATCCTGCCCGTGGTGTTGGAAAGCAGCGCTGTTCAGCAACTTTTTAACGAGTTGCGGGCAAATGAAGGGTATACACTAAAAGTGGACCTGGAAAAACAGCAGATACTGAAACCCGACGGCGTTATCATCGATTTCAACATTCAGCCTTTTCTCAGGATGCGGCTGCTGAATGGATGGGACCAGATTGGGTTGACGCTGCGCCATGAAGATAAAATAGCGGAATATGAACAGACACGCGCATTGACGTATTCCAGAAAATGACAATGGGACAGTGAAAGGTTATGCCGGTATACACGTATCAAATCATTGGAAAAAATGGTGAAGAGGGTGAAGTATTCGAGGTGATTCACGGCATGAATGACCCGCCTCTCAAAGTTCATCCCGAGACCGGGCAACCGGTTAAACGGGTTTTCACCGCTCCCCATATCGCCGGATGGGCAAATGCACGACAGGCCAAGCAATTGATTAGTGATTCGAATCTCGAAAAACATGGATTTACAAAATATGTCCGAAACGGAAAGGGGCATTACGATAAGCATACCGGTCGAGGGCCCGGAACAATCAATATCAATGATTGATGAGCGTCCCTAACGTTTCATAGCGTCTTCAGTATAGGTAAAGAGACGTACATGAGGCACCGTGATAACAAGTCGGTTGACCCGAAAGCGCGCACAGGTTTAGATTCTTGTATGGTGTTTTACGATACTATATGCTATAGAAAAAACTTCTTGCATTCACGTTTGAGATAAGGTATACTACGCCCATACTGGAGTTTATTGGTGCCGTATGTTGTAACAATGGTAACGGCAACCGGCAAGAAATTATTGATAATTGAATCCAAAATGAGCGGGTGTGGGTAATAATGGGCGTGCCCGGAGATGTGTTCACTTTTTGAACCACTGATTATTGAAGGGGTAGCGCGCTGGTTACTTGGTAAGTCTCCCAAGAAAACCCGTTGGTTTAATAAACTTGAGTGGGCGCATCAGAATGGGGTTATTACACTGCGCGATGGTACAAGGAGTCTCTGTGACCAGACTGGGCACAGCAAGGTCAAGAGACCCGGGAAGAAGGGAACCTTTCAAATCAAGCTCCGTACCTTCGCTATAAAATAAGCATTATTTCTTTTTTTTCTCTGCAACGCTCTGTTCCCCCTCAGAGCCAAAACACCTCACCGGAGATGCCGGACGCCCCCTTCCGGCATCTCCACCTTACAGTACTCATACGTTTTTCTCTGCAACGCTCTGTTCCCCCTCAGAGCCAAAACACCTCACCGGAGATGCCGGACGCCCCCTTCCGGCATCTCCACCTTCAGTACTCATACGTTTTTCTCTGCAACGCTCTGTTCCCCCTCAGAGCCAAAACACCTCACCGGAGATGCCGGACGCCCCCTTCCGGCATCTTCCACCTTCAGTACTCATACGTTTTTCTCTGCAACGCTCTGTTCCCCCTCAGAGCCAAAACACCTCACCGGAGATGCTGGACGCCCCCTTCCGGCATCTCCACCTAACAATTCCAACCTTGTACGCATACGCGTGCAAGGTTTTTTTGTGGTGCACCCGCGCGGCCGCGTTTCACTCTCGTTCGCATATTCCATCCAAGCATATACTTTTTTTGCTTCGAAAATTGGTACCCATTTCCCAAGAAAAAATGGGACTGTTTTCGCGGCGTATTATAAAAGGCCCAACAGAACACCTCTACCCCAGACATGCGTATAGACCCATAAGTACCAAGCTCCCGCGCGGCGGGAACTGTCCCGCTTTTTTCGGTCTTGACCGATGTGTCCGCAAAAAGAGGGACAGCCTCCGGCGCGACCCAAGATTACCTGCACCACTCACAGTCGTCGCACGCGCCGGAGGCAGTCCCATTTTTGCTCCGATCTGTTGTATACCACCAAATCTGCCTTGAAAATTGGTGCTCATCTTGAAACCATGAAATGCTTCTGAAATGCTCAAAGCGGCGTGAACAGTCCTATGTAAACTGGGGGAGAAATCTATCTTCATTTCGAAAGTGATTTTAGTGCGTGTGGAACAGGTGGTCAAGAGTATGCGGGTGGAACGGGATGTAAAGAGACGGGGAACAAAGTGACGATGGAAAAAGTTGATCTCATATTTATAATGGCATACACTGCTGGAATGAATAACGCAGCGCCTGAATTCCCCAAAGAACCTTCCTCTTTTGCAATCAGGGGTCGCATACGCAGTTTCAAATATGCTTTTGCAGGGGTGTGGACCATGCTGAAGACCCAGCATAATGCCTGGATCCATGCGATGGCTACCGCCGCGATTGCAGTGCTGGGAGTGTTTTTTGGGCTGTCCGACGGGGAATGGTGCTGGCTAGTGCTGGCGGTGATGGCGGTGTGGACGGCGGAGGCGCTCAATACCGCTTTCGAATTGCTGGCCGATGTGGCGTCCCCCGAGTTCCATCCGCTGGTGAAACAGGCGAAGGATGTGGCTGCCGGCGCCGTGCTTATTGCCGCCATCGGTTCGGCGGTTATCGGGGTGCTGGTCTTGGGGCCTTATGTGTTGCGCGTGTTGCGGGAGGCGCTTTTATAAGCGGTCGGGGGGATTGGTGCTGCATGGAAGGGGGAACAGTTTCCGCCGGGGTTATGGGAACAGGGCCTTCAAGAAAGCCGCCTCCGTTCCTTCGTACCGTGCCTCGGCGAGATGTTCCATCCCCTGCTGGTTGCCCCAGGAATAGTTGATGATTAATGCGCCTTCGAATTCACAATAGTCGAAATCAGAATTATTGATATTATTGGCTTGCGCGATCCGGTTACGCTGTTCCGGAGTGAGGCTGGAGTTGTGGATGATTTTGTCCGCGTCCGAGGCTTTCAGGACAGGGTTTGCTGTACTGGGCTCCCAGTGGATTAGATCCTTGGAACGCACCACATACTGCTCATACCCGTCTTTAACCGCCTCGAGGAAGAAGTTGTAATAGTACCCTTCGAAATAGCGCAGGCAATGGGGCGCGGTGTATCGGCTCTTGTCGTAGGTGCATTCCGGCGGGGTCAGCGTCCACGTTTTCAGGTCTTTTGACTTGGCAAACCGCGCGGTGAAGGGATTGCCGGCAACTTCTGGCGGTTTGCCCACTTCGAACATGAGCACATAGTCCTCCCCGGCTTTGCACAGGGAGGTGTTGAACATGCCGTAGCCGGGCAGGGTCAGGGCATTCCAGGATTCCCAGGCGTTCAAATCACGGGAAACAAAAACATCGATCTCGTCCCCGTCCCAGATATTTACCGCGGTCACAATGACCAGACCGCCGTCCACGGCGGCGCTGCCCAGATGATACCCCTTGGCGAAGGACGGGGTAGGCGTGCCGGTATCGTGGTCTATGAAACGGAAGTAGGAATCGCCGGTCTTGTTATTCCAGTAATTTTGACGCACGTATTCAAAGCGGTAGACTTTGTTGTTGAAAACAACAGGCGTGGTTTCCACCAGGTCGATATCGATGGTGCCCAGTTTTTTTATGTTCACGGACGGGGAATCCGCGCCTGCATTCAGGATGGCGCCGGCCCCCGCCAGTGCCACGATGAGTGCGCCGATGGAGCGTTGCAGCCGTGTATTGCATAAAGTCATGAGATTCTCCCTCTTTTCAAATATAGTTGCGTTGCCCTTCAGCGGCAGTATAAGGGCTTTCAACCCTGTTCCACAGGCTTGCCGAAAAAGAGCATCAAGGTAAACAGACTGCCGACAATAGCCACAAAAAGGACATATGGAAGGAAAACTCCGGCGATGATATCCGGAAATCCTTTGTCATTTCCGATGCCGCATTCGTTCACGAAAAACTCCTCTTGCTAAAGACGAAACACCCGCCTGGCGTTGCTTGACAGGAACAGGTCCTGCACGGCTTCTTCGAACCCGAGCCCTTCCAATCCTTCCAACGCCATCCCCGGCGTCATCATAGGATAATTGGTGCCAAACATGACTTTCTTTTTGCCGTTGCCTTTCATGTAGGCGACCAGCTCCGGGGGAAATCGTTTGGCCTTGTACGCGGAGGTGTCTATGTAAACATTGGGGTGTTTCGTCGCGACGGCAATCATCTCCTGAGTCCATGGGTAGCCGATATGCCCCCCCACCACCACCAGTTCCGGGAAATCCAACGCGATTTCATCGATATAGGGAATGGGACGTCCGGGTTCCGAAGGGCACAGCGGGCCTGTATGACCGACCTGCAGGCACACGGGAATGTTTAATTCGACGCATTCGGCAAACAGGGGGTAGTAATAGCGGTTGTTTGGCGGGAGATTCCAAAGCCATTGCACAATGCGCAAGCCCTTGAAACCCAGTTCACGGACGCAGCGCCGCACTTCACGCACGGCCTCCATGGGCCGGGTGAGATTAACTGCGGCGATACCTGTCAGACGGTCGGGGTACCGGGCCACCCAGGAAGCCACTTCATCATTGTTGATGATGGGACCCTGGGGACCGTGCCAGGCACAGATAAGCCCCTTTTCCACGCCGCCCCCGTCCATGGCCTGAAGGGTAATCTCAAGGGGGATTTCCCGGGGCGGGCCGTCCATGCCCATCCATCGGCGCAGGGAGTCGAACATGGGCTGGCTCATGAAAAATGGCGTTGGATGTTGCATCCAGACATCAACGGCACTGTTCGCTTTTGTCACGAAATCCTCACTCCCTTTGTTGTGAAACTGACGTTACCGTCTGCCGGCCTGATGGCCCTGCTGATAACGGGAAACGATTGCATTTATATCGTGGAAAAGCCTATCATATATACAGGCTACAAGCGTAGTTCCTATCCAAGGGTGACCGTGTTTTTAGTTCTCCAGGAAATGCCTCACGGCACGGAGAAGATCCTTCCGGACCACAGGACATTCCAGAAGTTTGAAAGAAACGAAAGAATTATTTTCTTATGAGACGCAGCATAGTACATGAAGGTGCAACCAACCTTAAATATGAGATTCGGGAAATTGTCGGCGTTGCGCGGGAAATCCGGTCCCTCGGCCAGACGATAACTTGGGAGAATATCGGCGATCCAGTGGAAAAAGGGGAAGTGCTTGCCCCCTGGATACGCGATATTCTTCATGAATTGCTCGAGCAGCCGACTTCCTTCCGATATTGCGATACGGCCGGTGTACTTGAAACGCGCGCGTTTCTCGCGGAAGAAGTGAACATCCGCAAAGACAGCATAAAGATTACCCCCGAGGATATCATTTTTTTCAACGGCATTGGTGACGCCGTAGCCCGGGTATACGGGTTTCTGAAACGGGAAGCGCGTGTGCTCGGCCCGTCTCCCGCATACAGCACCCATTCTTCCGCTGAAGCCGCCCATTCCGGGTATAACCACGTGACGTATGACCTGGACCCTTATAACGGATGGCTGCCCAACGTGGACGATATCCGAAATAAAGTCAAATATAACGATTCCATTGCGGGGATACTGTTGTTAAGCCCGGACAATCCCACGGGTGCGGTGTACCCGCGTGAAATTTTGGACGACATCGTCGCCATCGCGCAGGAACATGACCTGTTCATCATTGCAGATGAGATTTATACCCATATTACCTATCCGGGCCATCCCAGATGGCACATGAGCCAGTGGATTCAGAATGTTCCGGCGCTTGCCATGCGGGGTATCAGCAAGGAATACCCCTGGCCCGGTGCGCGCTGCGGCTGGATAGAAATTTTAAACCGGACACGCGATGAGAATTTTAACACCTATGTGAACAGCCTGCTGGCGGCCAAGCGCCTGGAAGTTTGCTCCACGACGCTGCCTCAGATGTCGCTGCCGCTTGTATGCGGCAACGGCCGCTATAAGCGGCACCTGGAAACGCGTGCGTTGATGTTCAGCAGCCGTGCCGACGAGGCGGTCCGTTTCTTCGAGGGATGTGATTCCGTCATCGTGAACAAGCCCGGCGGCGCCTTCTATCTGACTGTCATGTTCAAGGATAATGTCCTGAATGACCATCAGACGCTTCCCATCGAGAACCGGGCGGTGCGTGAACGCATTGAAACGCTGGTGCATAATGTCAGCCCGGACAAGCGTTTCGTGTATTACCTGATGGGGGCGACAGGAATCGTCGTGGTGCCGCTGACCGGATTCCAATGTACGCACGCGGGTTTCCGCGTTACCCTGCTGGAAACGGATGACGCCAAACGGGCCTGGATTTATAAAACGCTGCGCGAAAGCATAGACGCTTACGTCGCCAGCTGAGATGCATGGACTTATACACAGGCATTCACTTGTAGAAACATGTGTCCACCCCCGGTATGCCGGGGCACGAGGAGGCAACGATTCATGACCAAGACAAAAGAAACTTACAAATTCAAGACCGAAGCGCGGCAGGTGCTGGACTTGATGATCCACTCCGTCTATTCAAACAAGGACATCTTTCTAAGGGAACTGATTTCGAACAGTTCCGATGCCTTGGACAAACGCCGTTTCGAATCGGTGAAGCGCCCGGAATTATCCTCCGGAGATGAACAAGCCATTCATATCACCGTCGACCGTAAGGAACGTATCCTGACGCTTTCTGACAACGGTATCGGCATGAGCCGCGAGGAGCTCAGGGAGTTTATCGGCACCATCGCCCGGTCCGGGGCCCAGGAATTTTTAAAGGCGGTGCGGGAGTCCAAAGACGCGGCGGGGCTGCCGGAACTCATAGGCCAGTTTGGCGTCGGCTTTTATTCCACGTTCATGGTGGCCGACCGGGTGCAGATATTGACCCGGCGCGCCGGGGAAGATACGGCGACGCTTTGGGAAAGCACCGGGGACGGCAAATATGCCCTGAGTGATACCGAACGCGAGGCGGCGGGAACCTCGGTCATCCTTTATCTGAAAGCGGCGGATGAGGAGGACGGTTTGAAGGACTATACCCAGGAATGGGAAATCCGGCGTATTGTCAAACACTACAGCGATTTTGTTTCCTATCCCATCTACCTGACCGTGGAACGCACCGAGGTGGAACGGGACGAAGAAGGCAACCCGGTACCTGGTGCGGAAGAGAAGACGGTCGTGAAAGAGGAACGGCTCAATTCCATGAAGGCCCTTTGGCTGCGCGACAAGGAGGAGGTCTCTGAAGAGGAGTACAACGAATTTTACAAGCACATTTCCCACGACTGGAACAACCCCCTGACGCGCATCCAGGCCAAGATGGAAGGCACCCTGGAATACAGGCTGCTGCTTTACATTCCGGAAAAGGCGCCCCTCGACCTTATGATGCCCCTGGAAGCGCGCAAGCACGGGCTGCACCTGTACATCAAACGTATTTTCATCATGGACGATTGCCGTGAATTGCTGCCCGATTATCTGCGGTTCGTCCGGGGAGTGGTGGATTCGGAGGATCTGCCCCTGAACATCTCCCGGGAACTGCTCCAGGAAAACCGGCAGGTACAGCGCATGAGCAAGGGCATCATGGGCAAAATTCTGGCAACGTTGAAATCCATGCGCGATACGGAACAAGAAAAATACCGGGGATTTTGGAAAGAGTTCGGCACCGTCTTCAAAGAAGGGTTGTTGATGGATTTTGAAAACCGGGAAGCACTGACCGACCTGCTGTTGTTCGATACCACGGAGTCGGGCGACACGCCCGTGTCTTTTGAAACCTATATCTCGCGCATGAAACCCGACCAAGACTGCATCTATTATCTCACCGGGGAATCGCGTGCGGCCTTGCAGGCATCGCCCCATCTTGAGGCTTTCCGTGAAAAGGGCTACGAGGTACTGCTGCTCAGTGACCCGGTGGACGAGCTATGGGCCCCCTCCGTCTCTGTGTACCAAGACAAGAAACTGCAGGCCGTGGGCCGGGGCAGCGTGGAACTCGGGTCGGAAAGCGAGAAGGAAGCAAACCAGAAAGAGCGCGAAGAACAAACCAAAAGGTATCGGCCCCTGCTCGAAGCGCTACAAGCTGTTCTGGAAGACCGCGTAAAGGAGGTGCGTCTTTCCGGGCGGTTGACCGCCTCGCCCGCCTGCCTGGTGATTGATGCCCAGGATATTTCCCCACAGATGGAAAAGATGATGCGCATGATGGGCCAGGAAACGCCGGCGATAAAGCGTATCCTCGAACTGAACGCCGGGCATCCGCTGCTGGAAAAGCTGAATGCGTTCCATAGCGGCAACACGACAAACGAAGCCCTGAAACCCTACGCCGAACTCCTGTACGGGCAGGCGCTGCTCGCGGAAGGCGGACAAGCGCCCGACCCGGCTGCCTTGAGCCGGCACATGGCTGATATACTGCTAAAGGCGCTTTCTTGACCGGTTTGCGTGCAGGCGAATAAATGCGCGCCTTCCCCAAGGAAGGCGCGCGGGTAGAGACTGCGGGCCTCTATACCTGCAATGACAGAGCAGGTGGATTTATGGGGCTTCCGGGCCGGATGCGCCGCCAAACAAGGCAGCCAGGGCGTTCACGACCGATGCGGTGACACTCGCGGCGGCCTCGAGCAGATTGGACGCGAAATCGGTGATGTACTGTGCTATGGTATCCGCAAAAATCATCGGGGTAAACCTCTGGTCCGGGGCGTTCTCTTTTTCATAGACTATACATTCCGGAACGTGCTACCGTTACAGTGAGTAACCAGACCCCTGAATGCAGCGGGCATCAAGACAGGAGATTCCATGAATCCAGCCCACGCGTTTGAAACATTGCACCTGCGCATGCTCGATGTCGGCCATCTTCGCGCCGCATCGGCCGTGCTTGACTGGGACCAGGAGGTAAACATGCCCCCTGCAGGCGGTCCCGCGCGGGGCAGGCAATTGGCGACGCTGAACGCCCACGCCCACGCGCTTTTTTCCGCCTCAGAAACGGGGAACCTTATCAATGACGCCCTGGCGGCGAGGGACCACCTCGGCCCGGACCGGCAGGCGCTGTTGGATGAAATCGCCTATGATTACAACCGGGCGGTCCGGATTCCCGAGACCTTTGTGCGCCGGTTTTCCGAGGCGCGGAGCGCCGCCTACCAGGCGTGGCTTGACGCGCGGCGCCGCTCGGATTTTTCGATGTTTCTGCCGCACCTCGATGCGCTGGTCGTGCTCAACCGGGAGAAGGCGGCGCTGCTGGGGTATAGCGACACCCCCTATGACGCTTTGCTGGAAGACTATGAGCGGGGCATGACATCGGCGCAGTTGAAGCCCATATTTGATCTGCTTGCCCAGCGGCAGAGCGCCCTGGCGGCGCGGACCAGCGCCTCTTCCTCCGCGGGCGCGGAGCCCGGCTGGCTGGGACAACGCTGGGACACCGCGCGCCAATGGGAATTTACCGAGCAGGTGCTGCGGGACATGGGCTTTGATTTCAATGCCGGGCGTCAGGACCGGTCCGCCCACCCGTTCACCACAAATTTTTCCATTCATGATGTGCGGATTACGACGCGCCTCACGGAAGAGGACTTCTTTTCCGCCCTGTTCAGTTCCATTCACGAGGGCGGGCACGCCCTGTATGAGCAGGGCTATCGGGAAGAGGACGAAGGGACGGTGTTGGCCTCGGCGCCATCGCTGGGCATGCACGAATCCCAGTCCCGCCTCTGGGAAAATATGATCGGCAGAAGCCTGCCATTCTGGAACCATTACCTGCCTTACCTTAGAAAACAGTATCCGGGACAATTGGACCGGGTCGGGGCGGAGGACCTGTTCCGGGAGGCCAATCGGGTCAGAACCTCGCTGATCCGGGTGGAAGCGGACGAATGCACCTATAACCTGCATGTCATCCTGCGTTTTGAATTGGAGACAGCCTTGATTGAAGGCCGGTTGGAAGCGGCGGACGTGCCCGGCGCGTGGAATGAAAAAGTAAGGCAGTATCTTGGCCTGGAAGTCCCCGATGACGCTTCGGGCTGCCTGCAGGATATACACTGGTCTCATGGCTCATTCGGATATTTTCCAACATATGCCCTTGGTAATCTCTATTCTGCCCAGTTGCTTGCCACAATGGAGGCGGCCATCCCTGACTTGTGGGATCAGGTGAATGAAGGGGTTTTCGGTCCGTGTCTTTGCTGGCTGCGGGAACATGTGCACCGGGTCGGGCGTCGCGAAACCGCCGTTGAAATTCTGCGGGACGCGACCGGCAAGGAACCGGATACCGATGCCTTTCTGGAATATCTGGAATCCAAGTATTCGGCACTATATAATCTGTAGTGAAATGATTGCACCGGCCCTCCACGCAGGGAGCGCCAGGAGAATAACACATGCCAGAATCATCAGGCACCCCAAGCACTCCGGATTCAGGGCCTCCGTTTGCCCCCCTCCGGGAACCTTTCCTCCAATCCCGAAAAATTTATGTGACAGGGTCGAAAGCGGATTTGCGCGTGGCCTTGCGTGAAGTGCGGCAGCATCCCACGGTGGATGCCAAGGGTACTGTCCTTGCCGAAAATCCCCCCGTACTCGTCTACGACACCTCAGGGCCTTATACCGACCCGGAGGTGGAGGTCTGTCTGGACCGGGGATTACCGGCCCTGCGCGCCCCCTGGATTGAACGGCGGGGTGATGTTACGCCGGTACGGGTACCCCGGGTTGCGGGTTCCGCCGCGTTTCCAGCGGCCCGGACGGTATTGCGATGCCGGTCCGGCAGGCATCTGACGCAACTGTACTACGCCCGGCAAGGTATTATTACCGAAGAAATGGAATATGTCTCGATACGGGAACGGGCGTGCGCGGAGTCGGTTTTGGAAGGTTCCCGCCGCCCGGGCGCCCCTGAACCCCTTTTCCGGGAAACAATTACGCCGGAAATGGTGCGCCGCGAAATCACCGAAGGGCGCGCCATAATCCCGGCGAATATCAACCACCCCGAAGCGGAACCCATGATTATCGGGCGCAACTTTGCCGTCAAAATAAACGCCAATATAGGCAATTCGGCGTTGCGGGGCAGTATCGCCGAGGAAGTGGAGAAAATGGTCTGGGCCGTGCGCTGGGGGGCTGACACGGTTATGGACCTCAGTACCGGCGTGGATATTCACGACACCCGCGAATGGATTATCCGGAATTCCCCGGTGCCCATCGGTTCCGTTCCCTTGTACCAGGCCCTGGAAAAAGCCGGGGGGAATGCCGTCGACCTGACCTGGGACCTGGTGCGCGACACCCTTATCGAGCAGGCGGAACAAGGCGTAGATTATTTCACCTTGCATGCCGCTGCGCTCAAGGACCATTTTTCCCTGCTCACCCCCCGGCTGACGGGCATCGTCAGCCGGGGGGGCGCCATCATGGCGGCTTGGTGTACTGCCCACCGAAAGGAAAATTTCCTGTATACCCATTGGGATGACATATGCGAGATACTCGCCGCCTATGATGTGGGGGTTTCTATCGGTGACGGGTTGCGACCGGGGTGCGTGCACGATGCGAATGACGCGGCCCAGTTCGCCGAATTGAAGACCCAGGGAGAACTTACCCGGCGCGCCTGGGACCATTTTGTGCAGGTGATGAATGAGGGGCCCGGTCATGTGCCCCTGGACCTGATACGGGAAAACATGGACAAACAGGCCGATTGGTGCTGTGACGCGCCCTTTTATACGCTGGGACCGCTGCCGACGGATATCGCCGCCGGTTATGACCACATCACGTCCGCCCTGGGTGCGGCCCTGATAGGGTGGAACGGAGCCGCCATGCTTTGTTATGTAACCCCGAAAGAGCATCTGGGCCTGCCCGACAAGGAAGACGTGCGAACGGGCGTGGTCGCCCATAAACTGGCCGCCCACGCCGCGGACCTGGCCAAAGGCCTGCCTGGCGCACGGATTCGGGACGATGCCTTGAGCAAGGCACGCTACGAATTCCGCTGGTCCGACCAGATTGCGCTGTCTCTCGACCCGGACAAGGCCCTGCGTTTACGCAATGAAGCGGTGCCCGGAGTCGCTCAGGCGCCGGAGGGCTTCTGCTCCATGTGCGGCCCTAATTTCTGTTCCATGCGCTTGTATCAAACGCTGTGCACGGTCCACGGGCAGCGTGATTCATAACGGTCTGGTTGCGGCCCGGCCTCGGCATAATGTAGGATAGCACTAGGTTTAAGCCTGAAAACAGATTCTGTTATGGTACTGTTTGGTAAGCAAGCAGGGTAATCCTTTTTTTTCGAAAGAGATAAATACTTGACTTTTCGGTAAAAATATCGCAAAATAAGTACGTTTTAACTTAATGTGTGAAGACCGTTTCATCCGCGATGGATTTAGACAGTGGGTCGGATGTTTGGCGATGGAGAAAGGTTTATAATTATGCCCAAGGCGCATTTGGTTAAGTACGCCGTTGTACTTACTGCACTTACCCTGTTACTGGCGGGATGTCCGGAAAGAACCGTTGTCTCTCCTGTACCGCAATTTACCTTCAGTCCGAGCCAGGGAACGGCGCCCCTGCAGGTACTTTTTGCGGACGCCTCCATTCCGGGAGACAGCACGATAGAATCCTGGTCCTGGGATTTTGGTGATGGCGGTGTCGGCAATTCACCAACGCCTCAGCATACCTACCGGGTGCCGGGAACCTATGATGTCACGCTGTGCATAACCACGGGGGAAGGCAACTTCAGTATTGTAAAAGAAGGGGCCATTGTCGTTCAGGATTCCAACACCTTCGGGGAACCGGATGATACCGGCCTGTTCCGCTCCGGGGGGGTGGAAATCCAATTGTCTGAATCCCTGGACAACGATATTGCCTTCAGTGTTCAAAAAGGAGCGGCTCCAATCGCCTTGGGAGCCTACGGTATTGCCGAGGCAATTTCTCCTGTTTTTACCATCCTGCATAATCAGGCCTCCCCGGATTTGTTTGTTTATGACGATAACGGCGTCCCTGAGGCCGCCACCATTTCGCTTGAACTTTCGAACCCGCTTCCGAATTCCGGCATCCCTCTCAATAATGCACAGTTGTTTGTGCGGCTTGATGACAAACGTGTTCTGCCGGTTCCCGGAACCGTTGCCAATCAGAAATTTACCGCTTCGATCCTGCGTCTGCCGCAACGGGCCGATTATGTGGTGGTGCGCAGCGCGGAATTGAAAGTGACCCGTGTGACGGTGAAGGGCGACATGAAGGACACAGTCGCCCCGAACTGGACCAACGACTTTATTGTGTATGCCGGCAATGAAGCGGAACAGGCCCTTACAGCCTTGTACCGCGGGTCCATGGACAGTGAAGACTCCTTCCGGCGCCGCTCATTTTCCGCTCTTGATGTGGAGCAATCCATGCGGAAGTTCACGGGCTACATGAGTGAGGCGCAAGTGACGCTTGCCGGCTTTGGCATGCCCGTTCCCACGCTGGTGGGCCGGGACGGTGCGTTCACGCTGACCCTGTTCAACATGCATCCGAAATATGATTACGATTTTGAACGTGCGACAGACGTGCCTTATTACGACACGTTCTTCGGCCATTTGGTTCTGGATCCCGTGCAGTTGGCGGCGATAACGATACGCAACGTGCGCCGCGTG
>JAKJCY010000028.1:0-270 GCA_022706235.1 Candidatus Hydrogenedentota bacterium | reverse complement strand
CCGCCAATAAAAACGATTTGGATTTCATGGAGCGCTTTTATCCCCAGTCCGCTTTCAATGAAGCCCTTATCCAGTCCGTATATCCCGGGTACGTTATCCCCTCTTTTACCACCACGGGCAATACGGCGCTCGGCCTGCCCATCCCCGCAGACCAGACTGCTTTGGGCGGCGTTAAACCGATTTCCTTCCTTCAGAGCCTGCTGGATGGCACCGCGCTTTATTTCGGACGGCGCTCTCTGGATTATCCGGGACGCGGCTTTGGCGCCAACG
>JAKJCY010000289.1 GCA_022706235.1 Candidatus Hydrogenedentota bacterium | reverse complement strand
CGGGTGGAAGCGGTGGACGGTCCGCGTTCCTTTGTTTTGGATGCCACGCTTGAAAATCCCTTCCTGACTAATCCTGCACTGGTCCAGTACCGGGAGGATGATCTGGTGGTCGGTGCTTGGCTGCGGGGAAATGGGACGCCCGTGTATGGCGTCCTGGAAAAGGAGGCGGGAATCACCGTCGTGCCGGGTCGAAACGAAACCGCGGACGGTGCCGTACGCTTTGACGGAGAAGGCATGCTGCGCTACACCATCCCGGAATTCCCCCACCGTGAATGCACCCTGTTCTTGTGGGCATGCCCGGAGGGTGAGCCGGCCGGGCATATTCGTCAGCTGTTCAGCGCTTGGGCACGGTCCATGGATGATCCGTTGCGCGTGTTTCTCAGAGACAACCTGCTCCACGTCGGCATCGAAGGCGGCGGCAACGCATCCTTGCCTGGCGAGCCCATACCCTTTGGCGCCTGGACGCATATTGCCGTTGTGAAGAGGGACGCAGAATTGACGCTGTATATGAACGGCGAACTGCGGCAACGGGGCAACGCCCCGGCGCGTCTCGACCAGACCGCGGCCGCGAACATCGCCCTGGGCGCGAATCCGAATTACAGCGGCAACGA
This sequence comes from Candidatus Hydrogenedentota bacterium, assembly GCA_022706235.1. GTDB lineage: Bacteria > Hydrogenedentota > Hydrogenedentia > Hydrogenedentales > CAITNO01 > JAAYBJ01. Next base: position 4,262 of record JAKJCY010000289.1, on the reverse strand, counting down.
GTATTACACCGGGCGGCTCGCGGAGTTTGCACTCTATGCCCGAGCAATGACCGGGGAAGAGGTTCGCCGGGTATATGAAACGGGCTTGAAACTGGAATAGCCGGACTTGGATGGACATACTGTGAACGGGATATAGGAGGAGACCTGTGTCAAGACGATATCTATCAATGGCCGTCTGCCTGCTTGCGGGATGGACCCTCTATGGTCATGAAGCGGTTGCTGCCGCAAAAACACTTCGCGTGGCTTCGGTGCAACTGGAGGTTACCCCCGACCTGGGCCGCAACCTGAACCGCATTGAAACCGGCATCCGGGAAGCGGCTGCAGCGGACGCGCGCGTGGTGGTCTTTCCGGAGACCGCCCTTTCCGGGTTTAGTGAAGCGGCCATCGAGGCGCTGGATTGGACAACATTAAATACGGCAATGGATACAATTGCAGCTTTGGCGAAGGAACTGGACTGTTATGTGATTTACGGCAGCGCAACCCTCTCGCCCCACGAAAAGCCCTATAACAGCGCCATTGTCGTCGGGCCTGATGGCAAGGAAATCTTTCGCTATCATAAGAGTTTCCCGGAGAACTGGTTTGAACCGGGGGAACGCCTGGCCCTCTTTGAAATAGACGGTATTCCCGCTACCGTCATCGTCTGCCATGACAGCCGCTATCCGGAACTGGTCCGTATCCCCGTAATGGCGGGCGCGCGTATTTGCTTTTACATCAGCTATGAAATTAACGAGATAGTGTCCGCCTTGCGCAAACAGGAAGGGTACCGCGCCCAGCTCATTGCCCGTGCCGCGGAAAACAATATATGGGTGGTGCAGAGTAACGGTTATGGTCCCTTGGGTGGGGCGGAAAGCTTGAGTCTGGGAGAGAGCCGCATGGTCGATCCCGCCGGGGTGGTGGTCGCCCAGGCGCCCGCCCTCAAAGATGCCCTGCTGGTGTACGACCTGCACCCTCGGGAGGCAAGCCGGCATAACGCCTTGCGTAGCGCCGAGGGGAAAATGCTGGGGCCCCTGCTGGAAGCGGGCGTGGAAGAGCTCAAAGGGCGTCTGAATGCGCTCGATATCTCGAAAGCCGCACCAGAAGAAAAGGGAAACCAAGTGCGTCTTGCACTGATGCAGGCCGTGCCGGAAAAATGGAATCTGGAGAAAAACTTTGATACGTTCCTGTACTATCTGGATGAGGCGCGGAATGCTCAAATCTTTATTACACCCGAGTGCTGGCTGGACGGCTATTCGGCCGCCGACAAGACATCCACCCCGGAACGGCTTTCAGATGTGGCCCAGGACCCGGCCGCGAGCCCCTACCTCGCCCGGGTGGCGCAAGAGGCGCGGGAACGCAAGATGTGGATTTGTTTCGGGTTCAGTGCCCGTCTGAACGGGAACCTGTACAATACCGCCGGGCTCTGGAATGAACAAGGCGAACTGGCGGGCCTGTATCATAAGACCCACCTTCAGACCCATGACCTGCAATACGCGCCGGGTCCCGCCCTTTCCCCTTTCCCGACGCCCTGGGGTCCTGTGGGCATCATGATTTGTGCGGACCGGCGTTGGCCCGAAACCGCGCGTGCCCTGCGGCTGCAAGGGGCCAGGCTTATCCTGAATCCCACCTACGGCATGCACCACTATGACAATCAACGGTGGATGCGCACCCGCGCGTTCGAGAACCAGTGTTTCATCGCGTTCACTCACCCGGAGCAGGGGCTGGTGTTAAACCCGCGCGGGGATATCCAGGCCAGCCAATACACTACCCCGGGCGTGCTGGTCTGCGATATCGATCTTAGCGAGGCGAAGGAGGATAATCATCTTCAAGACCGGCGTCCGGATCTGTACGGACCGCTGGCAGAGAGGGGCAAGTTTAAGGAATGAGGTCCATTTAACAGCAGAAATAGGCTAACGGATAGGGCATTTTGCTACGGTACACCAGATCGCATCAACACTTTTTCAGGGACGTGGAAGACCCAGGTCTTTGCATATCTTGAGGATGAGAATGTCATTTATCTCTCTATGCCGGGGTACGGCGGACCGACGATTTCCTACCGGATTCCCATACCAGGAGTGTTTTGCGCCCTCTCCTATCAAGATACACCCCTGTGACTGCAGGTAGGCAATGAATGCCTGTCGTTTCACAGGACAAGGCTTTCTTCAGTATAACCGTCCTGCGCGGCGGCAAGCGCCTCGTCCCGATTCATTTCAAGCGCCTCCTCAAGGGCCGACCGCAAATTTTCGAGCAACTCCTCGCGTGTTTCGCCCTGCGAGTTGACTCCCGGTATCTCTTCGACCCATCCTATCCACCACGGGTCATCATATTTAATCAACGCCGTAAAAACCTGAGAGGATTCCATCGTGCTTTTCCTCGTTGTTGGTGTTCTTTACTATGCCATCTGTTACGATAGTCAATCAAATGAGTCCTCCTTGATAGGAACCAACTCTGGCGTTGTATGCGACCCATCCATGCGTCATTGCGAACGAAGTGAAGCAATCTCGTCTGCAATAAGATTGTTTTGTGTTGAGATTGCTTCGCTTTGCTCCTGATAAACATAATCACAAACTGGTGATATAAAACAACTTAATGAAATTTAATTTTGGGGCACTTACCTCGATTACGAACTACGATTACGAACACGAGCACGAATCGGCGAAATCGTTATCGTGCTCGGAATCGGAATTCGGAATCGGGATCGAACACGCAGGTTCGCGTTTCTGTTCATAATAAACCCCGCCACGTCGGGGTGCTTTGCTCGCAATGACGGGATATAGAGCCTTTGTCATGTTTCAATTCTTTGTTTTAGCAGCAAGTCAAAATGAGGTACTCAGATGAATCCAACGAAACCTCTGTCCCTTACCCGGCGGCAGTTATTCCGTGTTGCCTCCAGTATGGCCGCTGGCGCCATAGGACTGTCCTCTGCCATTGCGCAAGACCTTCCCGTAATCACCCGTCCCCGCGCCACGTCCGGCGATACCGCCGTCGAGCCGGATTGGGAAGAGCGCCTGTCCATTGCGGTAGGCCCGGACAAGGGGGACATTGTCGGCGTTACAGATAAGGCGCTGCAGGCGGCGGTGGACTATATCGCCCGCCGGGGCGGCGGCACGGTCAAGGTGTTGCCCGGTGTCTACCGTCTGCGCGCCCCGGTTCGCCTGTATGATCATGTGAGGCTTCAGGGAAGCGGCCCGGAAACCGTCCTGATCAAGGAACCCTCCGTTGAGACCGCTCTCGCCGAAGATTCCGACTGGTACGACCAGGAGATTACGCTTGCAGATTCTTCGGGTTTTCAGGTCGGCGATGCCATCTGCATTCGCGCCGTGAATTCCGACACCAAGGCCCCCGTGGTGATCAAGCGCACCCTGATCGCGCGCAGCGGCAACCGGTTTAAACTGGACCGCGCGCTGCGTGAGAACACTTGGAAAATCGGTAACTCCACGGTCGCCACGCTGTTCCCCTTGGTGACGGCGGAAGAGGCGGTGGATTTCGCCATTGAGGACATCTGCCTGGACGGTAATAAGGATAACAACGCTAACCTGGACGGCAACTACGCCGGATGCGTCTGGATTCAGGACTGCAGCCGTGTTGTCATTCGCAATGTCATTGCCCGTAACTATAATGGTGACGGCATCAGCTGGCAGATTTGCCACGACGTGCTCGTGGAAGAATGTCTAAGCATGGATAATACCGGTCTCGGCATGCATCCCGGTTCGGGTTCCCAGCGCACTGTTATCCGGAAGAATGTGCTCGAACGAAACAACATCGGCATCTTTTTCTGCTGGGGCGTGCAATACGGTTTGGCGGAAAAGAACACCATCCGTGACAACCGCGAGTGCGGCATCTCCATCGGCCACCGGGACCACGAAAACATCATTCGCGAAAATGAAATCCTGAACAGCGGGAAGACCGGCATTCTTTTCCGCCCGGAACGGGGCGAAGGCTTCACCGCCGCCGGCAACCGCGTGGAAAACAACCGCATTGTCGACTCCGGCCCGGAGGACGGGGTGGCGATAGACATCCAGGGGGTGACTTCCGGCAATACGATTGCGAACAACACGCTCCTGGAAACGCGGGCGCCTGCCCGGCGTATTGGCATCCGCCTGGGTCCGGAAAACGGTAACAACACCTTGTCGGACAATCACGTGGAAGGATTCGCGGTTCCACTCACGGACAACCGTTCCTCCTGATACGTTGACTATTCCAGGCCCCGGGTTATTCGGGTCCATTCAAAACGTATAAGGCGGTAGCGTTGCCGAGAGGTGTTTTGTTTTCGTAAAGCGACTATA
>JAKJCY010000288.1 GCA_022706235.1 Candidatus Hydrogenedentota bacterium | reverse complement strand
CAAGGCTTTGAGACGGAATCGATAGTTGTTTTCATGAGGCTCCTTTTAGGAGCCCTCCTCATGCCACCGGCTCTGCCGGTGGTTGTTGATTCCGCACGAAAAAAAAACGAATTGCTGGGGTGAAGCCAATAAGCATAAGGACCGTGGCAGCGTCATCCCATCGCCTTACATCACGAAGCAATTAACTTCTGAGTGAATCCATTGCCTTAAGGTCCATCTCATAGTCCAACACCTCTTATCTTTCCACCTCCGTCAAGTATTTCCTTACAGAATTTGGCTTTTTGTGTGCAATCCTTTTCTTTGTAAAGTATTGTATTTTGTTCAAGAAAACAACAATTTAAATACTGGCCCATAAAAATCTTCCTCAAGTTCTATGAATACCAAAGAATGACCTTTGACAATAATCAAAAACGTTACAAGCAAAATATTTTAATCATTGTATCTCATGGTTATTGTAAAGAAATGACTCGTATCTGAGGTTTGAGACTGTTTTTAATGAAATGTTATCCCCTTATTTTGGGCGCTCAAAATTTGTCAAGAATAAATCCTTGACTTTTTAAGATAAATAGTTTACAATAAACTCGTTTTGTCGTCCTTTTCATCATTTCTTGGAATAAGTGGCTGAATGTGGTTTCGTTGGATTCCTGACAGGCTGAGTATGGGTATTCCGAAGAAACCGCACATGGATAAGGACGATTGAAGGGCTAGCGGGACAAGGGCTGTCCCGAATGAAAGTATGAATCGTGTGTTCATGACAAACAGGGCTTGGGTTGTCTTGTTTGCTGTTTCAGGATAAGAACAGAATGATTCAAGAGACAGGACGAGTTTTGTGCGGCCTGCAAACAAATGGGAAGGGAACCCCTATGCGAAAAGTACCCTTATGTCTATTGGTGTTTATGGGCGTCTGTATGGGTCTGGTGGTCACAGGCTGCAGTACCGTGCCCGTAACCATGCAGCTGCGAATGGCGGAACCGACCGTATCCGATGACGGAGGGTGTCCGGCGTCACTGCCCGTGGCGGTGTTTTCCAAGATGGGCTGTGACGATGATGTGCAGTCGGTCCAGTTCGGCTGGGAGAACCCGTCCTATGCCATTAATAACCGGGTAAACCTGGACAACAACTCCACCTATTGGATGTCAATGACCCTGCCGACGAATTATGAATTTCGTCGTATGCAGATACTGCAAGGCAAATCAGAAACCCTTTACAACGCGATTAGAAACGCGGAAACACAGTTAAGTGAGAACATGGGGTTGACCGCCAAGTTGCTGTCTCAGGATGCACGCGCGACGCTGATTTCGGAGAGTGCCGGGATCAGTACCCAAATCAGCGGCCTTCAAGTGCAGAAGGTCACCACGCAAAGTGATGTGGAACGCGGCCAGATTGACGGAGAGATTGAAAGGCTTGTCCAGAAGATAAAGGCGAACGAGGCTTGGCTCAAGGCGGATGACGAGGCGCGTGACAAGTTGCTGGCCCAGCCGCTGGTGGAGTCCCTGACGAACCAGATTGAGGACTGGAGAACGGAGTTGAACCGCATCAAGGCGCGTATTGTGGCCCTTCGGCTGATGGTTGAAAACGGCAACGAGCCTTATCCCCGGGTAATCAACGGCATCATTCAGACCTATCTCCCCACGGAATACACGTCGGTGAGCGCCATCCCGTTCCGTATCGAGGATGAATACCTGGACTGGCTCCGCGAGGACAAGGTGGTTACCATCGTTTCCTATGATCCGTATTCTCCGCCGGAAAATCCGCATTATGCCGCCTATCGCGGGTGTCTACCCCAGTTCTGGAAAGAGAATGACTTGATGATCCTGGAATACACCAACGATGCCGTGGGGGTAGCACGCGCCGCCCGGGGCGGTCTGGCCGGCAGCACCCAGGTGTCTTACAAAGAATACCCCAATGTGGCGGCCCGTGAATATGCGGGGCCCGCCGGACAGAGCCGCGTGTATCTGCATTCCAGCGATGGCACGCGCATGTGGGTGTTCGGTTCGGATATCACCCCGCCCGACAATCTGGAGGTATGGACGCAGGATGCGTATGGGAAACCCAAGCAGAAATTGTATCCCGGCGGCGGCCGCATGGAACCGGATGTAAGCCCTGTCCACCAAATTGTCGGCGTTGAAGGCGGCGGTGTGGACCCGGTCGCCCAGGCACAAACGCTGGGGACTATTCTGGCCGTTACGCGGCTGGGCAACATCCGGACGGGTCTTGACCAGATGAACATTCACGGCATCTACAACCAGGAAGTTCAGTGCGCCCGTGCTCGCATGCGTTGACTGTGAGTCCGGAAACGGCCGTGCTGGTGGTTCAGTTTAATCTTATGTGTGCAAAAGGGCTTCCCGTGGTGGGGCGCCTCTGGAAATATTTGAAACCCAAAACCCAAAAAAAAAGGAGTGGAGCATTATGAAAACCTATGTACAACTGAGTGTATTGGCGGTATTGATGGTGCTGAGCTTTGGATGCGCCCAGAACCGGGTTGTGCTGACACCGAGCATGCACGACATGACCGTCGCCGCACCGCCGTGGGCCCAAGCCAATGGTTTGCCGCCGGCCGACGGGACCATCTATTTTGTAGGCGTGTCGCAGGAGCAGGCGACAAGCGAAGCGCTTGCCCTTGAGCAGGCGCACCAGGACGCTCTGCAAAAGGTCAGCAGTTATATCGGGCTGTATCTGGGTAATACCGACGCCTATACCCTTACGACCGCCACCGAAAGCTCTGCCGAATGGCCGTACCGTGCCGCCTATAAGTTGAACTGGATCTTGAAATCACCGGCCCAGATAAGCCGCGAAACGGAAGAAGCCCAGGCGGAGGCACAACTGGCCCGGACCGTGGGCTGCAATTGGGTCGCGCAAGTCAATATTATCGATACCTGGTCGGTTGCCGAACGTTTCAGCGGGCCTTGTCCCAATAATGAAATGCGCTACGGCGAACTCTGGAAAGCCAAGGTACTGGCGGCCATTCCACAGATGATTATTGATGAAATGGCCCAGTACAACCGCGAGAGTCTGCGCCATGATCAGGAATACGCGCGGCAATGCATGGAACAGAATATTGAAACGATAAATTACCGCGACCAGGCTGAATGGGATGCCAACCATGTGCTGAACCTGCGGGAGCGGGAAATGCGCCTTGATATGCAGAAACGTGAATTCGACGCCTACTTGCAGTACCGCATCGCGGCCGGCAAACGGTTCCTGGAAGTGGAACGCCCCACATTCAATTTCATGAACAATACGTATCTATATGGGAATGCCTATCCGTTCCCCGGCGAACCTTTTACGCTCCTGTCGCAGGAATGCGGTGTGGCACCGGCGGTAGTGCATTCTCCCGTCGCTCCCGCGAGTGACAACCGGTTGCTCAGCATGGGTTGCGTGCCGTCACGGGGCGCCTGCCCGACTGGTAATTGCCCGGTGGCGTCCCTTCCGGACATCGCGCTTCCAGCGCCTTCCTCGTCGGTAAATCCTATCGCTCCATAACACAATAAACGCCTAAACACGACCTCTTCACTTACGCTCTACTGGTCATTGGGGCTCTCCGCTTGCCGGAGGGTCCCAATGTCATTTACTTCCGCGTCAATTCCCGGAGGGTCAAAAACCGTTTCCCTGAATCGCGTGGCGTGTTAAACAACGCCAGGGCGCCGGGGCCTTTCAATGGTGGGCCGGCCATGGCGTACCTGGGGCGCGTCATTTTTTGAGAGACTGGTTGTTTAGTGTGCTTAACAAGTGGTAATACCTCCTCTTGAATCCGGCGCCCCTGTCTTGCATAATAAGAACACCGCCTCCATCGTCTGCTTGAGAGCGTGAACCCTTTTCGCCAACGGTGGATTTAGTATGCCCTGCACTGGCGGAACTATTCTGCACAGGAGAGGTGCCGTTTCTTTACGGTAGATGCGCTACCGTGTCTGAGTGTCGCGGGGCGGCGGATGTCTGGTATTCAACAACAAGTTTTCCCTAAATTAAAAGTGGAGTTCGAATGACGATGAACAGACCTGTACGTACGATGGATGGAAATGAGGCGGTTGCCCATGTTGCCTATCAGGTGAGTGAAGTGGCGGCCATTTACCCGATTACGCCTTCCTCCCCCATGGGTGAGTGGGCGGACCAGTGGATGTCGGAAGGGCGCAAGAATATCTGGGGCACTACGCCGCTGGTAGTGGAGATGCAGAGCGAAGCCGGCGCTTCTGCGGCGGTGCATGGCGCCCTGCAGTCAGGCTCGCTGGTAACCACCTTTACCGCGTCTCAGGGCTTGTTGCTGATGCTGCCCAACATGTTCAAGATTGCCGGGGAATTGACGCCGACGGTGTTTCATATTACCGCGCGCACGGTGGCAACGCATGCCCTCTCCATTTTTGGCGACCATAGCGATGTCATGGCGGCGCGCAGCACGGGATTTGGCATGCTGTGTTCCAACTCCATTCAGGAAACCCATGACATGGCGCTCATCGCCCATGCGGCGACGCTGGAGGCGCGCATTCCTTTTATGCACTTTTTTGACGGGTTCCGCACGTCCCACGAAGTAAACCGTATAGAGATGCTGCTCCCTGAAGATATCCGTGCGATGATAGATGATGAACTGGTATTTGCCCATCGCCAGCGCGCCATGTCCCCCGATCGCCCGGTTATCCGGGGTACCGCCCAGAATCCTGACATTTTCTTCACCGCCCGCGAAGCATGCAATCCTTACTACGATGCCTGTCCGGAAATCGTGCAGAAAGTCATGGACAAGTTCGCCGCTGTCGTCGGCCGCAACTATCATCTCTTTGACTATGTCGGTGCACCCGATGCGGAACGTGTAATTGTTGTCATGGGTTCGGCCGCCGAAGCGGTGACGGAAACCATCGAATACCTGGCGGCAAAGGGAGAAAAAATCGGCGGGGTCATTGTGCGCCTGTACCGGCCTTTCTCCGCGGCGGCGTTTA
>JAKJCY010000287.1 GCA_022706235.1 Candidatus Hydrogenedentota bacterium | reverse complement strand
TCAGCGCGCTTCGAAATCATTTGTACCGATAAGGTCCTGGGGCGCGCAGGAGGCAGTTCCCATTTATTTTACTCAAGTTACTTGAATGTTTCCGGGTTGCGGGCAAAGCCCGCGTTGGAAAAGAATGGAAAAAGATTCCAGGCGTCACGCCTTGAGCACCCCCCCTTACAGACCTTTTTTGACTTGCACAATTCATAAGCACTCGTGTAGTCTATGCTCATGAAGCCACTGAGATTCATAGGGTCGAGTCTGGATGATTTGCGAAATTTTCCCGATGAGGCCCGGCGTGCGGCGGGGTTCGAACTCCGTGCCATCCAAAATGGACTCAAGCCCAGCGACTGGCGTCCAATGCCGGCTGTCGGCCATGGTGTCAGGGAGATTCATATTCGCGTATTGGGCGAGTGGCGGGTAATCTACGCCGCAACATGCCGCGAGGTGGTATTTGTGCTGCATTCGTTTCAGAAGAAGACGTAAAAGACGAGCCGGCAGGACATTGAAGTGGCCCGTCAGCGATACAAACAGATTGGAGGATGACCCATGTCCGATACCATTCTCGATTCCTGCGGCAACGTATTTCTTGACTTGGGGCTGCCTCCGGATGAGGCCGCCATCCTGCAAATACGCGCCGATCTCATGGCGGAACTCCGCAAGTTCATCAAGCGAAAAAAGTTGAGTCAAACTGAGGCTGCGCGGCTTCTCGCGATCAGCGAGTCCAGGCTTTCCGATTTACTCAACGGCAAATGGGAACAGTTCAGCCTCGAGATGCTTGTCGCGCTTGCTACAAGAGCGGGTATGCACGTTCATCTCAAGACAGCGGCTTGACTATCCGTGTGAACGGGCTGCAGCGCTTTTGCGTTGGAGAATTCAACGCAAAGTTGCGAGGAATGCACTGCGAACCTCTGTCGCGTTGAGTCTTTGCGTTAGGAAGGGTCCATGAAATGCCTGTATTCCGGAAAGGCAACGGCAATCGGACCACCGGCACGAGCATGGGTGCCGTCGCCATCATGATCTCGTCCACTGAATAAGCCACGTTACGGATGCTTGAAGATGCAGTCGCAGGCGAAATCCTCATATTACCGGCTGTGCCGGTCGAAAAATGACGCTGTGACCGTTTTTCAGTACGAAAAGACTTGCTGTATCGCTTTTGCCTTGTGTAGTATTGGGACTGAAAACTACGAATGCTACTGTTGCGGCGCCAGGATCCAGCACAGCGGCGGTTCTCCTTCCGAGGTATAGATATAGGCTTCACCATTCTGCCACAAGTATGCAGCACGTATGGCCATGGACATGAGGTTGCTTCCGGTCTGCCAGCCGGCGAGATAGGCAATAGCCTCGCTCATGGAGATCCGGAAATTCAAGTCAGGATCCGCGGGGTGCGGGCTGTCGCTTGCCGTTACGGAAACCTCCTCAGACAGGGTGCTGCTTTGTGTCATGCTTCCCGCATAGAGGCCGCGCATTTTATAAACGCCGAGCGACTCTATACCAAGCTCATATCCAAATTCGCCATTTTTAACGGCCACGGTTCTCAGTATCGTGTAGCCGTTGGGCGTCTGGTAACGTATGCATACATTCCCTTCCGTAATGGGAGGATCGAGTTTCCCCGTCACATGGATAATACGCCGGGGACTCTGGGTATAGACGGCGGAAATGGTGCATCTGGTTCTTACCACGGTTTGCGCGGCGATCAACACGCCTGCGACTTCCCGGCTGTCGTACTGTTTTACGCCATCCGGCCGGTAGGAGGACGTTTTCACGTATGCCCGGATATCCACCAGATGAGTGCCGCCGATATTGGTTTTGGGGGGTGCGGTAAGGCGGACGGGGATGTCAAGCACCTCGTTCGGTTGCAGCAGATAGGAGGCTTCACCGGAACCGATGTCCAGTGTCCAGCCTTTGGGCAAATCCGATGTTACGCTCAGGAAAAATTCGCGGGCAATTTCATATTCGTTGGCCAAAAATATTTTTTCATGTATCGGTTCGAACTCAAGGTATTCCGGTTCCGTTATCATCTCGAACCAGCCGATATTCTCCTGTTCTCGGTTGCCGTCCTGGTTGGCGGTGACCAGTTCGCCGGACACGGTGTCCACAACTATCCGCAGGCAGCTGTGGAAGGGGATGCGTTCCTCTCCGGGGGGAAAGTCCACCTTCGGGATCCAGGTTGTAAAGACATCCGTATAGGTGCCGGGGGCGATGCCTGCCAGGGCGGGGAAATCGTTCTTGGAGACCGTGGCGAAACGGGTCCAGCCGGTATCATCGCGGATGCCCACACCCAGCGGTTCCGTAACCTCAAAGTGCACCACCACATTGTTCGCGACGGCGCTGCCCAGGTTGCGAATCCGCGCATAGACCAGGTTTTCCTCATTGGCGCAGGGGTCGTCCCCGTTGCCAATCACGGTAGTTTCAGGGTCACCGCGCCGACCATACCGTAGACGATTGGGATCCCCCGGGTTATCGCGCTCAAACCCATTGGCGGGACTGTCCACCCAGATATCCACCGTTTCATAAGTGTCCATCGGAGGCGTCAGCCAGGGGAGGAGTGCCACGTCGGGTATGGCCGTGTTGGCGTTGGGCCCGTAGGTGACCGTCACCGTACATCCCAGGTCCGCATTAGGTCCCACGGAGATGGCAAGGTCTTGGGAGGGATCGGTAAAGGTTTGGCCCGTGATAAAACTGGACTCCCAGCGATCAAGCGGGTCAAAGCCCGGCGCCAGCATAAGCTCCTGTTCGGGGTCCGCGCCGGGCGTGGATTTCAGGATGAGAATGCCTTCACGGGTATTGGGACGTTCGGGGATGATGTCATCCGGCGGAATAAAGCGCCGACACTCGCAGATATACGAATAGCCGCCATTGGTCATTACCTGCATGCCCTGCGGCGCCACCGTTTCCTCCGGCCGCCATTCCACCGGAGACAGGACCTCCGTGCCGCCGCCCGTCAAGGGCGCGTAGGTGACAAATCGGGAGGACGGGAGCCAGCCTGAAAACCATTCCAGGAAATCCCCCGTAAGCGCGGAACGGTCCACCCGCGTGAAAATACCGAGCGCGCAGGGATAACAGCTGTCCATGAGTTCATACGCGCTGATGTACCCGGCAGGATGCGTGTACATGCCGCTTATCATGTGGCCTAGTTCATGGGCGGCCACGCCGTAGTTAAGTGTACCCGCAAAAGAGGTAATCGCAAAGCCGATGGCATAGGTCCGCGACGAGATATCGGCCGTGGGGTGTTGTCCGGAAGTGCTCCAACCGGGATATTGATACACCACTTCGGGTGCGGTCAACAGGAGTATGCCGTCAAAAACCTCATCCGGACTGCCGCCGTGAGGCGCCAGTCCGTCCGCCGTGGCGTCAATGGATCCGTCGTCCACCGCCTGTTGTATCGGATTGTCCGCACCGGTCCATTCATTCACGCAATCCGCACCCAGGGTGCAATGATGATAATACTTGCGTTCGTCCAGATGGATCACGTGGTCTACCAGCGTGCATCTCAGGTTCAACTGTGAGGAGGACATGTGATCAAAATATTTTTCCAGCGGCTCCACCCAGTTATTCTGGAAGTCTTCCGCATCCAGGGTGCCCGGTTCATCCTTAAAGTCCACGATGATGAGTAGCACTCTATAGGCCCCCATGTAGGACTGTGCCTGGGCAACGCCGGGGATTATGGTACCGGCAACGGCCAGAAATAACACACCGGCCATCCATACTTTAGTATGAGTTGTCATTGTTCCTCGCTTTTTCCATTTTTACTGTACAATCACGATTATCCTTTTTCAAAACCTATTATCATATTATTCTTTACTCCCCCGAATGTCAAGAAAAATCGTAACGGTTTGGCAGATAACGCGAAAACATCACGTGTCCTGACTCCGAAATGGGTCTGTGATTCGCCCCACAGAAAAACAAATTGACCCATCCTTCCTGTCCATGGTACACTTAGCGTATACCCTTGGAGAGGTGACCGAGTGGTTGAAGGTGGCGCCCTGCTAAGGCGTTGTGCGGCTTAAACCGTACCGAGGGTTCGAATCCCTCCCTCTCCGCCAGTTTTCTTCCCACCGTTTCGCTATTTTCAGGCCCCCTCCTCTCGTATGCCGTATGACGCTGGTCGTTCACGCCCTGGCAGCACGGGGAACTTTCCATCGCACAGCCCCTGCACGCGTAAAACTTGCATTACCAAGCCTAATTCAGTATTGTTTTAAATGCGTCCCTTATTTTTCTAGTTTTTTTTATAGGGTGAATTTACCGATAAAGAAACCGGGATGCCCTTGTTTACAACCATTACAATACAGGAGGAACCATGAAACATATCCATCCAGCTTTAGTTGCGACGATTGTGATGATAACCGCCTTCAGCGGCCTTGCGGCGGAATGGGAATCCCTGACACCGAATAACAGCCTGGACGGTTGGCGGGTGCTCAGCGGGGAATGGAACGTCAATGAAGAAGGGGTGCTCACCGGCAAGGCCGAGAAGAACGTGAACGGGTGGATCATATACGAGAAACGCCCTTTTTCCGATTTCGAGATGACCTTGGAATTCAAAACGCCGACCCCGACCAACGGAGGCGTTCAACTGCGTTCCCACTGGTTGCCGCGCATGCCCCTTCAGGAAGGAGAAACCGTGGCGGATACGCCCAAACAGATGTATGGCTACCAGGTCAACGTGGAAACGCGCAGCCGTAAAGGCACGGGCATCATTATGGAAGAAAACGGGCGCGGTTATCTCGCCAATCCCGGTGTGGACGCCCTGAAAACACTGAAGCAACATGACTGGAATGCCATGCGCATCTGCGCGCGCGGCGATGTCATCGAGGTCTATCTGCGGGACGTGCTGGCCTGCCGCCTCACGGACGAGGCATTTATAGGCGGCTTTATCGCCCTGCAGATTAATCCCTTCGAAACGGAAGACCCCTTTCATGAAATCCAGTATCGTAACCTTCTTGTAAAGGATTACGGGCGGGAAGGAAACTGGGAAGCGTTGTTTGACG
>JAKJCY010000286.1 GCA_022706235.1 Candidatus Hydrogenedentota bacterium | reverse complement strand
AGATGTTCCGCAAGTTGATGGACCAGGGTGAAGCCGGGGATAATGTGGGCCTGCTGCTGCGCGGTATTGACCGTGAAGATGTGGAGCGTGGCATGGTCGTCGCGAAGCCCAAAAGCATCACGCCGCACAAGAAGTTCGAGGGTGAGGTGTACGTGCTGAACAAGGAAGAAGGCGGCCGCCACACGCCGTTCTTCAACGGGTACCGCCCGCAGTTTTATTTCCGCACGACGGACGTGACGGGCGCGATGAATCTTCCGGAAGGCGTGGAGATGATTATGCCCGGCGACAATGTGCGCATCACCGCCGAACTGATTACGCCCATCGCCATGGCGGAAGAACTGCGTTTCGCCATCCGCGAAGGCGGCCGTACGGTCGGCGCCGGCGTGGTCACCAAAATTATCGAGTAGGGCGTGGCTCCGCGTTCCGGGTGCTGCGTGTCCGGCCTGGCTTAACAATTGAATCCGCTTGCGGCCTTGCGGCGAGAAAAGAACCGCCGTCCGGCCGTAAGTTCTGTTGTCCTCGTGCAGGGGTGTAGCACAATGGCTAGTGCAGCGGCCTCCAAAGCCGAAGGTTGGGGGTTCGAGTCCCTCCACCCCTGCCATTTTTTATATGGTAAAACGCATCGTGCATGATCGCCTGTTCCTTTCAGGCGCAGGGAAACATAATGGCAAAACAAACCACCACAGCGGAAGTGGCCCCGGGTTTCGTAACGCGGATCCGGGACTTTTTCGACGATATTATCGGCGAGTTGAAAAAGGTGACTTGGCCGACCCGTGAAGACCTTATGGCCTCTACCAAGGTGACCTTTTTCCTGTTGCTGATCTCGACGGCCATCATATTCTTGTATGACCGTGTGTTCGGCTTTTTTATCATGCTGATTCTTAATGTATCCAGTTAGGAGTTTTCCTGTGGCCGACCATGAAAATATAGAACTGGCCCCCGGTGAGGATGTGAACGCCCCGGGAGATACTTCTTCCGCGGCGGACATGAACTTGCAGCTTCGTGAAGTGCCCGAAGACGGCATCAAGCGGCGCTGGTATGTGTTGCATGCCCATTCCGGCCAGGAAGGCGCTGTCAAAGAAATGTTGCTGGCACGCACGCAGCATCTGGAGCATCCGGAGCTGCTGGCCAATGTTTTCGTGCCCATCGAGCAAGTCGAAGTGACACGTTCTGGCCAGAAGCGCATCTCCAAGCATAAATGCTTTCCCGGATATGTGCTTCTGCAATTGCCCGAACACCCTGAAAAATATGCCGAGCTGTGGCACATGATCAAGGATACGCCCAGCGTGACCGGGTTCATTGGTTCCCGTAATATACCGGTGCCTCTGGAAGACAGCGAAGTGCAGTCCATTATAGAAGTGGTCCGGGGCGAGCGGGAACGGCCCAAGCCGAAGCTTGAATACGAGGTCGGCGAGCGTATCCGTATTACGGAAGGCCCCTTCGCAAACTTTCTGGGTCGTATTGAGGAAATTGATGCTGATCGGGGTACCGTTAAGGTGATGGTTGAAATTTTTGAACGCCAGACAAGTGTCGAAGTCGAATTCTGGCAGGTTGAGCAGATATAACAAGCGACAAATGGAGTTAAGGTGATATGGCCCCCAAAAAAAAGAAAATCAAAGCGCTGGTCAAGTTGCAGGTAAAAGCCGGTGCCGCCAACCCCGCCCCGCCCGTTGGGCCCGCCCTCGGTCAGCACGGCGTGAATATCATGGATTTCTGCAACCAGTTTAATGAGCGCACCCGGGAGCAGCAGGGACTGGTTATCCCCGTCGTCATTACGATTTTTGACGATCGCAGTTTCAGTTTTATCACCAAGACTCCGCCGGCGGCGGTGTTGTTGAAACGAGCCGCCAAACTGGCCAAGGCCTCCGGTGAACCGAATAAGAACAAGGTCGGCTCGGTTTCGGAGGCGCAGGTGGAAGAAATAGCCGCCATGAAAATGCCGGACTTGAATGCCGCCAATTTGGAATCGGCCAAAAGCATGATTCGTGGCACCGCCCGGAGCATGGGACTGGTCGTAGAAGGCTGATACCGAAGAACACAGTATCGTTGTGTCAAGAATAAACCCTGTACAAGTGGGAGGAACTTTGTTCCGCTTGAACCACGGAGGAAAGAACGATGGCAAAAAGCAGTAAACGGGTAACCACCCTTCGGGGAAAAGTGAATTCAGATCGCTTTTACACGATCGAGGAAGCTACCGAAGCGGTCAAGGAATGCGCGACCGCAAAGTTTGACGAAACCATTGAACTGGCGTTTTTACTGGGTGTGGACCCGCGCCATGCGGACCAAATGGTGCGCGGTTCCGTCGCACTGCCGCACGGCACCGGAAAGCAGGTTCGCGTAGTCGTATTTTGCGAACAGGAAGACCAGATCAAAGCGGCGACCGATGCCGGCGCGGAGGCGGTTGGCGGCGAGGACCTGGTACAGCGCATCCAGGGCGGTTGGACGGATTTCGACGCGACGGTCGCTACGCCGGCCATGATGCGTCTGGTCGGCCGCCTCGGGAAAATCCTCGGGCCCCGGGGCCTGATGCCCAGTCCGAAAGCCGGGACGGTTACCAACGAGGTCGGCCAGGCCGTACAGGAAATTAAAGCGGGCAAAATTGAATTTCGCGTGGATAAGAACGCCAATATTCATGTTCCGGTTGGCAAAGCCTCTTTCGCAAAAGAACAGATTTACGAAAACGTTTTCAGTGTTATCGAAACGGTGTTCAAAGCGCGCCCCAGCGCCTGCAAGGGCATCTACCTGAAGGCATGTTGCTTGAGCAGCACCATGGGCCCGGGCCTCCGTCTCGATCCAGCCGTTCTTACGGGCATGTTCCGTTAAGGGGCCTATGGTAAAGTAAAAGTGAAACTTGTGTGCAGTGACTCTGCGGGTTGTCGGCCGCCATGGCGGAAGGCAACCCGTTTGCTTTATGATAGCTGCGGTTCCCCAAGTCGGATGGATATGTACAAGCCATAGAAGGAGTTCCCCATGAAAGTTCAGGATTTTGCCTATCAGGTCAGTTTGAGGACCATGGATTTGCTGGAGAATACACAGCATTACAAGATCACGGATAGTCATCGAAAAGAGATTCTCACCACTATTCTTAAAGAACTCGACCAACTGGTTCACAAATCGTCCAGCCCGGAAAAAACGAAAAAATAAAGCCGGCCTTGGGCAGGGCGCCGGTCTGCGTGCTTGCAGCCGGCTTGGGAATGACCAGGGTCAGTCCGGTCCTGCTTTCATCGGCAGCCTCTGCTTTATCTGAAATTTTCGGTAGTATAGGGTTCATAGACCACCAGGGTATCGCGCCTATTCTTGAAGGAACGTGTTGAAAACAAACGATGTTCAGTTGCGATTGCCCAGGGTCGGAGAGAATCTGTATGGGCATACAGTGTCCTTGATGTGAAGGATGGCGCTTTGCTTAGTCATACTGTTTGCCGTGAGTTTTTGGTGAGCGCGACCGGCATGGCCTGCGTTTGTCTTATGTATGTAACACCGGAGTGATTACCCCGGGCGAAAGGGAGCGAAGATGACGAAGAAACTATGGGGAGGGCGCTTCGAGGATTCCCCCCACGCCCTGATGGAGACCTTGGGAGAATCCGTATCTTTTGACGCCAGGCTTGCGCCCTGGGATATTCGGGCCAGCATCGCCCATGCCCGCATGCTGGGCGTATGCGGCATCATCGACAAGGAGGATGCCGGACGTATTATCGAGGGGTTGGAACAAATCGCACAGGACGTATCCTCCGGTAAAATAGTGTGGGACAAGACGCTCGAAGACGTCCATGGTAATATCGAAGCCCTGCTGGTTGCCAAAATAGGAGACGCAGGTAAAAAACTGCACACGGCGCGGAGCCGGAATGACCAGATTGCCACGGATATGCGTCTTTATACCCGCGACCAGACCGACACGATTTGCGGTCTTCTGCGGGACCTGCAACATGCCCTTCTGGCGGCCGCGGAAAGGCACATGGAGGTTATCATGCCGGGCTATACCCACCTGCAACCGGCGCAACCCGTGTTGCTGGCCCATCATCTTTTCGCTTATTTTGAAATGCTTGACCGGGATTTTGAACGCTTTTCCCAACTGCGGCACAGGATTAACGTGATGCCGCTGGGGTCCGCCGCCCTGGCGGGAACGCCGCATCCCATTAGCCGGGAACAGGTGGCGCATGATCTGGGTTTTGAGGCCCTGTCGGCCAACAGCATGGATGCCGTCTCCGACCGGGACTACCTGATAGAATTTTGCAGTGCAGCGTCGCTGGTGATGATGCACCTGTCCCGATGGAGCGAAGAACTGGTGTTGTGGAGCAGCCCGGCATTCGGGTTCGTCGAAATCGGAGACGCATTTACCACCGGTTCCAGCATCATGCCCCAGAAGAAGAATCCCGATGCCGCTGAGCTGACCCGAGGCAAGACCGGCCGGGTCTATGCCGATCTCCTTGCCTTGTTAACGCTCATGAAAGGGCTGCCGCTTACCTACAATCGCGACCTGCAGGAGGACAAGGAACCGGTTTTCCATGCTTCCGACACGGTACAGCTCTGCCTGGCTGTTTTTGCCGCCATGCTGCCGGAAACCGTTTTCAACCGGGAGGCCATGCTTCAGGCGACCGCCCGGGGGTTCATGAACGCCACCGACCTTGCGGATTATCTTGTGGGTAAAGCGGTGCCTTTCCGAAAAGCCCACGAAGTCGTGGGTGAAATGGTACGGTACTGCATCAAGGGAAACACTTCCCTTGATGCGCTCAGCCTTCAGGAATTGAAACAGTTTCATCCGGCGGTTGAGGAGGATGTATTTCACGCCTTGGATTTGCAGACGCTCCTGGAACGGCGCAATCAATGCGGCGCTACCGCGCCGAAACAGGTACGTGAAGCGTTGCTGGCGGCTCGCAAAAGGATTCAAAAAGCGTAGGCCCGGCAAAGACGGACGGCGCCGTGCGGCGGAGTTACCCTGTCCCGGAGCCGCAATGCAGGTTTGCCTGTTTATCCGTCGGTCCC
>JAKJCY010000285.1 GCA_022706235.1 Candidatus Hydrogenedentota bacterium | reverse complement strand
CGATACGGTATAAGCGTCCTGACTGGACCTATATTGCCTCCAATGGAGCAACGGGAACAATCCCGCAGCGTCCGCCGTCCGTCGCGTTTCCCTGTTCGGGCCGGCTGGTGTACCGTGAAAACTTTACGGGAAATGCCGACTGGATGACATTCGATATCGGCCCTCTTGGTACCGGCCATGTACATTATGACAAGCTCCACCTGTCTGTAACGATTGGCGGACGCGACATCCTGGTGGATTCCGGGCGGTACACCTATGTGGGAGGGCCATGGCGGGATTATTTCACCGGTTCGGAAAGCCATAATGTCATTCTTGTGGATGGACGGGGCCAGAGGAGTCAGCCCGCCCGATATGACCATCCCCTTAACGGATTGGTGATAAGCGGCCGGGATGATGGCGGCGCCCCCACATCCTTCTTTCCTGAATCCCTTGGCAATCCGGAAGAAGCGCGCAAAGCGCCGGACTTCCTTATCGCCCCGGAATATGTTTATGCGCGGGGAAGTTTTGAACACGGATATCGAGGTGTAAAGGGAGAGGTCGTCCATACGCGCATTGTGTTACGGCATCAGTCTGTTGCGGGATTCCTTGTGATCGATCACATCGAAACCGACCAGCCGCGCGAAGTGACCGCACTCTGGCGGTTTCACCCGGACTGCGCGGTTATTGTTGAACAAGGCACCATCAAAACCAATGACGATGGGGTTCCCAACCTGAGCATCTTCCCCCTGGGGGGTACGGCGTGGGACATTTCGCTTGTCAAAGGGCAGGAAAGCCCGTCCATTCAGGGCTGGTACAGTCCGCGTTATAATGACCTGGTACCGGCCTTTACCGCGGTATGCACGGCGCACATCTCTGGAAGCGCAACTTTCGCCTGGCATCTTCGCCCCGGCAAAGAGCCCCCGAAGGAACATTGCTCCCTCTCGTTGGACAATACGGGGTGGGCATCCATCCATATCGCTGACGACACGGTTCCTCTTATACGTATTCCTCTGTCTTCCAATGACTCTCCCGAAATCCTCTGACACAATAACAGCCATTGTCGGTCCCGCCTCGATTCAGGAAGACTGGGTTTCATCAAATACACTGAGAAACGCCTGACCTGAGAATTGCTTTGATGCCGTATAATAGACTTACGGTTTATATTCGTTTCCAGCAACTCGGGGAGTAACGTAAATGAAAACTGCAACAACCGCCTTTCTCCTTGGCATGATGATGATATGTTCCGCAGCTGCGGCGGAAGAAAACCTGGAGGCGGGTTTTGCCGATCCACCCCTGGAAGCGCGCACCCGCTGTTTCTGGTGGTGGCTGAATGGCAACGTATCGGAAGATGCCATTACCCGCGACCTTGAAGAAATGAAGGCGAAAGGCTTTGGCGGCGCGCTTCTCTTTGATGCGGGCAGTTCAAGTTATAAAACGGTAGAACCTGTTCCCGCAGGTCCCATGTACGGCACTGAATCCTGGCGCGCATTATTCAAGCATGCCGTGGAAGAGGCCGACAGACTCGGCCTGGAGCTGGGACTCAATATCCAGAGCGGATGGAACCTGGGCGGTCCCGATATCACCGGGGACGAAGCGGCCAAACAATTGGTCTGGAACGAAATGGAAATTGAAGGGCCTGAAGAAGTGTCTTTGGCATTGCCGTCGCCCCGGGTCCGCGATAATTATTACCGGGACGTATGCGTGCTGGCGTACAGGAAGCGCCCCGGCAAGTCGCACGTCAACAAACCGCGACATGACGCCAGTTCAGAGCAACTGGAGCACCCGGCCGCCCATGCGGTTGATACGGACACCCACACGTTCTGGGCATCTGAAGGCGATACTTCCGGTGACGGCCCCGCGCACACCGCCCCCGAATGGCTTCAACTTAGCTTTCCGGAACCCGTTACTGCAGGAGGCATTCAGGTCACGGGACGCCCGGGATACGGGCCCCGGATGTGTCAGTTTCTTATTTCGTCTGAAACTGCCGGCTGGAAGCGGATACTCCGGTTCGGGGTCAAAGACGGCAAGACCTCAGTAGAACACTTCCCGCCGGTCACAGCACAACGTTTCAAACTTGAAATTACGGCAGCATACGACCCGCGTTTCCCTGACACGCCACGTAACGTTCAAGTTGCCGAATGGTTGTTACTGGGCGAGGAAGGAAACCCGATTGAAGCCATGCGTTTCGGACAACCCATCAGTCATCTTGCCCTGAAATCGGGCTATGAGGAACTGGGTGGATCCGCTCCGGATTGCCGCTTCCTGCTGGAAGACTATCCCGGCACGCCCGGGGAAGAAGATGCCCGGGCGGAGGATATCCTCAACTTGACGGATCATACCGATGCTGACGGCAACCTGAGCTGGGCGGCGCCGGAGGGGAACTGGACCATACTGCGTATTGGATATACCTTGACCGGTGCCCGAGTTTCCACTTCAAGCGGCGACTGGCAGGGACCGGTGTTGGATTATATGAGCACTCCTGTTCTGGAAGCGTACTGGAAACGTAATGTGCAGCCGTTACTGGATGACATTGGCCCGCTTGCGGGAAAGACGTTACGGTTCCTGCATACGGACAGTTGGGAATGCGGCGGCATGAATTGGACCCCCGGATTTGAAAAAGAATTCCTTGAACGCCGTGGATATGATCCCCTCCCCTTCCTTCCCGTAGTTGCCGGGAAAATCATCAGATCGCGTGAAGCGTCCAACCGTTTCCTGGCCGACTTTCGCAAAACCATTGCCGAATGTGTGGCGGAGAATCATTATGCCCGGTTCGCCCACATGGCCCATGAACGGGGCCTTCAGGTGCATCCTGAATCCGGAGGTCCCCACGCGGGTCCGCTGGACGGCATTCGCAACCTGGGATTGAGCGACATGCCCATGGGCGAATTCTGGGTGCCTTCTCCCCACCGGCCGGCCCCGGAGCAACGTTTCTTTGTGAAGCAGGCGGCAAGCGCCGCACATATTTACGGGAAGCAACGGGTGGCTGCGGAAGCCTTTACTTCCATAGGCCCCCACTGGGAAGATGTGCTGTGGAAATCCGTAAAACCGAGTTTTGACCATGAGGCCTGCGCCGGTCTCAACCTTTCGTATATTCACACGTTTACCTGTTCGCCGGAATCCATGGGCATCCCCGGACAGGAGTATTTCGCGGGTACTCATTTCAACCCGAACGTCACCTGGTGGGACATGGCCGCTGAATCCGTTTTATCCTACATGAACCGATGCCATTTCCTCTTGCAACAGGGCCAATTCGTTGCGGACGCTTGTTATTATTACGGCGACCATGTTCCAAATATCGCGCAGCGCAAGGAGGCGGATCCGGCGGGCCTTTTGCCCGGTTACGACTATGACGTTCTGGATGAAGTGACACTACTTCAACTTGAATACAGGGACAACGTACTGGTTTTACCCGTCGGCATGTCCTATCGGCTGCTTGTTCTGCCGGACCATAAGATACTCTCATTGGCTGCGATGGAGAAGATAAATCGACTGGTTCGTGCCGGGGCAACCGTAGCGGGTCCCAAACCGCTGCGAACGGCGACGCTGACCGGTGGCCCCGAAAGTGACACTCGCTTTCATGCGCTCTCCAACACGCTTTGGGGAGAGATGCCTGGACAACAGGGACAACGTAATACGAGTCAGGGCAGCGTCATCTGGGGAATGACGGCGCGGGATATCCTGAACAGTCGCAATGTCCCCGCGGACTGTTCGTGGAACGGGACTGATGACGATTTCGGTTATATTCACCGCAAAACCGACAGCACCGACATCTATTTCATTTCCAACAGAAAAGAAGAAGACGCAAGTGCAACATTCCTTTTCCGGGTAAGCGGAAAACAACCGGAGTTCTGGAACCCGCTCACGGGCGGCATACGCACAGTCACGGATTATACCATCGCAGATGATGCAACGTCCCTGCCCATGTCATTTCCTCCTTACGGCTCCATGTTTGTGCTCTTTCGTGGCACGATGAACAATCCCACAGGGGCAGACAACTTTCCGAATTATGAACCTGTAATGGCTATCGATGGAGCCTGGAGCGTATCCTTTGACGAAAAATGGGGTGGTCCCGCCTCCGCTGATTTTTCGTCCTTAACGAGTTGGACGGAACATTCAGAAAAGGGCATTCGATACTACTCGGGCACCGCGACCTATTCGACTTCTTTCAATATTCCGGAGGACCGTTACCGGGCAGGCGAAAAATGGATGATCGATCTTGGCGTCGTGCATGAAATCGCCTCGGTTCGGTTGAACGAGAAAACACTGGGCGTATTATGGACACCTCCGTTCGAGACGGAGATCACGGATGCGCTGCGGCAAGACAATAATCTGCTTGAAATAGAGGTCGTCAATAACTGGCCAAACAGGCTTATCGGTGACGCAGGGCTTCCGGAAGAACAACGGTTGACGCGCACGAATGTAACGAAGTTCACCGCAGACATGCCCCTTTCACCTTCAGGTCTGCTTGGTCCTGTACGCCTGCTGACCGCTTCTCAATCACACAAATAAAACGAAATCCAGGGCATGAATCACTGCAAACAGCAGCATACCGCCGCCGATGCGGGCCGGACCTTTTTCGTTCCATAGTAGTGTTGTAAACCCTTTACCATGACACGCTTTCAACAGGACAGGATCATCAACGCTACTTCTGTTTCTACCCTTATCTGGCGACATTCCACGCTTCGCAGTAATGCGTGTAGTCTCAGCGATAAAAGACCTTCACCCCCGGTATCCCTTTCGACAGGATGAAGTTCCCCCTTGCGTTCATGCCCCCACTCCCGATGCGCGCCGGGCCGCCAGTGCCCTGCGCGCGTCAAAGCCATAGGCCTCCAGTTTCTCGATCAATTCAACGAATTCCATCACACTGCAATTGTACTGTTCCGTGACGGCTCCGGTTTTCGGGTTGATCCGGTAGGGGAAACTTCCGTTGTCACGGGGAGCGGGATATCATACGGAGTCCCCTGTATCTTGCCGGCGCGGTGGTGCCCCTTTCCGGCACGATAA
>JAKJCY010000284.1 GCA_022706235.1 Candidatus Hydrogenedentota bacterium | reverse complement strand
CACAGGGTCCAGATGCCAGCGTGCGGAAAAATCAATGCCCAGTCGCCGGTGATACCAGCGCGGGGTAAATCCATATTCCACGCGAAGGGGCGCTTCCGTGCCGTCACAAGGGTGCCGGGTAGCCGGGGCGCCTAAGGCAATGTAGCTGCGCAGTTGTCTTGTTTCACCAGTTTCCATAGCCAGGGAATATCCCTTTTCCTAACGCATGAATTGAAACGCGTAGAGACTTGCGTTTCGCAGAGTGAACGCAAGTTTAACGGGAGTGTTCTGAAAGCGATCCAACCCCGTTCCGGAATGCCACGTTACCGTAGTGGCTACATGGTCTCCCGTAACGGGAGCGCAATCCGCAATATCCCATCCGGGGATTGGGTTCCCTTCGGCATCCAGCAATCCTGCGCGCACGCTGCCGGAATCCTCTGTCCGGCAATTGAGCACAAGCCGGGCGCCTTCAAACCGGAGCGGCGGTGTAATGAAATATCCCTCCGTATCGCCGGCATCCACAGACACGAAACCGTCGAGGCGCACCACGCATCGGCTGTATATCCTCCGGTTTTGGGGCTTTGCCAGGGTGTCCAGTTCGACTTCGTTGTGCTTCAGGGGTGAACCGCTGTAGTACATCCAGAGTTCCTTTTCCGAACGGATATATCCCTGCCCCATATAAAGGGAACCGCTGTCGAAATCTCCTGCATGGCCCAGCGACACAAAGGGTTTGCCGCATTCCGGCCATGACCAATGAATACCGTCCCTGCTGACGGCGAGGTGAATATCCAGTGTGTCCGTATTATGATGGTACAGACTGGGGAACATGAGATAGACATTTTCCGCGCAGGGGTACTTGAACGCGGAAGGATTATAAAGGTCGCAGTCCGGCGGGTGACGCGCTTCCGTATCCAGCACCAGTTCCAGGGGGGTAACGTGCTCGAACGAGGCGCTTGCCGCGCGTCCGATGGCGCGGCCCCGTCCCGCCACGCGGCCGAACAGGACATAGTCTCCCGACACAGGATCCCGCCAGGCGGAATACTGACTGTCGGCGAATACATCGCATATCGGAGCGGGTAGGCGGGTCCAGCGCAATCCGTCCGCGGAATACATGCCCGCGATGCGATACGGGGGCTCATATCCTTCAAAAAGGCCCTGCGACACCGCTTTATAGCGTGCCTCTGGCGCGGCAGCCGGATCTTTGAACACCCCGGCGCCATGAACGCGCGAGTGCGCGCCCGGCGTGCCGACCTGCCGGAAAAGGATATTGTTGTCCGTAGAACTCCCGTAGGAAAATATACCAAGAGACGGTTTGTTCCACTGGATGCCGTCTTTCGAGGTCGCGTAGCAAAAGGAGGTATCGTCGGGTGTCGGCCAGCCCGCAACGTCATAGCATTCATACCACATCCGGTAGATGCCCTCATCGTCCATGACGCTGAACCAATTGAGCGTGGCATCTTCCCACGGACGGTCGGACACCAGGGTGTGTTCCCCGGTCTTGACGGCAGGATGAAGGCGCATGGAGATGTTGGCGGAAGTTTCAAAAAAGGTTTCGTCCACGAACAATTGTTTGTCGGACCCGACCTCCACTATCCTGTTCGCATCACCAGCCTTGCCCGCGGCACTGTTTTGCCCAATACCGGCCGTCATCCCGGCCAGCAGGCATACCATCAATGAACACCGCAGTATGGAAACCATGCACTATTCTCCTTTCAATAAAGTCATAGTCTAACATGGGCCTTTGTCCACAACCCAGAAAAAAAATATTCGGAGTATGTTGTTCACGCTTTAGTGTGTGTGTTAACACAAAATCCGTGAACAACTTAGCATGCTAAAGCGTGAACAACGTACCTCACTTCCTGCTTTTTTTGACAGAAAATTTTTCATAAGGTACTACGCTTCGTCTGGGACTGCGCCCGGAAGAAGAGGCGCCTTCGGCGCAAC
Organism: Candidatus Hydrogenedentota bacterium; assembly: GCA_022706235.1. Classification (GTDB taxonomy): domain Bacteria; phylum Hydrogenedentota; class Hydrogenedentia; order Hydrogenedentales; family CAITNO01; genus JAAYBJ01. The sequence goes on along the minus strand of JAKJCY010000284.1, from coordinate 3,060 downwards.
ATAAATGTACCATCGTCTTTCATTACAAACAACGCTAACCACTGTCATTCCGGTCTTTTCGCGGCCTGGCACCCTCTTCGATCTACGTCCTTTTTCCACCGCGAAAAACCGGAATGACGCGTTGTTTGTGGATTCTTGAACTAAACCAGAACATAACGCTCCTCTTGGTAACAAACAGAACTCATAATTAATTGTCAGTGAAATGGCCGTAAGCGCCTAAATCCTACGTAGGGAATGGCGAGGATCGTAGATACGGCATCCTGCCGCTTGCATCGTAACTTGGGCCGGTACCGGCTTCTTGATATAAAGCGGCAGAATGCCTCTTCTACGTTCCTTATGCCTAATGGCTGCACTCCGACAACACGGTTTCTTACATGCGGATTCACCTGTCCCGGTATAACGCGGGTTTGCCGGTTCAGGAAGAAGCCCGAGTTGCACCCCCTTGCTGCATTCGGCCATTATTATGGACCGGTATTATCTTCTGCCTGATGGATTTCACGGAGAATACGCCCATGATGATAACGCTTTTGATTGGAGCCGCATGCCTTTTCTCCCCACCGCCGGGACCGTCCTTCGAACAGCATACGATAGCGTCCCATGAGGAGGGTCATCAGCACCGCTGGCCGTGTATTGCGGCGCTGGATGATGGCCGCTTGCTGTTGACCTGGTCGCGTGCGGCCACGGAGCCCTCTGATGATGCCGTGGTATATGCGATTTCAGAAGACCACGGCCGGACCTGGTCGGAACCGGTGACGCTGATTGCCAGGGAGGATTTCATCGAGGCGGACCCGAATATCGTCGTGTCCGGATCACGAATATTCATCCTGTGCACCTCGGTGAATTTTGAAACCGGGATACGCACCTCCACAACGTGGTGTGTGCGCAGCGAGGACACTGCCCGCACCTGGTCGGAACCGTACACTATCCCCATGAACCATCCTTACACGTGCGGTAAAACCCATCGCGGCCTTCGACTGGCCGATGGCACGCTGGTCATGGGATATGCGTGGGACGTGGTCTGTGAAACCGGCGCCGCCCATGATGCCGAATCCCAGATGGACCTCCGCGCGGGCGTGATGCGGAGCACGGATAACGGCGAGACCTGGGTGAACGGCGGAGACACCCACGCCGAGTATACCAAGGCCACGGAAGGGGTCAGCGGCACCGACGAACCGGCGCTTGTAACGCTCGAGGATGGCACCCTGTACATGCTGATGCGCACGGGCGCCGACCACCTCTATGAAGCGCGGAGCGCGGATGGCGGCCTAACGTGGACCGACATAGGGCCGAGTCCGCTTTTCGGTTCCAATGCGCCCGCAGCCCTGTGTTCCTTTACTGTCGGGAACCGGTGCGGGACGCTGGTGGTCTGGGATAATGCGCTCCAAAGATTCCCCCTCTGCGCGGCGGCCTCTTTTGACGGAACGCGCACCTGGTCGACACCCAAAGATATCGCCTTCCCTTACACCGGCGGTCAGGCCTCCTACCCCTCCTGCGTACAGGCTGCGGACGGAACGCTTGTCGCGGTGTGGCAGCAGGACGTGGAAGGCGGCCGGGATATCCGGTGTGCCCGATTTAATGCAGAATGGCTGTTGCGGAAAGAGCCCGAACCCGATGCGGTGGTAGTCCTGTTCGGCGATTCGACCACTGCCCCGCGCGAGGGGGTCCAGGTGTTTGCGGATTGTCTCCGGGCGAAATTCCCCGCGATTACCTTTATCAATGCCGGTGTCGGCTCCAATACGACCGACTTGGCCCGTGAACGCTTCGAACAGGATGTACTGCGCCACAACCCTGATGCGGTAACGATCTTCTTCGGCTTGAACGACGCGGCGGCGGATGTGTGGCGGGGCATTGCAGAACCGAGGGTTACCGTGGAACGCTACGCGGAAAACCTCCGGCACTTTGTCCATATACTGAAAGACAAGGGATCGATTCCCATTCTGCTGACTCCCAATCCGCTTGCCTGGACCGAGGAACTCATCGCGCTTTATGGCAAGCCTCCTTACGACACCGCCAGCGATGCGGGCTTTAATGTCCTGCTTGTGTCTTACGTGGAGGCGGCGCGCCGGATCGCAAAGGAGGAAAACGCCCTGTTGATTGATGTAAACCGGATGTGCACGGACCATGCAGCTGCGCCCGGCCACTCCCTGCACGACTGGCTTCTGGACGGTATGCATCCGAACAGTGCCGCCCATGAAAAAATAACAGCAGAAATCGCCGCTCTTTTACAACCGCTGGTGTCCGAAAAAAACAAAGGAAAACCCTGAAATCATGTGGGCGTACCTTCCAGGTGCGCCATGGTGCGATACAACAATCTGTGGTCGTACTCCATGGCGTGGCTGGGAGCGTACGGCTGAACCAGATGCCTTTAAACATAAAATTGCTTTCCAGAATTAAGAAATGTCTGGAATCTAGTTGAAACGCTTATAAAATATTTTATATACTATTAAGTATATAAATGATAGTGGTGTGGGCGGGTTCACAGTAAACCAAAGGAGACGTAAAGAAGTGGATCGTTATTCATGGATAGTTATCGAAACAACTTTAGTGCTATGGCTTGTTATCGGAAGGGTAGGGTATGCTGCAACATATAGTGGCGGTGAAGGAACGCCCGACAACCCTTGGCAGATTGCCAATGTGACAGACTGGACTACCTTGTGCAGCTCATCTGCAGATTGGGACAACTGTTTCGTGCTAATTTCTGATATTAATTTTGAAGGCGTACCAGTAAAATCGGTTGGGAATAAATCCACGTTTTTTACCGGGAAACTGGATGGCCGCGGGCATGTATTAAGTAATATAAGAATAGTAAAAGTGGGGGGAAATGACGTAGGTGTTTTTGAATTTATTGGCTCCTCCGGTAATTTATGTAACATAATTTTAGAAAACGTGTTTGCGAAAGGGTGGAGTTGTATTGGTGGTTTGGTCGGACACAATTACGGTAATATTGTATCTTGTGCTGTAACGGGTGTTGTAGTTGGTTCAGCCTTTTATGCTGGCGGCCTGGCAGGATATAGTAGTGGAGACATTACTTCTTGCTGCTCAACAGCAGAGGTCACAGCT
>JAKJCY010000283.1 GCA_022706235.1 Candidatus Hydrogenedentota bacterium | reverse complement strand
CTGAATTTAAAGTCGACCGCAAGATGTGGGACGTGGGTTACGACAATTACGAGGATTCGTTGATTCTCAAAGACGTGGTTATCTCCTTTGAAATTCTGGCTGAACCAGCCGCATAACCGATAACCATTTCAAAATTCAATGTTTGCAAGGGCGGGAAGAGGTTCCATAACCTCTTACCGCTCTTTTGCATATACCGATAGGATTCGCCATGCACTCGGATGAGACCATACTGGTTACCGGCGGCGCCGGATTTATTGGCGCGCAACTGGCACTTGAGTTAAAAGAACGCCACACCGGGAAAAGAGTTGTTGCACTGGATAATCTCAAGCGCCGGGGTAGCGAGCTGAATCTCAAACGTCTCAAAGAGGGGGGCGTTGAGTTTCTCCATGGAGATGTGCGCGAGATGGCGGACCTCCCGGAAATCGTGAACTTAAGCCTCATTATTGAGTGCAGCGCTGAGCCATCGGTACTCGCCGGTTTCGGTGAGTCTCCCCGGTACGTAATCGCAAGCAATCTGACCGGAGCCATTAATTGCCTGGAATTAGCCAGGAAAACCAGCGCAGCCATGATATTCCTGTCCACAAGCAGGGTGTATCCGCTGCGACCGTTGTGCGGCATAAAACTGAAGGAAGGGGAGACCCGTTTTACTGTCCTGCCGGAACAGACGCTTCCCGGTGTTTCGGAAGCGGGCATTTCGGAAGCGTTCCCCCTGGAAGGGGCACGGTCACTTTATGGTGCCACGAAATACGCTGCGGAAGTGTTTATCAACGAGTACGCCCAAATGTACGGATTGCGCGCTATTGTTAATCGCTGCGGTGTTATCGCCGGTCCTTGGCAGATGGGGCGAATCGACCAGGGTATCATGGCCCTGTGGATTTCCCGTCACCTGTTCGGTGGGGCCTTGTCCTATATTGGTTTCGGCGGAAAAGGCCTGCAGGTCCGTGATATGCTGCATGTGAGGGATTTGTTGGACTTGGTCGTCTATCAGGCAAACGAAATAGACAAGTTGAAAGGCCACACATTCAATGTGGGAGGGGGGGTAACCAACAGCGCATCTCTATATGAACTGACCGGTTTGTGCCGTCATGTCACCGGGAATTCCATTGAAATCAGGTCTGCGCCGGAAGAGCGGCCTGCGGATATCCCTTATTATGTCACCGACAATACCGCAGTCCGTCAGGCGTGCGGGTGGTCCCCCCGGTACTCCCTTGAAACGATTGTTTCCGATACGGTCCGATGGATGCGGGATAATCAGGAAGCATTGCGCTCAATTTTGGAATAACCCGGGGAGCGGTTACTTTTTCATGCCTGCCCGGCAAGGGCCTGCAGATTCCAAGAATAGGAGGCACTTCGAAGATTTAGGTACTAAGATCTGTGCTCCACGCATGTACAAGTTTTTTTGCGTACCAGCCTGCGGAAGGATATACTGTAGATTCGTTATCTGGCATCCGTGAGTTGGGAATATGTTAAACGCCTATGTTCTAGTTCTGAATAAATCTTGGGTCGCCGTAAATGTCGCACCTGCCAAACGTGCCTTGGTATTGCTGTTCCAAAAACAGGCTCGGGTTGTACACCCCAAAGATTATGCCCTGTATGATTTTGATGACTGGCTTGAGTTCTCGCGTACCAATGACGGGATTCCCGCAAAACGGTATATTTATACGCCCTCTTTGCGTATCCGCCTCCCGGAAGTAATTGTGTTAAACGTTTACAACGGCTTTTTCTCTCCTGAAGTAAGATTATCACGAAGAAATATATTTACTCGCGATAAAAATATTTGTCAATATTGCGGAAAAAATTTTTCACGAACGGAACTTACCATTGACCATGTGGTACCCCGCTCCCGGGGTGGCACAGACAGTTGGGATAACCTGGTTCTGGCCTGTTCCGAATGCAACCTGAAGAAACGCGACCTGACCCCGGAGGAAGCGCATATGCCGCTGATACACAAGCCGGTTTCGCCCCATTGGCTTCCCCGGTTTGATTCCCCGCTTTCCAAGGAGGAACTGGGTTCCTGGAAACGCTTTATTGACCTGGCTTATTGGAGTTATGACCACTTGGACTGATTAACAGCGACCATCCTATCATACCGCGGCGGCCTTCCAAGGGATAATGGAAGCACAGTTGCGGCAACGGTTTTGTACCGCCAATCAAACGACGTCCAAGGCGTGGAGAGGCAGAGGTAGGCGAATTGTTGTTATCGTACTTCTTTTGGGCGGAGGATGTTCATGTCAGCTGCGGATATCTTACGATACCTGAATTACCTGCGCGTCGAAAAAAATTTTTCAACACACACCCTGCGCGCCTATACCAACGACTTGGATATGTTTTGCGATTACATTGAAAATGGCGTCTCCGCCTTGCTCCACGACCCAGAAGGACCGCGCCATCCCGCAACACTTGCCGCATTGAAACGGGCGGGTAAAAAAGACATTCGCGCCTTTCTGGCGCATGTACAGACTTCCGGCGCGACTGCGCGCACGGCGGCACGCAAACTGGCGGCTCTTCGCTCGGCATACCGGTATTTTCAGCGCCTGGGCCTGATTGAAGAAAACCCGACCCAGGGATTACGTTCCCCTCGACTGCCCAAAACGCTGCCGGATGTGCTTTCCATTCCCGAAGTAACCAGGCTACTGGAAACGCCGGACACCTCGGAACCTCTGGGCGCGCGCGACCGTGCGGTCATGGAAGCGCTTTACTCCTGCGGCCTGCGTGCGACGGAGCTGGCAGGATTACGCCTGCCCGACGTATTTATGGATCAACATACTGTGCGTGTTCTCGGTAAACGCAAGAAAGAGAGGATTGTACCCATCGGCGCCTATGCACTGGAAGCCCTGCTCCATTACCTTACGGTTCGCCATCGTCTCGGCGCTCCGGAACACACGGTCATTTTTGTCAACCATCGCGGGGGACCGTTAACCACGCGAAGCATACAGCGTATTATCGAAAAACATGCGCTGGTGGCACTACCGACACGTCATGAAATATCTCCCCATACTCTTCGCCACACCTTCGCCACCCACATGCTTGATGCCGGCGCCGACCTGCGTGTTGTACAAGAAATGCTCGGTCACGAAAGCCTTTCGAGCACCCAGATTTATACCCATGTCAGCATCGACCGCCTGAAACAGGTATACCGGGAGGCTCACCCGCATGCGTAGCATCGATTCAACTTTCCCGGGCCGGGTGCTTGCTCATGGTCAATTGGGCACGTCGACCCGATTTCCACTCTCTTTTCATCTGAACAGGCGTGCGTTCCTATGAAAAACACATTCATGCTTGACGTGAGTAATGTGTCAGTAATCTTCGGAAAGGTAACCCTCTTCGACAACCTGTACTTGTCCATGCATGAGGGAGAGAAATTAACTTTGAGCGGACCTTCCGGGTCAGGAAAATCGACCTTATTGCGTTGCATAATCGGTTTTGCCCCCTTCTCAGGCGCCATACACATTGACAGTGAACCTCTGAACACACATACGGTCTGGAGGTTACGGCGCAAGGTTGCCTATGTGGACCAGGAGCCGGACCTGGGGCCCGGACAGGTTCGGGAAGCTCTAAAACGCCCTTTTTCCTATAAGGCAAATCACGCAGTCAATTTTGACCCCCATCGTGTTGATAGTTTGTTTGAGCGTTTCCTGTTACCGCAATCGTTGCAGTCCAAAGAAGTGAGAACCCTTTCCGGTGGAGAAAAACAGCGGGTCGCCCTGATTGCCGCCCTGCTGTTAAAACGCCCCCTGCTGTTGCTGGATGAAGCGGCTTCCGCCCTGGACGCGAATTCCAAACATCAGGTCCGGGAATACTTGCGCGAGCAATCGGAACTCACTATTCTTTCCGTATCCCACGATACCCGTGATTTTACGCTCTCCAATAGCGTATTCAACATCGAAGCATTGAAAAAGGAAGAGGCGCGATGAATGCCACGGACATCAGTTATTGGCAACTTGCGGCGGGTTACGGCTTGCTGCTATTTCCCTTCGCAGCTTTGCTTTGGCATGGAGTTCCCATACTGGGCGATACGATACTGAGCATTGTCCGCATGACTGTACAGTTGTTATTTATCGGCTTTTATCTCCAATTCTTGTTTCGCTGGAATCAGCCCGCTTTAAACTTCGCATGGATTACCGTCATGGTGCTCGTTGCCGATGCTTCCATTGTGCGGGGGTGCGGCCTTAAAGCGCGCCGGTTCCTTGCACCCTTGTCCTTCGCCTTACTGATAGGCGTGCTTTTCCCGTTACTGCTCTTTGTCACCGTAATTATTCGGCCCGACCCCTTGCTCGACGCCCGGTATGTCATCCCTATTGCGGGCATGATCCTTGGCAATTGCCTGCGTGCCGACATCGTCGGCATCCGCAGCTTCTATGAATCCATTCATAAACAGGAGAAAGCCTATCTGCATGCCCTGGCCTCCGGCGCCCGCCTGCACGAAGCCGTTTTGCCATTCATGCGCGACGCCCTCCGGGACGCCTTGGCGCCCACGGTGGCCACCATGGCCACCATGGGTGTGGTTTCCCTGCCCGGAATGATGACAGGCGTCATCCTGGGAGGTTCCGACCCCGCGACCGCCATCAAGTATCAGATTGCCATCATGCTGGCCATCTTTTCCGGAACCGCTATTACCGTTACCGCCGCCGTTTATCTAACCTTATACAAGAGTTTCACTCCTTTCGGCCTGCTGGACAAGGAAATATTTCGTTCAAGGGACTGATGGATGGAATGCTTTCCGTCGCGGCGGCAATACAAAGGAAGGAACAACCACCCCCTGGACAGCACGGCATAGCAATGTTTATCTGCGAGGCACTCCTGCCCGACTGCCATACCGCTGCGTTTTTGATGAACAGTTTGTCTTTCCGGGAGTCAGGAAAAGCCTCAGCCTGCCTTTTCGAAGGGGAACAGTGCCCTATGAATACGACAATGATTTGTGCACACTGCGGAAAGCATGATATCATCCGATTTCCGGCTTGCACTGGGTGCCTGCGCCGAATTGACGCTTCCAGATA
>JAKJCY010000282.1 GCA_022706235.1 Candidatus Hydrogenedentota bacterium | reverse complement strand
AGGGGTGTCCACCGAAACATAAATACGTCATCGTAAATTAGGAAAGGAAGCCAACCATGCGCGCTTATTTTATGTGCCGCAGTCTCTTGTACATAACTGTTCTGTTTGTCTTGTGCTTGCTCGGCCTGTCGAACACGGCAATCGCCCGGGAAACGCTGACAGGGGCTGAGCCGCCCGCGAACGGCCTGTGGCTGGATACACTGGACCTGAGTGCGGTTCGGCAGGACATCAAGGAAGCCCGCGCCGGAAAATCCGTACGCGGTTTCGAGATTTCGCTGGGCGGGGAAGTCTTTGAACACGGCATCGGCACGGCGGCCTCCAGCGCGTTCATGGTGGATCTCAAGGGGGCTGCGGCGCGGTTCCTGGCGGTGGCCGGCATAGACGACGCCACCAAGGGTCGGGGCTCCGCCAGCTTCAGCGTATGGGTGGACGGTGTGCGGAAGGCGGAATCGCCGGTGCTGCGCGGAAACGACCCGCCCCACTACTTCGACGTAGATCTCGCCGGCGCGCAATCGCTGCTGCTGCTGGTTTCCGACGGCGGCGACGGCAACGCCAACGACCATGCCAACTGGGCGGGCGCCGCAGTACTCCTGGACGCGGCTGCTTCCGAACGGCCTTGTGCCGCCGTGCTCGAAGAGGAAGACCCGGTGATATTTATGGGGACATGTTCCGAAACGGCCATTCACGGACCGCGCATTACCGGCGCCACCCCCGGTCGGCCCTTTCTTTACCTGGTACCCGCCACCGGCGAAGGACCGCTGTCCTTCAGCGCCCGAAACCTGCCTGAGGGACTGTCCCTGAATTCCCAGACAGGCATTATCAGCGGTGCCCTCGCGCAGGCGGGTACTACAGAGGTGGAACTGACTGTCACAGGCCCGAAAGGCGCCGCCACACGGACGTTAACCATTGTGGGCGGCGAAGACCAACTCGCCCTGACGCCGCCCATGGGCTGGAATTCCTGGAATGTGTGGGGCCTGGAGGTGGACGATGCCAAGATACGAGCCGCTGCGGATTACATGGTATCCAGCGGACTGGCCGCCCACGGCTACCAATACATCAACGTGGATGATGCCTGGGAAGCGAACCGCGCCCCGGACGGCACAATCCTGTGCAACGAAAAGTTTCCGGATATGAGAGCCTTGGGCGACTATATCCACTCGAAGGGGCTGAAATTCGGCATCTATTCCTCGCCAGGCCCCAAAACCTGCGGCGGCTACACCGGCAGCTATCAATATGAACGCCTGGACGCCCAAACGTACGCAGGCTGGGGTGTGGACTATCTCAAGTACGACTGGTGCAGTTACCAGGGCGTCGCTGGCGGTTCGGACCGGGAGGCCCTGATGAAACCCTACCTGCTCATGCGCGAAGCTCTGGAGGCCTGCGACCGCGACATCGTCTACAGCCTCTGTCAGTACGGCATGGGCGATGTGTGGGAATGGGGCAAGGAGGTGGGCGGTAATCTCTGGCGTACCACGGGGGACATTGCTGATTCCTGGAGCAGCATGTCCAAAATCGGTTTTGCCCAGAACGGGCTCGAGCCCTGGGCGGGACCCGGACATTGGAACGACCCCGACATGCTTGTCGTCGGCATCGTAGGCTGGGGCAAAACCATGCGCCCGACCCCGCTCACGAAAAACCAGCAGGTCGCCCATATCACTTTGTGGACCGTGCTCGCCGCGCCGCTGCTATTGGGCTGCGACCTCGCTCAGTTGGACGCTTTCACCCTGGCCCTCATGACCAACGATGAAGTCATCGCGGTGAACCAGGACGCCCTCGGCAAGCAGGGCTGGCGTTGCGCCGGGGACCCCTGGACGGAAATCTGGAAGAAACCTCTCTATGACGGCACCCTGGCGGTGGCCCTGTTCAACCGGGCTCCGGTAAAGACGACCCTGACCGCCCGCTGGGACGACCTCGGTATTTCAGGGACGCAGTCCGTACGCGATCTCTGGCAGCACAAAGACCTGCCCCCGGCGGAAGGTGCGTTTGTCACAGAGGTTCCTGCCCACGGGGCTGTACTGGTCAAACTCGGGGTGCCAGAAGAATGACCGGATGGGCCTTTCTCTGACGGCTTATCCGTCGCGATGTACAGCCCATAAAATTTTGCTGTTTACTCCACAACTGTCGGCGCAATTTCTTCCGGGATGAGAATACCTGGAGGAAGTTCCACTATCTGAATGTTGCGAAAGTGGATTTCCGCACCTTCCGATTCAAGGCACAGGTAGCCCTTTTTACGGGAAGACTTACTGACGCCATTGACAAATTTACCATTGACAGCCAGTTTGACCACGCCATCCACGCAAACGACATCATACGTGTTCCACTCGCCCTTGCCCAGGCAGCGGTTTTCAATGGATTTGCTGCGCTCACCACGCGGATTATCCGGGACTGTTTTGACGCCGTTTGCACCGAACAGCTCGCCGTGGACATAGGCGATGGGCGGCAGGTTGCCGTCCTTGTCCTTGTGCTGGTTGACCCAGTCCAATTCGAGCATTTGCACCTCAAGCCCCATGGGCAATTGCCGGCCTTCGGGCACGGTTCCCTCGCTCCAGACAAACACACCGGAATTACCTCCCGCTTCCATGTGGCGCCACTCAATGTGCAAGACGAAATTTTCATATTGTTTTTCGCTGCGCATAACGCCGATGGGTAGCCCCTTGCATACCAGAAGGCCGTCGCGCACGCTCCAGGTATCTTCGGCCGTGTTGACATTTACCCAGCCGGTAAGGTCCTTGCCGTTGAAGAGGCTTTGAAACAGGGACGCCTCTTCGGCTTTTGCGGGAACCGCCGCTGCGGACAACAGTATCGCACCGCACAACAGCGCGTAACGGAATTTTTTCATGGTTGTCTCCTTGACATCGTGTGTTATGGTGAGGGTGTTACCCGCAATTGAAAGGATATTAACAACACAAAGGACACAAATAATGTCGCTGTCAAAAACTCGGTTAAGCCTTTGTATGCTTTGCTTTTGTGAACTTCTGGTAATTTTTTATCGTGTCACTCCGCTTGGCCCGCATCCGGCGTGTCACCGGTGCCTGCGGACGGGACATTGTTTTTCTTATCCGGCTTGCGTGTGAAGAAATCGTACAGGATAGGTACCACGTACAGTGTAAGCACGCCGGAAATGAGAATACCGGCGGCGGAGGCCAGCCCGATGTCATTGCGCATTTCAGCGCCGATACCCCTCCCGAAGGCCATGGGCAGCATGCCGAGCACAGCCGCCAGGGTAATCATAACTACGGGCCGGAATTCCTCCCGGGCGGAATCAATCATCGCCGCATGTCGTGAAACGCCCTTGCTGACTTTAACGTTGAATTCGTCCATAATCAGAATGGCGTTATTCACGACGATGCCGATTAGCATGACAACGCCCATCATCGTAAATATGCTCATACCGTATCCACCCAGGTAGAGACCGTACAGCACGCCGATCAGGCCAAGGGGCAATGTCACCAGAATAAGCAAGGGCTGCTTAAAAGACTCCAGCAGTGCGGCCAGCATGAGCACCACAAGAAGGGTTGCTATGATGCCGGCCTCGAAAAGCGCCTCAATACCTTCAGCCATGACTTCATAGACGCCACCGAACCTGTGGGAATAGCCGGGAGGCAGGGGGCTCTCCTTTTCAAAGGCCTCCGTCAATTGCTGCGTGGCCGTGCCCAGCGGCAAGTCCGGCGACAGATTGGCGTAGAACTTCGATATGCGCTGTTTATCCTTGCGTGTAATCTGTACGGGGGCGAGGGTTTCTTCGATAGTGCCGATATTGTTCAGGGTCATGGGCCGTCCGGGCGCCGCCGGGAACAGGAAGTCGCGCACCTGGTCCTTCCCCTCTCGTTCCGCGAATTTGACAACGATGTCATAATTGCGTGCCTCACGCTTGAAGGTGCCCGCCGTAATGCCTTCAATATTGCCACGCAGCGCCATGCCGAGCATTGTGGGAGCGAAATCCAGGTCCGACAGCACGGCGCGGTCCGGCTTGATCCGCAGTTCCGGTTTGCCCTGACGCGTGGTGGTGTCCGGGTCGCGGAATCCCGGCAACGTATAGGAGGCCTTCTGGGCGTTCAGCGCAAGTTGGTTCAGGGTGGCCAGTTCCGGGCCGCTGATTTCGAACTCCACATCGGAACTCTGGCCGCCGGTAAAGTTCGTAATAACAAGCGTAGCAATAACACCCGGGTGCGTCTTCAACTTTTCTCGGGTCATTTCAAGAATATCATACAAGCTTTCCGCACGTTCCGTGCGCTCATTAAATCGCAACAGGATTTGCGCCAGGTGAACCCCTTCGGAGGATTGTCCAACCATGCCCTGCACCTTGCCGATGGTGGTCAACATGTGACGCAGGTGCGGCAGGTACCGCAATTCTTCTTCGATGGCAAGCACACTTTCCGTGGTGCGGGCAAGGTCGTTGCTGGTGGGATATTCCAGCTTGACCGATATCTCGCCCCGGTCGGCCTCTTCGCCCATGCCAAAACCAAGGGTGCCGCCGATTTTCAGACTGTGCATAAAGAGCAGTACCACTAAAATCATGAAGATCATGGCCATTATGCGGTACCGCTCAAAAAACTGTAACTGCCAGCGATAGAAATCCGCCACATAATTAAATCCCCAGTCCCATACCCTGCCGAAGAGCGCCACGGGCGACCGGCTTTTCTTTTTGCTGGGCTTTAGGAGCAAAGAGGCCATCATGGGGGTTAACGTAAAGGACATGAACAGGGACACGGCCGTGACAATAACCATGGTCATGGCAAAAGGTCCGATAAAGAGCCCGACCATGCCCGGCATGATGGCAATGGGAAATAGGACCACGATATTCGTGCCCGCGCTGGCAAGCACAGGGATAAAAGATTCGGCCGCACCGACCCGGGCGGCTTCTTTGGGGGAAAGGCCTTCGTCCAGCCGTTTAACGATACCCTCCAATACCACGATCGAGTTGGTCACCAGGATACCAACAGACATGCCGATGGACATCAGGGTGGACACGTTGATGGTAAATCCCGCAGCGCTCATGAAAAGAAAGCCGACAACAAT
>JAKJCY010000281.1 GCA_022706235.1 Candidatus Hydrogenedentota bacterium | reverse complement strand
CTTGCGGTGCATGGACTGGTCGGAAAGATAGGTGATATGGGCCAGCATACGGGCAATGGCAAGTCCCTTGCGTGGCCCGGGACCATCCCCGTAGGCGCCACCCTGGAATGCCGCATCCGCCTGAATGGCGTTGCGGCCGACAGCGTCAAACGCGATTTGCTGGGCACCATTGGCATGGCTGGTGGCGATAAGGATGACGGAACATGCCGCGTCAGGATAGCGGGTCGCCCATTCCAGGGCCTGCATGCCGCCCAGGGAACCGCCGACCACACAAAGCAGGCGCCCAATGCCGAGCTGGCGGACCAGGGCATACTGCACACGCACCATGTCGCCCACCGTGATGACCGGGAAATTCAGGCCGTAGGGCGTGCCCGTTTCGGGATTGATGCTGGCGGGACCGGTCGTTCCCTTGCAGCCGCCCAGGAAATTGGAACAGATGACGAAGTACCTGGTGGTGTCAATGCCCTTTCCGGGCCCGATCATAACATCCCACCAGCCGGGCTTGGGTTCAGACAGGTCCGTATATCCGGCGGCGTGGGCGTCGCCGGACAGGGCATGGCATACAAGCACCGCGTTGGTGCGCGATTCGTTTAACGCGCCGTAGGTCTCATAGGCCACGGTGACGGGACCGAGTTCCGCGCCGCTTTCAAGGACGAAACCGTTTCGGGTCTCTTCCAGCAACACCTGGCGCGTTTCCACAGGCCCCACCGAATCCGGCGGTATGTGCGGACAGGATGACATAGAATACAGGTTACCAGAATTAGGGACGTTACGACCGGAATACATTGAAACATACTACGGTACCGGCGCTCAACACCTTGTCCCGGTTATGGAGGCGCCGCCAGGTTTGCGCGTTCAATGCATAAACCAGAAGGCCATGAAAAAGACTTGGGCGTCTCTGCCGTGTGTTCCGTAGTTGATAACCATAAACCCTGCTATTTCTGTGAGGCTTTCAGCGCCTGGTCAAAATCTTCCAGGATGTCATCAATGTCTTCCAGGCCCACGGACACGCGCACAAATTCCGGCGAAATACCCGCCGCGCGCTGTTCTTCAGCACATAGTTGCTGATGGGTGGTGGTGGCGGGATGAATCACCAGGGTTTTGGCATCGAGGATATTTGCGAGGTGCGAAGCCAGGCTGCAATGGTTGATGAATTTGACCGCAGCATCGGAGCCGCCTTTGATGCCGAACCCGAGGATGGCGCCTTGTCCTTTCGGTAGATACTTCTGTGCGCGTTGGTAGTCGCGGTGGCTGGGCAGGCCGGGATAATTTACCCAGGCTACGGCCGGATGGGCTTCCAGGAACCGGGCGGCGGCCAGCGCATTCTCGCTGTGTCGGGGCACGCGCAGGTGGAGCGTTTCCAACCCCTGCAGAAACATAAAGGCGTTGAAGGGTGACAGGCACGCACCCATGTCGCGCAGCAGTGTGACGCGTGCCTTCAGAATGTAACTGATATTTCCGACGGGCTTAAAGGTCTCGTAGAATTTCATGCCGTGATAACTTGCGCACGGTTCGGTCAGCTCCGGGAATTTGCCATTATCCCAGTCGAAGCGGCCGCCGTCCACAAGCACGCCGCCGATGGAGGTGCCATGGCCGCCCAGAACTTTTGTGGCGGAATGAACCACGATGTCCGCGCCATGGTCGAAAGGTCTGAAGAGCAGGGGAGAGGCCACTGTGTTATCCACGACCAGCGGTATTCCGTGATCATGGGCAATCTTGGCGACCGCCTCGAAATCAGCCACGTCATTGGCGGGGTTGCCGATGGTTTCCAGGTACAGCAGGCGTGTATTCCCGTCAATAGCCGTTTCAAAATTCGACGCGTTGGAGGGATCAACAAAACGCGCCTCAATGCCCAAATCCTTCAGGGTGTGGGCAAAAAGATTATGGGTGCCTCCGTACAAACTATGGGAAGACACAAAATTCTGGCCCACCTTTGTGATGTTCAAGATTGCCGTGGTAATGGCAGCCGAGCCCGAGGCCAGCGCCAACGCACCCACCCCGCCTTCCAGCGCTGCCACCCGCTTCTCAAAAACATCCGTGGTGGGATTCATGAGGCGCGTATAGATGTTTCCGAATTCCTGCAGCGCAAACAACCGGGCCGCATGTTCATGATCCTGAAATACAAACGAACTGGTCTGGTAGATGGGAACCGCGCGTGCGCCGGTAACAGGGTCCGGTTCCTGTCCGGCATGTAAGGCAAGGGTTCCGGGTCGGTATGCTTTGGGGTCGGTTGTCATGGTTGGCGCTCCTTTTACGCAAGGGGAAACAGAGGTTGAAAACCGTTGGTTTGGTTATATACAAGTTAAACAATCAACATTATAGACATAATTCCCGGTGAAAAGCAAAAAACATCTCCTACCCGTCCGGCGGCTGCCCTAAATACAGGGTGTCGGCAGCAAGCAGTACCCACAATTCAGACCTGTCTGGATAAGCGGGTTTCCTTTTCTGATTTCCGCGAAAGCGACAAGGCGGTACCTGCCGCACGGACTGCGGAAATCGTTGAGATTGCGGTCTGATTCCTGTACTGGCAGGAAAGAGCAAGAATAATACGTCTTAAGATCTGCCAGGTAGTTCAGCGTCTCGAAAATCCGCATGTGCGGGACCGTAGAAGCGGCATCCTGCCGCTTCTATAGCCTATTGGCTGCACACCAACAATTCGGTTTCTTACGTGCGGATTTAGGCGTCCTGTTTTGTATTGCAAGCCTGTGGGATTGTATACTTATTACGGGTATATGCAATGCCCTGAGTATGGCATACCACGTCGCAGACCGGTCCGCGGGAAGACTGTTGCCGGATACAGGACAACTCCGGAATCGGGAAACCACCTTATTATACCAGTTGAACCGAGAATGAAATGAAAAAAAACAAATTAGCCGACCTGCACAAAAAAGTTCCCGGCAAGGGGATTTCCACCGTTTCGGTTCATGCCGGAGAGGAACGCTTCCGTTATGCGGATTCGGTGACAACCCCCATTGTACAGACGTCCACATATGCATTTAAAAACAGTGCCCATATAGAGGCGTACACGCACCACGGCCATGCCCATTTTGAATATGGGCGTTATGGGAATCCCACGGAGAAAGTGGCGCAGGACCGGTTATCCCTGTTGTGCGGGGCGGAGGACAGTGTTATATTCGGGTCGGGCATGAGCGCCATCACCACGACGATTCTGGCGCTGGTTCACAGCGGAGATCATATCATCATCACGGATGATGCTTATAAGAAGACGCTGGAGTTCTGCGGATCCTACCTGCAGCGTTTTGGAGTGGACTGTACGATTGTGCCTTTTGGTGATTATAAAGGCCTTGAACACTCAATCCGGCCCAGCACCCGGTTCATTGTGAGTGAGTCGCCCACCAACCCTTACTTGAATATCTTTGACCTGGAACGGTTGTACGCCTTGGGTAAACGGTATAAACTGCTGACGATGGTCGACGCGACGTTCAGCACGCCCTATAATCAATGTCCCTTTGATTACGGCATTGATATTGTGCTTCACAGTGCCACCAAATACCTGGCGGGGCACAATGACATTCTGGCGGGGGTTGTGCTGGGCAGGAAGGAACTCATCGAGGAAATACGGGCGTTGCACAAAGCGATAGGCGGGGTGATAGACCCCCATTGCTGCTATTTACTGTTGCGCGGCATGAAGACCTTTGCGCTGCGCATGGAAAAGCACAACCAGACGGGCCTTGAGGTGGCGCGGTTCCTGGAAGGCCACCCCTGCGTGAAACGTGTGTATTATCCCGGTTTGGAAAGCCATCCGCACTATGAGATTGCCAAGGCGCAAATGACCGGCTTCGGCGGGGTGATTTCTTTCGATATCATGGGCACGTTGGCGGATGCCAAATCCTTCCTGGATCGGCTGAAGTTGTGCTATATTGCGCCCAGCCTGGGCGGGGTGGAAACACTGATTACGCACCCGGCGATGGTAAGCTACTACAACCTGAACCGTAAACAACGCTATGCCCTCGGCATTACGGATACCCTGTTGCGCCTCGCGGTGGGCATCGAGGATTCCGGGGATATCATCGCCGACCTGGACCAGGCGTTGCGGGGGAAGTAAGCGCTGCGCCGCAACGGTGCGTATCCTGCCGGGCGTTCACAATGATGTGTGACCTGCCCGTATGGACGGCACTATCCTGTTTTTTCTAGCGGAGAAAATCATGACGAATACCTTTTTGAGCCATGTTCGCCGGGGCCCCTTTTGCATAGACGGCGCGACGGGCACTATGATTCAGAAAATGGACCTCCACGACAGCCAGTTCGGCGGGCCGGATTTCAAAATGCTGGTGGACCTACTGTGTTTTTCACTGCCCGACGTGGTGATAGAGGTGCACCTGTCGTTTCTGCGCGCCGGCGCCCAGGCCATAGAGACCAATACTTTTGGCGCATCGCCGCTTCGCCTGGCGGAATATGATGCGGCGCGTCTGGATACGTCCCATTTCCCTGCCAACCCATACCACCTCGATTTGCGCACACTGGACAGCGCCGCCCTGGCCTATCACCTGAGCCGGCGCGCCGCGGAACTGGCGCAGGAGGCCTGCCGCTTGTATAGGCATGAAGCCGGTTATGACGGCCGCGATTTGTTTGTGCTGGGTGCGATGGGGCCCTCCAACCACGTGGTATCCGCCACCACGGCCAACCTGCGCCGCGCCTCGTTCGACACGATTGCGGATAATTTCCACCGGCAGGCACTGGGGCTGATAGACGGCGGCGCGGACGTATTGTTGTTTGAAACGCAACAGGACATTCTGGAGCTGAAAGCCGGGGTATTCGGTGTGCGGCGTGCCCTGTCAGAACGGGAAAAGTCCCTGCCCATCATGGGCCAGGTGACGGTGGACCAGTTCGGCAGGATGCAATTGTTTAACACGGATATTCACGCCGCACTGGTCACGGTGCAGGGCATCGGCCTGGATGTTTTCGGCATCAATTGCTCGATTGGGCCCGACCTGATGGAGAAAACGGCGGAGCGGTTAGGCAGGCTTTCGGCTTTGCCTGTCTCCGTGATACCCAATGCGGGTTTGCCCGTTTCGGAAAAGGGGAAGACTGTTTTTAAATTCGC
>JAKJCY010000280.1 GCA_022706235.1 Candidatus Hydrogenedentota bacterium | reverse complement strand
AAGGCGTCGGTTTCAATCGTCGTGCCCGTGACCGTGCCCGCTTCTTCCGCGGCAATGCGTTCCGCCAGCTGCACCGTGGGATGCAACCGAGACAACAGGGGGTGCAGACTCCAACCGATCCCGGCGGCCACAAGCATGACCAGCGGCGTAGCGACCAGCAGCCGTCCCAGCCTGCGCGTTCCAATTTTCTGCGGTTCCGGTTCCTCCGGCATGGGGGGGATGATGGCATTATAGGGACAGGCGTCTTCACATAAACGGCACTGGATACATTCGGCGGGAGTAATAGAGGCATGACGACGCGCAAAGATGGACGTCCAACGCAACAGTACACCGTAGGGGCAGAGATAGCGACAGTAGGGGCGGGCAATGAAAATGCCAGCGGCGAGCAGCAGGCCACCCGCCAGCAGCATATTGAAGCTCCCGCCCTGCCGGAAAAAACCCACGAAGGGGTCGTACCGGCAAATCAGGAACCCGCACCCCGTCCAGATGCCCAGCACGGTAATGCCCAGGTAGGCGTAGGCCAGCATGCCCAGCGCCGTATCCACCGCCTTGGGCACCTGTACCGGGTGGACAGCGCAGAATTCCTGCGCCGCGCCCAGGGGGCATACCGACGCACAGAAGACGCGGCCGAAATAGAGCGCGGTAACCAGGGGAATCAGAAAGAAAAGCGCCACGGTCAGCGTAAGCACTTCGCCTGTGCCGATAAAGGCGTTCAACACGTTTTGGGTCGCGCCCACGGAACAGACACAACCTTGACGGTAAAACCCGAAATAGGCCAGTGACACCAAGGACAATACCAGGGCCCAGTTGCGTGAACGGCGGCGCAGCACCGCCCAGGCCGTCGCGCCCGTCAGCAGTACCAGCAGGATCACATCCAGGGCGGGCGGCGTCAACGCCGCCGGGGGAAGTTCCATTTCCTTATGCTGGTAGCCGCTGCTGAATTCGGGCCGGGGAAAACGAAATTCCGTCTGGGCCCCGGCCGCAAGGGCAAAACAGCCGCCAACTGCGCACACCAGGCACAGCATAAGCATTTTATGGCGTAAAGCGCCGTTCATGAGGCCGGATTCTCTTCCGCGCCGGCTTCCTTGAGGAAATAAGCCTGGCTCAGGGGAATACGCCGCACCGCTTCGGCGGGACACTGGCGCGCAATAGCGCATTCATTGCAGTTTTGGCACAGGTCGCGCTTAATTTGCAGGTACAAGGACCCGTTTCCGAATTGGCGGCACCCTTTTACACATTTGCCACACCCGACACAAAGGACTTCGTCAATTTCATAGGCGAAGTAGGGGTCTTCCACAAAAGAGCGCTTGACCGCAGCGGTAGGACACAGCTCATTTTCGGCGCCCGTGTCCAGACGGGGGGAACCCGGCTGCAAAAATCCACTGCATAAATCACAATACCCGCAGATACGGGTGGCATGCACACATTTGACCGCCGAGGGGTTCATCACGCAGTGGGTGGCGCATTGCCCGCACTGCACGCATTTAGACGGGTCTATCTGCCATACGGTTGTCTCGGCGGACGGCGTTGCCGCCAGCCACACCCCGCCACCCAAGGCGGCTGCCGCGGCGGCGCGGATAAACTCACGACGGCCGGATTGTTTCTCCGAAGTCATTCCACATCCTTTCCCGGGACACATTCTTCATACACCAAAATACAATGGAGGGGTCCGTGCAGCACCAGTATACGATCGTCAGCATCCACAGCCAAATCCCTTATGGGCGCCCGCGCGTATACCTTGCCCGCGTCGCTCCAGCCTGCCTGTATCGCTTCCGGCGCCGCCACCACCCCGGCGAAGGACCGGTCCGCGGCGAAGGTTTTGACCCGGTTAAGGCCCTTCTCCGCACTGACCAGCGTCGTGCCGCGCTTAAAGGCGATCTGGGCGGGATTGCAACAGCCTGCGAAGGCATCTACTCCCATACCGGGCTTGTGCCAGGTACTTAACAGTTCCCCGTTTTCCCGGTAATTCTCTACCCCCAGTTTACCGGGGTTCGTAATCCATAAGGATCCCATGCTGTCAAAAGCGATATCAAAATACGGGCTGGGCACAATGAATCGACGCGGATTCTCCGGATCATTCGGCCCGCCGAACTCGCGCAACAGACGGCCGGAACGATCATACTGAAGCACCCGCGCGTTGACAGCGTCGGCGGCATAGACATGCTGTTCATTCACCGCTACCGATGTCAGCAGAATATTTTCCCCCGGGGTGTCCCAATATACGGACTCGCTTTCAGGCGTTGCCAGTACTGCCACGCCGTCCGGCCCACCCAGGTAACTCACGCCGTCAGCAGCTACCGCCACACAATAGGATGGAAACGGCAATTCCCGCCGGACAAGTTCCCGGCCCGCAGCATCCAACATAAGCAGCCCCGTGTCACCGACAACCAGAAGACGCCCGTCCCCGGCTACCGCCAATCCATAGGGTTCTTCCAGTTCCACCCGGAGGCGCTGCCTCTCCGCGTACCGTATCGCCTCTTCTTCCACTGCTTCATATTCCGACACATCATACCGCAGCGCCGGTCCGGGTTCGGGGCGCCGGTCCGTGAAGAACAGGAACAGTACCGCGGAAACTACCGCCAGGGCGAGCATCGCCCATACCCAACCGGGCAGCACCTTCTTCTCTGTTTCGTTCATTGTAGACCTCCAGTATAGGTCCTATAGGCCCTATACGACCTATACTTTTCAACATAATGTACGCGCTATTTCCCCACAAACACGCACGCCATGTGTTCCGTGTCACGCAGGAGCAGGCGGTCGTTTGCCAGCGCCAGGGGCGCCCAGGATTCCTGTCCCTGCAATACCTGCGCGCTGTCCAGCAGCTCAAATCGCTCCGGGGTCGCGCGTATCATATACAACGTGCCGTCATCATCCAGGGCGAAAAACTTTCCGTCCGCCAACAGCCACGGCCCCAGCCCGAAGCGGTGGTCCTTGCCGCTGGACCAGACCAACGTGCCGTCCGCGCGATAGCATACGAACTGCTCGCGCAGCCCGCCCGCGTCCTTCGGCATAATGGCATACAAAAAACCTTCGTGAAAGATCGGCGTATGCTGTTCCGTGGCGATGCCCTCACGCGGGCTGTGCCGGGATAGTTCGCGGCCTTCAAATCCCGTATCCGTTTTTGTCACCTGCACAAAAATGCCGCCCGCGCCGTACCCGGCCAGAGCAAGGATGCGGTCATCCCCCAGGGCAACCGGCGAAGGCGCCACCACCTTGGCATCCCACGGCGTCTGCCACAGCAGGGTGCCCGCATCAGCCACCTCGGCCGAAACCCCGACAAGACCGCCCACCGCGGCGTACACGTACATGCGCTTTCCGCCCAGGATCATGGGCATGACGGAGGAGTGGGACATCTGCCAGCCCATGGGGTTCGGCGTTTTCCAGCGAATTTCGCCACTGGCAAGGTCCACCGCCATGAGCAGCGCCTCCGGCCCGCCCGGCGCCAGGATCACCTGCCCGTCTTCAATAAGCGGACACTGCCCCGTATACCAGAGGGGCTCCTCGGTGCCGTGCTCGCGCTGCAGGTCTATCCCCCACTGCAACGCGCCGGTAACGGCATCGAGGCAAAGCACATGGCAGCGCGGACCGATAGAAACGACATGGGTATCGGTGACCGCCGGCACGGTGCGCGACATGCCATGATTGCGCCGCACCTCCACCCGGTAGCCGTGCCGCCAGAGTTCCCGGCCATCGTCCAGCGAAAAACAGCGCAAGGTGTCCGAACGCGCCCCTTCATCATAGTCCAGCACATAAATCCTTCCATTCAGCACCACGGGCCCCGCATAGCCCTCGCCGAGAGGTATCATCCACAAGGTCGGCGGGCCTTCCTCGCCCCAGGCATTCGCCAGCGGCGGGGCATCGGTGGCAATATTGTCCGACGCCGCGCCGCGGAAGCGGGGCCACGCGCCCGGCAACGCCGACGGTATGCCGTCAAACTGCTGGAAACGGCCCGTAAAATCGGCCGGTCCGTCCTCCTCTTCCATCGACGCGGGACGGCCATCGTTGCCGGGAACACGGACCGTTACACCCGAAATCCTGTTCTGGCCCAGCCAGATAAACAGGACCAGCAACGCCACAGGAACGCAAATCAAGAACGCTGCCGCGCCCATATATTTTACATATGAGGAATGAACTGCCACGATATTGTCCCGGTATTTTCGAAACACATTACAGATTGAACAGCGCCTATACTATACAGAGAAGCGCCGAACGGATAAAAACTCCCTTGATTCCCGCATGCCGTTTTGTTACAGTGCATGCCGTTTAAACGAACAGGCAGACCTCCAGCACGGACGCCGCCCGAAACCCGGCCATGGGACAACGTTCCCGTTTGTATCCGGATGTTATAGGACGTATGGGACCTATATGACCTATGGAGCCTGTGGGACTTAAAAACACCACCATCTTGTCCTTGACATGAGTTCCTAAAGGCACCATCCAAGGCGATGCTGCCACAAACTACAGGAACAATACTTCATGATAGACGCCTACTTTTTTGATATGGACGGCACCCTGGTGGATACGGAGATTCTCTGGGTGGAAGCCATGGAACTGCTGGCCAAAGACCATGGCTATACACTGTCTCGCGACATGGCACTTCATATGGTCTACGGCATTTCCTGGCCGGGGGTCTATGATCGACTGCGCGAACAGTTTCCGGAAATACACTGGACCATGGAAGAGATGGGCGCGATGATCGGCCCGTATTTTTACCGGCTCCGCGACACCCGTGACGTGCGCATTCAAGGTTCCATCGACCTGCTAAAACGGCTTGCGAAAACCCGCCTGGTCGCCGTGGTTTCCGGCTCCTACCGCGCCGATGTCGACACCGGCATTGCCATTGCCGGCGTCGGACCCGATATCCGCTTTTTCCTGGGCCACGAAGACTACGACCCCGGCAAACCCCACCCCGCCTGTTACCTCGCAGCAGCGGAACATGCCGGCGTGCCGCCGGAACACTGCGTCGTGTTCGAGGATTCCAACGCCGGGGTATGCGCCGCCAAAGACGCCGGCGCCTATGCCGTCGCCCTGTCCCGGCCCGGACGACCCGCGCAGGACTATTCCCGCGCCGACCTGGTGC
>JAKJCY010000027.1:24742-33757 GCA_022706235.1 Candidatus Hydrogenedentota bacterium | reverse complement strand
CCTCCCGTGCCGGGGTTCGGCTCACATCCACCGTCAGTATAGACAATCACCTCCGGCAGTGAACCAGCACTTTTTGGGGGGACTAAAACCACAAACACATTCTCCTGCGCGGCGCGTTACACTGTATATTGTATCAGCGTTTTACCATTTGTCAATGCCTTGTGTTATATCACAGATGTGGAGCTGAATTACAAGTCGGTGAACAGGTTGTTGGAAAAATTCAAAAATAAAATTGCTTTATGTTAAAATAATGAACGGTTTGATACGCGGATTCAGGCTTCTTGAATCCAGTTGGGAACCGTGAGCCGTTGAATAACCCGGTATGCTCTCCAGAGGGAAGACCTTGGGCGTGTCTCGCGGTGCGGGTCGAAAACCCTGTAGGAGCGGCGGTGTCAGAAACGCGGGGAACGCCGGTTTTTACGGTGCAGGAGTTACAGTGGAATGAGAGGTGCGCAATCTGCACACTGTGTATCTGTCTTCATGGATGGCGGTGTCGGGCACGGCGCATGGATGGAACAATTCGAACCATGACGGGAGCAGGTGCATATTCTATATGTTGATTTGTGTAACATTAAGTCGGCAAAGAAGCATGAAAGAAACACCATGAAAGTAAGAGTAAGTTTTGTATGGATGGCCCTTATCGTTCTGATGGTTACCTTGGGTTGCGCAAAAGACAAGAATAGTCCCAGGGAAACCGGCCTTCGGGACGAAACGTATAATGCGACGGAAGCGGAGGCGAAAGAACGCCTGAATCAACTGATGCGGGAGAAAATTTCGAGTGAGCAGCAGCATGAGGATTCCGGTAGCATCCTCGTCATATACCGGCGCCCCTATTACTTCCGCGAATATGCCGTATACCCTGACGGCCCGGATGGATTTCAGGTGGAGTTCCGGGAAAATGACTCCCGGACGAATCCTCTTTTTGCGGAAGTAAAAGTGAATAAAATCCGGTATTCCACCCAGATGTACCGCAAGCATAACCAGGCGGCTTCCGATACCAATTTTTTGCGCGATACAGGCGAGGAAGTTCTCTATTTTGAATGGCACAACGGGCGCTGGCAACAAACGGGCACGGTTTTCAACGCCCAGACTACCGAGGAAATGGTTGACGGTGCGTGGGTGTCCCATCACCAAAAGACGGTTCGCGTGAATCCCGATGCGGAACGGCCCGGATGGATAGGCCGTTTTTGGGAGCGCATACGCGGTGAAAAATAACGCAAGCGCGGGGGACATTTCTTTGAACAGAGGTCAACGTTGTGACGGGAGCGTACCGGAACCCGGGAATGAGGTCTCTCCTGTGCGCGGACTGCTGTGGCTGGGGGCGGCATTTTGTCTGGCAATGGCGCCCGTCCTGGTAGTGAGTCCGGGAATTGTGGTCGGAGAAACCGCGAACAGCCGTCTTGCAACCGTGTATGCATTAGTTCATGACGGAACCTGGTATATTGACAGGCCGACGGAGGCGTCCCCGAATCCCTTCGAGGTGTTGACTGTCGATAAGGTACAAGCCGCCAACGGCAGAATACTCTCCAGCAAGCCTCCCATACTACCGCTCATGATGGCGGCGGAATATGCCGCCCTGAACACTTTTAAGGGCTGGCAGCTGACCGACCGGGATGATCTGCGTCGAATCTTGCGCGTTATGATTGTCACGCTGATACAAATCCCCTATGCCATCGGGGTACTATTCTTTCTCTTGCTGCTGCGTCTTTTCATGCCCGACCATAAAAGGGCGGCGCTGGTTTTACTTCTGTTGGCCTTCGCCTCACCCATACCCGGCTACGCCTGTCAAATCAACAACCACACGCCGTCGGCGGCCGCCTTGTGTGGCGCCTTGTATTTCGGGCTCGGTCTTTACAGTAACAAACTGAAACCGGCGCCCTGGCGTTTCGCCGCCTTCGGATTGCTGAGCGCCTTCATTTTCGTCACCGACATACCTATGACCATATTCCCCGCCACATTGGGCTTGCTCCTGATTGTGAAATACCCAAGACGGTCTCTGCTGTGGGCGACCTTGGGCGCTGCACCGCTGCTTCTTCTTCATTTCTCCCTGATGTGGTCCATTACAGGCAGCCCCCTTCCCGTGCAGACGCGGGAGGCCATGTATAATTTCCGAAATTCCTATTGGCGCAATCCTATTGGTGTGGACGGCCTCAATGAGAGCCGTTGGCTGTATTTATTCCACATGAATTTCGGCAGGTTCGGAACCTTCCTGTTGTTTCCTCCGCTGCTATTTGCCGTCCCTGGTTTTGTCAGGATGCTGGCAAACAAGGAAAACGGACTGCGGATGTTCGCAGTGGCCATGGGGACCGCCTGGACCTTTTTAACCCTGTATTATGTATTTGCAACCAACAACTACGGCGGCGCGGCCTATGGGTTCCGCTGGCATATCGGTGCGGTGCCTGTACTGCTTTTTCTGTCCGTACCTCAATTGGCTGTCATGCGGAAAAAGTATCAATGGGCGCTTTTCACGGTTCTGTTTCTGGTCTCCGCCTGGTCGGCATGGGAGTGTATGCAAGCCCCTTGGGGTGCCAGTCATGAATGGACCTGCAGGTGGATATTCGGCCCGGTGTTCTGAACAGGAACCGTGGCGGGGTGTTCATGTTTCAAGGCGCCCGTACAACTCAAACTCATTGGCGGGACGCGCCGCGGGCGGGCGAAAAGGAAGCGCAGGAGGCGCATTTGTTTTCCGGAAGACGGGCTTGCAGCGCAGTGTCTTCCATCCGGAATCCGCCAGGGCGAGGGAATCTTCCAGCAAGGTGCGGGGAACAACCCCTTGTACCCCGGGCACGCCGCCAAAGCGTATGACGAGGGTTGCCCCCGGGCGGCAGACTGAAGCGCACTGCCGCCAAACGCGGGCAAGGTCGCGGGCATACGTTTCCGTATCGGTTTGATCCAACAGGCATTCCGTACCTTTGGAATTTCCCAGAAACCAGTTTCTAAGCCATTGATCATGGAGAAAACTGTTCAGCCCGAAATAGGGGGGGGAGGTGATAACCCGGTCAACTCCGCTGAGCGACCGATAAGGCGCCTGTTTCCTGCTATCGCCGTGAATTACACGGCTGTTTACTTTGTTCAACGGTGTGGATAGCAGATAATTCGCGCGTTTTTCAAGGACTTCCAACACATTTATTTCCGGGGGCGAAAGACGATTGGTTGTCCAATACGCCAGCAAGGCTTCTTGCGAGGGCGCATACGAGGCCGGCATCTTGTTGGATAAACCAGGTATGGAGTCATTGGGTCCGTGCAGTACGCCGAGCAGCAGCGCACAAAGTACCCGGTCGGTTCCCGTTGTAATCCTTTTTGAAAAGTGGGTGCGGAACCGGCAGACGGCATGCAACACTTCCGGTGAAAAGCAGTGTTGCCAGAAAGGGCCTTCCGGTAACCTTTCCCGGGTGTCTGCGGTCGCGAGCAACTCCGCCGCCCGGACCATTACGGCTTCAGGGGTGGCCGGGGCGGCCTTCGCGCGCGCAATAGCGACGGCAACAGGGTTAGTTTCTATGCCGGCGCAGGACAAACCTTTCAGGCGTGCTGCCAGCAGCGAAGTGCCACAGCCGCAGAAGGGGTCAAAGAGGTATTCCCCGGGAACGGCATCCCGCAGGCACGTCATGGGAAAGGAGAGGGGGAACCTTGTGAAATAGGGGCATAGTGTATCTAATGGGGGGGTGCTTGAAGGCGGAAAAGACAAGGAATACTCCTCTGACTTAATATCGCTTCCAGAAGGATGGAATAAACAACACGCAGATGGCATAGAGTTCAAGTCGCCCCATGGCCATCAGGAATGAAAGCAGCAGTTTACCTGAGGCTGGCACGAGTCCGTAGTGTCCTGTCGCTCCCACCAGTTCAAGGCCGGGGCCGATGTTGTTGAGGCATGCGGCAACGGCGGTGAACGACGTGACCAATGGCAGGTCTAAAAAAGCCATGTATAGTGTTGACGCGGCTACCGCTAGAATATAGATGGTAAAAAAAGTCAACAGAGAAATTACGTGTTCTTTGGGAAGAATGAGATTGTCGACCCGTATTATATGTATCTTTTTGGGACTAAAGGTGTGGACGAGATGTTTAAACGCCAGGTTTAACAACAAAAAAATCCGTACGACTTTTATTCCCCCACCCGTGGAACCGGAACAGCCGCCTATAAACATGAGAATGACCAGAAGCGCCCTTGAGAATTCAGGCCACATATTAAAGTCCACGGTTGCGAACCCGGTGGTTGTCATAACGGACACGGTTTGAAAGAGGGAGGCGCGGACATGGTCCCAAATATCCGGCGGCGCGGCATCGGAAGTGCCAATAAAACTCGGGAGTGGTTTATCCGCTGTGTGCAGGTTGACAAAGATTAACAGAGAAGAAACTGCGATAATAAAAATATAAAATCGGAATTCAACGTTCCCAAGAACCTTTTTAAACTTTCGTTTTCCGAGAAGAAACAAGAGGCTGAAACTGGTTCCAGCGATCATCATGAAAATGGTTATAATCGCTTCGATGAGCGGGCTGTTAAAAGCGGCGACGCTCTTGGTATGAGTGGAAAATCCTCCTGTGGCCAAGGTCCCAAAGGTATGGCAAAGGGCATCAAACGGGTTCATGCCGGCGATCAGGAGTAAAATGGTTTCCACGACGGTAAGAATCAAATAAATTTTCAGCAAAATAATGGCGGAGTCTTTGATTCTGGGTCGGAGGCTGCTTTTGTCCAGACCGGGTATTTCAGAACGGTAAAGGAGCTTGCCGCCGGCGCCGAGAAAGGGAAGTACCACAATCAGCAGCAATATAATTCCCAGGCCGCCGAGCCAGTGGGTAAAGCTCCTCCAGAACAACAGGCTATTGGGCAAAGCCTCCACATGGGCAAAAACGCTGGCCCCGGTAGTGGTGAATCCTGACATGGATTCAAAATAGGCATCTACGAAAGACAATTGACAGGAGAGTAAGTAGGGAAGCGCCCCGTAAAACGCCGTTAGCAGCCACCCTACCCCAACCAGCGCCAGCGTTTCGCGATGATAGAGGCGCCCATCGGCTTTGATACCCACCAGGTAAAGAAGTCCTCCCAGGAATAGCGCGGCAAAGGCACTCAGAAGAAAGACGACCAGCATATGGAGTTCCCAATAGACCACGGCACATGCCATGGAAGGCAAAAACATCAGGGAAACGGCAAGGCTGGCCAGCCCCAGATTTTTCATGAAAGAAAGACGGTTCATAAGTTGAATATTCCCCGGTTCCTACCCACGTTTAGTTCGTCTTGCTTTCTGAAGATTGGTGACGTGAAGAAACCATTGTCTGCGAATCTCACGCATTAGCGTGAAAGTTGAAACAAGAGACAAGAATAGGCTCCCTTTCTACAGTTCTAAACAGGCATAATAGCACAGGGTGAGAGGCGGTACGAAAACCTGAGCCTCTGCGTGCTTTATGAACTTCCCGGCAGATAATGCCATCTCGTTTTTAATGTTTTTGCCAGAAGGAAGGCAGAAACAAAACACATATCGCGTAGATTTCGAGACGCCCCATAGCCATGATAAGTGACAACGTTATTTTACCCAAGGCAGATAGGGCCCCATAATTGCCGACGGCTCCGATTTGTTCAAGACCGGGACCGACGCCATTAAAACAGGAGGCCACGGCGCTGATACTGGTAATAACAGGCATATCAGAGGCGGTTAATGCCAGTACAGCCATTCCAAAAACCAAAGAATAAAGGGTGAAATAGGCAAGGATGCTGTTTTGAAGTCCTTTATCAATCACCAAATTATCCACATGAAAGACGCGGATATCCTTGGGACGAAATGTCTGTACCAGGTGCCAACGGGCCATTTTGACAAGAAGGAGCACGCGGACTACCTTCAGCCCGCCAGAAGTGGAACCGGAACACCCCCCGATAATCATGAGCATCAGCAACAGCATTCGGGAAAAGTCGGGCCATTGATTAAAATCAGTGACACAGAATCCTGTGCAGGTCATCGTGGAGATCGTTTGGAATGCGGTCAAGCGAACAAGTCCGGGAAAACCCATATCCGTGTCGGCCTCTTCTTGGCCAATGAGTCCGGGAATGCTTTGGTCCGAGGAAGACACATTCCAGGTAATCAACACCACAGACGCGGCAAGAATCAAGAGGTAGAGGCGCCATTCCCCATTTTTATAAATGGTGCGGAACTCACCCACGAAAAAGCAGTAGATCAGGCTGAAACTTGTTCCGGCAATGATCATAAAAAGACTGATAATACACTCAATCAACGGGCTGTCATAATACGCGATACTTGCATTGCGGGTTGAAAATCCCCCTGTGGCCAGTGTTCCAAACGTATGGCAGAGGGAGTCAAAGAGGTCCATGCCGGCCAGGAGGAGCAACAAGGTCATAATAAGCGTCAAGCCCATATATATTTTGAAAAGAAAAAGTGCGGAGTTTTTTACACGAGGCTTAAAACTGCTTTTTTCGAGCCCGGGCATTTCAGAACGGTACAGTAATTTGCCGCCCGCGCCCAGAAAGGGAAGAACGATGATAAGCAGCAAAATAATACCCAGGCCCCCCAGCCAGTGGGTGAAACTGCGCCAGAACAGGAGACTCTTGGGAAGTGCCTCGATGTCGGATAAAACGGAGGCCCCGGTCGTACTGAATCCGGACATGGATTCGAAATAAGCGTCAATAAAGGAAAACTCTCCGGACAATACATAAGGGATGGCGCCATATAAGGCTACCAGGAGCCAACCGGCACCGACCAATCCCAACGTTTCCCGCTGTTGCAGCCGCCTTTTGGAGCCTTTTCCCACGGCAAAAAGGATTCCCCCCGCACCGGCCATTAGGAACACGCTCAGAAGGAAAACCAGCGCCATCGCCATTTCCTGATAGAAAAGGGCGCATAGCAGGGGCGGGAAAAACATGGGCGAAGCCGCTGCGCTGAATAAGCCCATATTCTTTATGAACTCACGGAAGTTCATTATATGACGCTATTGTCCTTGGAACAGGCGTTGGGCTTCTATAATCGCATTTGCCATGGCAATGATAACGATACTATCCCCGGATTCCAGCATGTCCTCGCCGCCCGGAACGTAGGCCAGGTCGCCCCGGATGATGGTCGTGATAATAAGGCCCCGGGGAAGCAGGTGGCGCATGTCTTTTATTTTTTTCCCCAAGGCTTGTGAAGTCTTTCCCAGTGTGATTTCAAGCACTTCCGCATCGCCTTCCCTCAAAATAGACGAGGTGGATATGGATTGTTGCCGTAATATTTTCAGAATACTGTTTGACAGAACGTCCCGTGGGGTGACGGTCATATGGATACCGAGTTTTTCCGCCAGTGGCGCGAAATCGGGATGGTGCATAACCACGGCGCTCATTTTGGAACCGACCGCTTGAGCGAGCACCCCCGCGATCATATTGCGTTCGTCGTCTTCCGTTGTCGCCACAAAGAGGTCAAAGTCATTGATATGTTCCTGTTCCAGGTCCGACTTTGATGTGGCATCCCGGTGGATGACGTGAATGTTGCCTTTACGGAAACCGGAGGCGATCCGCTCCGCTTTTGCAAGGTCTACTTCAAATAGTTTCACCGATTCGACTTTCCCCTCCAGCGAATGGGCGATCCATCTTCCAATGCCGCCTCCGCCCATGATAGCGATATGTTGCATTCGGGGCTCTTCCCCCTGGAACGTCTGGATGGCCTTCTGCATGGATTCACGCTTGCCGATCAAGGTGACTTTATCGCCCGGCAAAACGTGGTCGCTTCCGTGGGGAATGGTAATTATGTTGTCGCGTTCCAAAACCCCGACAAGCACACCGCCGCCTGGAGGAAGCGTATCACTTAGCGGGTGGTTCGCTGCGGAAGCATTGGCGCTGACTTGTACCTGACGAAGCTGGATTTTGTTCTGTGCAAAATCTTCCGCGGCAAGCACGCCCGGATAAACAATATAATTGACGATTTCCTGGGCTACCAGCGCGTCTGGACTGAGCATATAGTCGATATTCAGAAAACCTTCAAATAAAACACTTTCTTCAACGAAAATGGGTTTTTCAACCCTGGCCAGAACTTGGCGCGCCCCTAAGCCTTTTGCGGCTGCGGCGGCAATAAGGTTGGACTCGTCGTTTCCGGTACAGGCAATAAAGAGGTCCGCCTCACCTACGTCCAGCGATTGCATTAACAACGCTGAAGTGCCGTCACCGAGTACGATCCGAGCGTTGAGCGACAGGTCAAGTCGTTCCTGGTCGTCCGGATTCTTCTCGATGACAGTAATGTCATATTCTTCTTCGCTCAGCATTTGTGCGATATGGGAACCGACACGTCCGCCTCCCATGATGAATATATTCATGCCTCCTCCATAGTTTCTTGGGGGGAAATTGGGGTATACACGCTCCTGTATGTTGTATTAAATCCAGGACCGAATTCAAATCGAACCACCTTAAAATATGGGCATTGGGCCCGCTCAGATAAAATAGGTGAATCTTTATGGACTGAACAGGTATTATAAGAAACAGACTATCAGGCTCGTTGGCCAATCCCATGTGCAGGGCATGGTAAGCAAAACAAAACGCATCAGGTGAAAGGTTGTCGCCTAACTTCAGACTTCCTGACCTCGACCGGGTTTGATAATGATATTTCGGAATTCGTGTTGGCACTTTTTTTTACAGTCCTCTTCGTATAGGCCGCAACAAAGGGACAGACAACGAAATAGCCAATGCCAGCAAAGTACCTGTATCCTTGGGTTACTCACGGCTATTTCGTCATCAGTCCCTTTTTGCTCCGTTTTTTTGTCTTTTACAAGTGCCATACGCAATTCTGACGAGGTCAGGAACTCCGAACTTAAAGTGTAACCAACCTATACTGATTCTCGTTGTATAGGTATCTTGTCCGCCGACAGAGCGCCATGAGTAATAGGTTCCCGGGGGGAGTTAGCTGGCGATTACTTAAGGAGCCTGTTTTCCCCAAGAGGACCGCTATGTTCCGGTTTGATGCAAGCGTTCTAAAACAACGCGTCATTTTGCCTTTTTGCGGTGTCCTGTGCCGTTCTAAGACATGGCGAAATAAAGCAGGAATGAAAGAT
>JAKJCY010000027.1:0-24643 GCA_022706235.1 Candidatus Hydrogenedentota bacterium | reverse complement strand
GTTGAGGTCTTTTGCAGGAAAGCGAAAGTGTGGCTTACAAACTGTTGAAAAGGTTCAAAATACCGGGTTGCGGGCAAAGCGTACCTTTTACAGATACAATCGAATCGCCGCTTGACAGGTATCAGAATAACGTATGGACAAAGACAGACTGACGGATAGTGTGGTTGATAAAGGTAACGATACGCTGGTTAAGGTGTTTGTTCAACCCAGGGCTTCAAAAACAAGCCTCAGTCTCCATTCAAACGGCAGACTGCGCCTATCGGTTATGGCATCGCCCGTTGAGGGTGCCGCCAATGAGGCCGTGATTGCCCATTTTTCAAAGATTCTAAAAAAAAATAAAACGTCTTTCAGTTTAGTCGGAGGACAACACTCACGGGAAAAGACCATTCTTATTCGTGATGTTCTTTATCAGGATGTTTTACGAATACTTGAAAACAATCTGACAAATAAGTAATAATAGGAGTGATATCATTGAAATGAGGAGAGGAAAAGTAAATATTTTATGGATTTAATTCACCGAATTGAAGCTGCAACAATGGCCATACAGGCGCTTACGCCCAGTAAACCCAAAATTGGCATTGTATTGGGTACCGGTCTGGGTATGTTGGGACAGCGTATTGAATCTGCAACGCGCATTTCTTATGAGTCCATACCGCACTTTCCTGTTTCGACAGTGGACAGTCATGCGGGAGAACTGATTCTTGGAACCCTGGCGGGGAAATCCGTGGTAGCCCTTTCGGGGCGTTTTCATAAATATGAAGGCTATTCGCTTAAAGAAGTTACTTTTCCCATCCGGGTGGCGAAGGCGCTTGGTGTACATTCTTTGATCGTTTCCAATGCCGCCGGAGGACTGAATCCGGATTTCGCCCCGGCGGATCTTATGGTCATTACAGACCATATTAATCTGATGAATGATAACCCGCTTATTGGCGTGAATGATGACAGCCTTGGTCCCCGTTTTCCCGATATGTCCGAGCCCTATTCCAATGCCTTGATAGGCTTGGCTGAACAGGTGGCGGCGGAGGAGGGAATCAAACTGCACCGGGGAGTGTACCTCGGATGTACGGGACCCTGCCTTGAAACCCGGGCCGAATACCGGTTTATGCGTATTATCGGTGCCGATGCCGTGGGTATGAGTACGGTCCCTGAAGTGATTGTCGCTGTTCAAGCCGGTCTGCGCGTTTTGGGATTCTCAGCGATTACGGACTTGTGCATCCCCGATGCACTTGAACCGGCCGATATTGAAAAAATCATTGCGAACGCCAATATTGCTGAACCCCTTTTGACCAAAATCGTAGTCAAATGTGTTGAGCGCATGTAATTATATGTTTTTTATACAATTTATAAAAAGGATTAGTATATGGCAGTAAAAATTATACGGTTGATCTTTACGATAGCGTGTGTCGTCATGGGGGTTACGTGGGCGCGTTTCATCATAGAAAACAGAATTGCGACCGGATATGTGATGGAGTCAACATTTCCGTGGCTTCTGTTGGGGGGCTTTATTGGCGCGGTTCTTGCCGCGGTGATATTTTTACTTCTTTATTTTGTAACCCAGGAAATGTATGAACGGGTGGCCCCCTCGGTGGTCGCTGTTTTAATCGCCTTGATAGCGGGATATTCCGCGTCACGCTATCTTCTTTTCTGGTTTCCCGACCTTGATTTCACGTATCAAGTTTTTGTTTCGGTGACGGTAGTGCTTGTTTTCGGGTATATCGGTATCCAACTGGCATTGACCCGTGCGTCCAATTGGGAAGCGCTGGTTTCGGAGGTGCGCCGGCGTGATGTGCGCGCCTCAAACGCTGTTTCCCTCAAACTGGTGGACACGAGTGTCCTGATAGACGGCCGCATCGCCGATATTTGCCAGAGCGGCTTTGTTGAAGGCACCTTGTTAATCCCCCGTTTTGTGTTGAAAGAATTGCAAAATATCGCCGATTCGGCCGACATTGTTCGCCGGGCGAAAGGGCGCAGGGGACTGGATATTCTGCGTGGACTTCAGGAAAGCGAGCATTCTGTCTCTGTCAGCATCATCGAGGACAATCCCGCCAACAGTCGCGAGGTCGATGAAAAACTGGTGATACTGGCCAAGCAATACAATGCACGGATACTTACCACCGATTTCAATCTGAACAAGGTCGCCCAGATAGACGGGGTGACGGTACTTAACATCAATGATCTCGCGAATGCCCTGAAACCCGCCGTCCTTCCCGATGAAGTGATGGAGGTGAAGCTGATTAAAGAGGGTAAAGAGTTGACCCAGGCGGTGGGCTATCTTGATGACGGTACAATGGTGGTGGTGGACAATGGCCGCAACTATTTGGGCCGTAATGTGGAGGTGCTGGTCACCAGTGTCTTACAGACTTCCGCGGGCAGGATGATCTTCACACGGTTTAACAACCTGGTAAAATGAAAACGCATCTGCTCATTCCAGCGGCGGGAATGGGGCGGCGCCTGGGAAAGGACCTTCCCAAAGCGTTGGTGCCGCTTCGGGGGGAAGCCCTGCTTCTCGCCACCCTGAAGCGTTTTGCGTTCCCCTGGATTGCTATGCCGGTCATCGTGCTGTTCCCTCGAGGACATGAGGCCGAATTCAGAAAGGTGTTGGCCTCGTATCCCATCCCGGTGGAATTGGTGGAAGGCGGCGGGGAGCGTCAGGATTCCGTAATGAGGGGGTTGCGATTTATCAAAGGCGAAGCGAACCTTGTGGCCATTCATGATGCGGCGCGCCCGTTTGTTTCTCCCGAAGATATCTCCGCGGTAGTCGAGGCTGCGGAACGGCACGGCGCGGCGACGCTGGCGATGCCGGTAGCGGATACCATCCTGATGAATGATGGTGGGGGATTCCTGCACAACACGCCGGACCGAAGCCTGTTGTGGGCTTGTCAGACCCCGCAGGTATTTCAGATCGACGTTATCCGCGCCGCTTATGGCTGGGCCGGTGAAAATGGTACCCTATGTACCGATGATGCGACTTTGGTATACAGGTCCGGGCACGCGGTAAAACTGGTGCGGGGCAGCGCTTCCAATTTCAAGATTACCACAGGCAGCGACCTGCAGTATGCCGACTTTCTGATGGAGCATGGCTTTTCATGATTCGTGTTGGACTAGGCTATGATATTCATGGATTGATTGAGGGCGGTTTCCTGACGCTGGGTGGCGTGAGGATCCCCTCCGAGAAGAAATTCGTCGCCCATTCGGACGGGGACGTTTTGTGTCACGCGGTGACAGACGCGCTCCTGGGTGCAGCCGGTCTGCCGAACATAGGGGCGGTGTTTCCGGACTCGGACATGCGATTCAAAGACGCTGACAGTTTGATGTTGCTTGATGAAGCGGTCCGGATGGTTAGGGAAAAGGGATATGCGCCCGTCCAGATGGATGCCAACATCATTGCGCAACGCCCCAGACTGCAACCTTATGTGAATGCGATGCGGGAAAATCTTGCCAAAAGTCTGGGTATAGCTTTGGATGCGGTTTCCATCAAGCCCCGGACGAACGAGGGCTTCGGCGCGGAAGGGCGTCAGGAAGCCATCAGCGCCCAGGCCGTGGTGGTTATTGCGGAAAGTATCAGGTCCAAGTGACAGGTCGAACAGGCTTTCCGGGCATGAAGATGGGAAACGATGTCCAGATATCCTGATCTCGTCGGATATGCCCACGGCACTGGAAAACAAACAAAAAGAGGGAGCAAAAAGGGACTGACGACGAAATAGCCGTCGGTAACGAAGCCTGGATGCCCCTTTCTGCTCTTGGCTATTTCGTGGTCTGTCCCTTTCTTGTGGTCCTATACGAACATGCCATCAAGAAAGTGCCAAACCGGATTCCGAGTAATCATTGAATGACCCCGACGAGATCAGGAAGTCTGGTGTTATATGATCCCCGTTTCAATGGCCAGGCGGGCGAATCCCAATACCAAGGTAAATCCGCACATATCGGTAAGGGTCGTCAAAATGGGGGGGGCACCCAGGGCGGGGTCAACCTTAAACTTACGCAGCAGGAGCGGTATTAATCCCCCGAGCGATACGGCAATAAGCGTATTCAAGGCGAAAGCCGTGCCCACCAGCATGCCTAGCGTGGCGGTTTCATTCCAAAACAGCCAGGACATCAGGCCAAGGCTCAATCCGAGCAGCACGCCGTTAATCAGTCCCACCTGTAATTCCTTAATCCAGACGTGCCAGAAGTCCTCCGGCTTGATCAGGCCCAGGGTCAATTCCCGGATACTTACGGCAACGGCCTGGTTGCCGCTGCATCCGCTCATATTGCAGATGATGGGCATAAAGAATACCAGGACGAACAACCG
Source organism: Candidatus Hydrogenedentota bacterium (assembly GCA_022706235.1). GTDB lineage: Bacteria > Hydrogenedentota > Hydrogenedentia > Hydrogenedentales > CAITNO01 > JAAYBJ01. The sequence continues at coordinate 20,352 of JAKJCY010000027.1, read as the reverse complement.
GTTTACGGTTTCCTGGTGCCCGAGAATTACACTGGCGGCAAGGGTGCTGAGACCCATATTTATAAACAGCCAGGAAAGTCTCTTGGAACTGCGTTCAATCAGGGGCATATTCCTGAATTCTTCACCGAAAGCGATACCGCCGAAACGCAGCAGGGTGCGGCCTTGCTGTTCGCTCCAGGCATCGGCCACATCCGTCTGGCGGACAACGCCCAGCAGAATGCCCGACTCATCCACCACGGGAAGTCCCCAAAAGGGATAACGTTCAAAAATATCATCAAGTTCATCAAGGGTGGTGCTTGTGAAAACGAATATGGGATTTGCGACCATAACCGATTTGATGTTTGCGGTGGGGGGGGTGAAGAAAAGGTCGCGCAGGCGCAGTACGCCCAACAATGCATGCCGGGCGGATTCTACATATACGTATTGCACTCCCGTATCGGGATGGGTTTCGGATTTTCTGCGCAGGTCCTCCTGCACCTCGGCCACGGTCGCGGAGTCGGGATAGACAAAATATTCCGTCACCATGATGCCGCCCGCGGTTTCCGAATCGTATCGCAGCAGTTCGCGCGCGTCTTTGGCCTCTTCGGGATCCATCTGATTGAGAATGGCTTCCGCGTCTTCTTCGTCGAGTTTGCCGAGGATGTCCGCGCGATGGTCGCTTTCCATTTCCTCTATGATACTGGCCGCCGCATGGACGGGCAGGTCTTCGATGATATCGGCGCCCTGGGTGTCCGCCATCTCTTCCAGGAGGTCCGCCGCGTCTTCCGGTTCCAGGAGGTGAAGTACGGCGTTGCGCTCCTCTTCGTCCAGCCGGGAGAAGGCCCGCGCAATATCACCGGGCGAAAGATTGTCCAGAAAATTGTCGAGGCCTGTGGCGTCTTTCGCCTCAACGAATTCTCGTATGGTTTCCCAAGGGGGGGATGTGATTTCTGGCATAGGGTTACCCTCACTGATGGCGCGAGCAAATTGGGGAGAAACAAGAATGCTTCAATCGACGGCTAGCGTTGTTTAAGAGAATCCTGCACAGCACCGGCCCAGGGCGTCCCGCCACCCGGCAAGCAGCGCATGGCGGTCATTGGCATCGATTCCCGGGATAAACCGCTGATCTTCTTGCCATTGTCGTTGAAGAGAGTCCGTATCGTCCCAATAGCCGACCGCCAGTCCGGCGAGATAGGCCGCCCCCAGTGCCGTGGTTTCAAGGGTCTTCGGCCGTGTAATGGGCAGGTCCAGAATATCCGCCTGGAACTGCATCAGCAGATTGTTGGCTGCCGCGCCTCCGTCGACGCGCAGTTCGGTCGCGGCGAATCCCGCATCGGCGGCCATCGCGGTCAGTACATCGGCGACCTGATAGGCGATGCCTTCCAGCGCCGCCCGCGCAAGATGCGCGCTTGTGGCGCCGCGGGTAAGTCCCGTGATGATACCGCGTGCATGGGGATTCCAGTGCGGCGCTCCCAGGCCCGCAAATGCCGGTACAAGATACACGCCGCCGGTATCGGGTACGCTTCGGGCCAGCGTCTCGATTTCAGCGGCGGAGCGGACAATCCCCAAACCGTCACGGAGCCATTGAACCACCGCGCCCGCGATAAACACGCTGCCTTCAAGAGCGTAAGTGGTCACGCCGTTCCGTTTCCATGCCACGGTGGTGAGCAGGTTGTTGTTCGAGGTGATGGCCTTGTCGCCAGTATTGAGCAGCATGAAACATCCGGTGCCGTAGGTGTTTTTCACCATGCCGGGTCGGGTGCACAGCTGTCCGAACAACGCCGCCTGCTGGTCCCCCGCGATGCCGCTTATGGGAACCGGTATGGAAAAGATATCGGAGGAGGTATAGCCATACCGTTCCGAGGAGGGTTTCACCTGGGGGAGCATGCTTTCGGGAATGGAGAGCAGCCCAAGCAATTCCTCATCCCAGTCCCCCGAATGGATATTGAATAACAAGGTGCGGGAAGCGTTGCTCGCGTCGGTTAGATGCAGTTGCCCGCCGGTTAATTTCCAGACCAGCCAGGAGTCCACCGTGCCGAAGGCCAATTCCCCACGTTCAGCCTTTTCTCTCGCGCCGGGCACATGGTCGAGAATCCACTTCAACTTGGTGCCTGAAAAATAAGGATCAAGAACCAGCCCTGTTTTTTCCCGAAACAGGGATTCATGACCGGCTTCCTTCAGCGCGGCGCAGATTTCCGCCGTGCGCCGGTCCTGCCAGACAATGGCATTGCACACCGGCTTTCCTGTGGAGCGTTCCCAGACCACTGTGGTTTCGCGCTGATTCGTGATGCCTATGGCGGCGATTTCCCGGGCGGACACATTCGTTTTTCCCATGACTTCCGCCGCCACACTGAACTGGGAAGCCCAAATTTCATCGGGATTGTGTTCCACCCAGCCCGGTTTCGGGAAAAGTTGCTCAAATTCTTTCTGGGCGACACCGCTAATATGCCCGCTTTGGTCAAAAAGAATCGCGCGGGAACTGGTCGTTCCCTGATCAAGCGCAAGGATATAGGCCATGGTCACCTCCAAAGACTGCGGGAAACACCCGGGTGCGGGACGGGTCAATTTTTACAAGTAATAAAGTACCATAAGCATACCACTAACGCACGTGGCAGATAAACCTGAATCTTGTCTGACTCTAAAAACAGCCTAAATGTAGGGGATATCCTGTCTGTTTCCCCTTATTTTCGTGATTGTTTTTTGCGCCTTAAATACTTCTGTCCGGAAAATTGAATAGGGTACAGTCTATTTCGTACCATGTAGTGTACGTGTGGATGGTTGTCGTTGGGATCTATATTTACTACCTGAGAAAGGAACCTGTCATGTCATCCAAATTAATGAAATGTATTCAGACTGTGAGTATCGTGTTTCTTATGCTACTGCTGTCGGGATGCGGCGCGAAGGTCACCTTGGACGGGGAATTCACTTTGGTGGAAAATGCCGGGTTTCCAGGAATATCGGAGATTGGGTCGGACTTGGGAGATGTCAATCTGTTACCAATAGAGAGTGGCCCAGTTTTGTTGGGCGAAGTCTGTGGACTATCCGAAATAGAAGCACTCTTAGATAATAATAACCTTTCGGCTGTGTTTCAGGAAGAAATAGCGGCATTGCCTTTTTACGTTCGACTCCTCTTAAGGTCGACAAAGTTGGAAAGTCTTATCCTGAAGAATATTACACTTAGAGCTCACGAAGGAGACTTCAACTTCTTGAACCAATTAAGATACGAGGTACGTTCTCAAACAACCGGCAGGTCCATTTTAGTCGGTGATGCGCAGGGGGAATTTGGTCAGGAAGTAGTGTTGGCTTTCGAGGACGATACGGACCTGCTGGATATGTCTAATGAATTAGAGGGGACCGATTGTATAGAGAGTTATCTTGATTTGGAGGGCGCCATACCTTCGCAAAATGTAACCTTCCAGGCGGTGATGAAATACGAAATCGAGTTACGGATAGGATGGGTGCTGTAGAAGTTCGCGCTTTCGCGCATTTTTTTACAACCCAAGATAAATAGCACTGCCTGAGCAAAAAATGGGGACTGTACCGGTGCGTGATGTGCCCGTATCTATTGGATACAGGTGGGATTCGCGACGGTTGCGGTCCCCGATGTTTTTTTGTGGTATGAACGCATAGGACCGAAAAAAAAGCGGGACATTTCTCGCCGCCTGCTTATGCGCACGCCTGTAGCCTCAATCACGATTTATCTACCGGCATCCAGGGGGAGGCGCTTGAAGAACTCTCCCAGCGTTGTATGTATTGTCCTTTATTACCTATTCGGCGCGTAGGGCCATTTCGCTGACAATTAATTATGAGTTCTGTTTGTTACCAAGAGGAGCGTTATGTTCTGGTTTAGTTCAAGAATCCACAAACAACGCGCCATTCCGGTTTTTCGCGTTGGAAAAAGGACGTATATCGAAGCGGGTGCCAGACCGCGAAAAGACCGGAATCCAGTTCCGGAAGCTGTGGGGGAGGAACAGCCCGCGTTCGCTTATTGCGCTTATGTTTTGATAGCCGTTAGGTTTCACAAACGTTTTACGTCAACGCGCGAAGGTTTTACGAAACCTTCAGAAAAAACCATAAACTACCCCCTGCATATACACGCTTTCGCTGAATCGGCAGGTACTTTTTATTTTTTTCTGGCGCTTAGCGCCACCAGGCCCATCATGGCGCTGGCAACAACGAAAAAATCGCCTTTTCCTACATTAAGCACAGTGCAACCGCAGTATTTGCCCGTCACCGCACCGGAAGGCTGTCGTGTTATGCGGCAACCGCAAAGGTTGATATCCAGTTCCACCCCCTCTTCGTCTTTACTTGAAGGCTGGTATAAGTCCGTCCCATTTTCTTCACTACTCGCATTCACAGTTGATTGCGCGAAGAAACTCATTGATACAAGCATAACAACTAAAGTAGCAGCAATTATCCCATTTCTTCTCATGAAACGACCCTTTTTTGTTTACGTTTGCGATACTAAGACTAAACACCACTCCTGAGAACACTTGAATGATAGCATATTGATTGTCCTTTTTCAATATTGTAAACCGCATCGCTTCGGCTTCGTATCTGGCCGAATGATGTACATAAATGCGGGGGGGGGGGTTGAACATCAACTGGATTACGCGTATTATGAAACCAAGATTGAAGGGGCCTAAGGTCGTTGCCACAGTGCGTTAACCGTGCGGAAATCCGTGTAGTCAAATAGTACAAGCAAGGCGTTGTATGGGAGTGTACCTGTGAGAACGTCTGCTGTCTCCTTTCGTTGCTGCGACAACGACCTTGGAGACTGTCGGCACTTGTCTCCATGTTTCAAAGCAATCCCTGAACTGTCGCTGTCCTGCAACGTTGCAGAAAGACTTCAAAGGTACCATAATGGCACTAAAAACGAGCGCACATCAGTTTTTCACGCGTGTTGTATTCATTGGCGTGGTATGTTTCGCGGGGGTGGCTTGTTCCAGTCAGTCCAACCTTATGAACCTTCCCGATCTTCCGGCATTGCGGCGAACGATGGAAAGCATGCGCAGTGAATACGGAACGGACTGGGTTCAGGCAGATGCGTATTTCGAACGGTTGGCGGCGCTGGAATCCCAGATAGGCGAGTGGGATGCCTTTTGCCGGAAAGGGGCAGATGGGGATGCAGGCGCGCAGGAGATTGCCGCAGAACTGGGCCGGCTTCAACGCGATGTGCTGTCGAAGGGGCCTGCACTGAATGGTGCGCAGGTCGTAATGGTGCGGCGGCACACGCGGCGTCTCGGTCTGCCCCAGAACTGGCAGGGAAACTCCTCGCTTCCTCGCGACGGTTATGACAATGAAATCGTGGAGCTGACCTTGCAACCGGACAATGATGAAAAGCCATTTGTTTTGCGCACCATTTACCGCCCGGAAAAAGAGGTGTTTGTAGGCGATATCTGCCTCCACTGGAACGGGGACCGGTTGCTGTTTTCTTCCCTTAACCCGGAAGGCCGCTGGCATGTTTATGAGATTGGCGTGGACGGAACCGGCCTCCAGCAACTTACCCCTGACAGCCATCCCGATGTCGATTACTATGACGCCTGCTACCTGCCTGATGGCAGGATTATGCTGTGTTCCACGGCGGGATACAGGGGGGTGCCGTGTGTTTATGGCGGCGACCATGTGGCCAATCTGTTTCTGTTGGATCGGGAAACGGGAAGTATCAGGCAACTTTGCTTTGACCAGGACCATAACTGGTCGCCCCGCGTGCTGCCCAATGGACGCGTTTTATACCAGCGCTGGGAATACTCCGACACGCCCCATTCCAACAGCCGCATGTTGTTTCACATGAACCCGGATGGTACGGACCAGCGCGAGTATTGGGGGAGCGGCGTCTATTTCCCAAATTCTTTTTTTTATGCACGGCCCTTGCCCGGAAAGACCGGTCGTGTGGTTGGCATCGCTTCGGGCCACCATGGCACGCAGCGAAGCGGCCGGCTGCTGTTGGTCGAGCCGGATGACGGGAGGGGGGAAGGTGACGGCGTGCTTCAGGAGATTCCGGGATGGGGCAAGCCGGTGACGCCCATCATCCGGGACCGGCTTGTGGATGGCGTATGGCCGCACTTTTTGCATCCCTATCCCCTTACGGACACGCAGTTTCTGGTCTCAGCCAAACTGGGGGAGGACCGTCCCTGGGGTATTTACCTGGTGGATATTTATGACAATATGCTGCCGCTGGCGGAAGAGGATTCCTATGCTTTTTTGGAACCGATTCCCCTGCGAAAAGAACCGTGTCCCCCGGTACTTCCCGACCGGGTCAATTTGGCCGAAAGCGAGGGGGTTGTATACTTGCAGGATATATACGAGGGCGGCGGCCTGGCAGGGGTACCCAAAGGTGCGGTGACCGCGTTGCGCGTGTTTCAATATTATTTTTCCCATCGCAGCCAGGGCGGATTGCACGGGGTCCTCGGCAATGATTGCGGCTGGGACATCAAGCGGGTGCTCGGTACAGTGCCGGTCCAGCCGGACGGTTCGGCCTGTTTCAGGGCGCCTGCCAATACGCCGATAGCGGTGCAGCCGCTGGACGCGGAAGGGCAGGCCCTGCAGATTATGCGCAGCTGGTTTACCCTGCAGCCGGGCGAAAAGGCTTCTTGCGTGGGTTGCCACGAATCCCAGAAAACGGCCCCCTTCAGCGCGAGCGCTTCCGCCTTCCGCCGGGTCCCTTCCGCGATTACTCCGGGATGGCATGCGCCCCACAGGGGCTTCAGTTTTGTCCGGGAAGTGCAACCGGTCCTGGACCGGTATTGCGCGGGGTGTCATGGCGATGTACCGCCGGAAGGTATGAGCGTGAAAAGGGGGCGCGAGTTTCCTTACCTGCGTGGGGACAGGATGGTTCAGGACTGGAGCACCCGGATCAGCGGCGGGGTCGGCCCGGAAATGGGCGGTGTATTTTCTGAATCGTACGCGGCGCTGCAGCGTTTCGTGCGCCGTCCCGGCATCGAAAGTGACCTGCACATGCTCTCTCCCATGGATTTTCATTTCAACACGACGGAATTGGGACAACTGCTGCGCAAGGGACACTACAACGTGCGGATGGATACGGAGTCCCGCGAGCGTCTGGCCGTATGGGTGGACCTGAACGCGCCCTTCCATGGCACCTGGCGGGAAACCCATCCCCGGCAGGATAGTTATGCATTGGAATGCGTCGCGCGGGCGGCGGAACTGCGTCAAACCTTCGCGCCCTTCGGCGCGGAAACGGATTTTGAGAAGGTGCCGCAACTTCCGGAAAAAGACCGGACGTTTCTGATGCCGGAACCGTCTGTCTCTCCGCAGGACCCTGTACCGGAAGTTTCCGGGTGGCCATTTAACGAGGTGGAAGCCCGGCGGAAACAGACGGAGGCGGCGTTATCCACGGCCCCCGGTGGAAACACGGAGCATGCGGTGAACCTCGCTCCCGGGGTGGACATGACGTTTGTGCTGGTGCCGGGAGGACGCTTCGTCATGGGCACGAACAACGGCTGTCAGGACGAAATGCCCGCATCCGCAGTGGAAGTGCCGGCATTCCTGCTGGGCAAGTTTGAAGTCACCAATGCGCAATACCGGATATTCGACCCCAGCCATGAGAGCCGGGACGAGTCCCGCAACGGCTATCAGTTCGGGCGCCGGGGATTCTGCCTGGACGGTCCCCAACAACCGGTCGTGCGCGTATCGTGGGAAGAGGCCCTTGACTTTTGCGATTGGCTTTCCCGCACGGCCGGACTGGAGGCGGGATTGCCTACGGAGGCGCAATGGGAATGGGCGGCCCGGGCAGGGTCGGACCAGTCCTTTTATTTTGGTTCCGAGGAAGCGGATTGCAGCGCTTATGCCAACCTGGCTGACAGGAAACTGCGGGAATTTATCCAATGCACGGCACGGGACAATTATGGGCGGGCCGATGTGATCGAGAATGCGAGCCGCCATGACGATCGCATTCCCCGCGATGACCGGTACGATGACCGGGGGATGGTATCCGTGGACGTGGGGAGGTACCTCCCGAATGCCTGGAATCTTCATGACATGCATGGCAATGTAGGGGAATGGACAATGTCCGCCTATTTTTCGTATCCTTACAGGGATGAGGACGGACGAAACGATGCCGGTAACCTGCAGATCGATCGTGTCGCGAGAGGAGGTTCCTGGCGCGACCGGCCGTATCGGGCGGCGGCAACGTTCCGCCTTCCCTACCGTCCTTATCAACGTGTCTTCAATGTAGGTTTTCGTGTTGCGGTGAAAATGACGGACCCGCTGACGGGCCCGGTACGAACCGCTTTGGACGCAGCGAACCTGAACAAGTAAGCGGGCGGACCATGACGACGCCGCCACGCAGAGAGACCGTGTGTAGCATTTCGTGATACTATAGCGTTTTTAGAATGGACCCTCTGAGTACAAAAAAAGAAAGGCCTTTACTATGAGCACAATCAAGACAATTGCGGAACGGGCAATGGAACAGGGCCAAGGCATCTTGCGGCTTACACCGACCTGGGTGCCCCGTGTTTTTTGCGTTCCAGGGCGTCGGATTAAATTGCATCCGGACGACTATTACGCGCTGGGCGGCAACCGTGGCGGCATCGATGAACGCTGGTTTTCTTCTACGACCCCGGCGGATAACGGCCCGTTGACCAGCAAGAATGAAGGGTTGAGCCATGTCATTTTTCAGGATGGCTCCCTGTCGGAAACCATTGTCCTGCGCGACGCCATCAGTGAACTCAAGGACCAGATTATCGGCAAACTCTGGGCGTCGTGTGGCTGCTGGCCCATGTATTCAAAGTTTTTTGACAACCAGGGCGCGCTGCCGCTGCACATCCACCATGATGACGCCCATGCCGCCCGTGTAAACGCGAAGGGCAAGCCTGAGGCGTACTATTTTCCGCCCCAGTTGAATAACCATGGCGGCGATTTTCCCTACACCTTCTTCGGGTTAGCGCCCGGCGTGACAAAAGAAGAGGTACTGGAAGCCTTGCGCGGGTTTGACAAGGGCGACAACCGAATTGCGGCGCTTTCCGCGGCCTATGTGCTGACACCGGGAACAGGCTGGAACGTGCCCCCCGGGGTGTTGCACGCCCCCGGCAGCCTGTGCACCTATGAGCCCCAAAAGGCCTCGGATGTCTTCGCCATGTACGAGTCGGTGGTACATAACCAGGTTCTGGATACGGAACTCCTCTGGAAAGATACGCCGAAAGAAGAACAGGGCAACCACGAATACCTGCTCGATGTCATTGACTGGGAACAGAACGTGGATCCCCTGTTCCGGGAGAAGCATTTCATGAAACCGATTCCCGTTGCCCCCCTCGATGAAATGCGCGCCGCCGGGTATGAGGACAAATGGATCTGTTACCTGTCCAAAGATTTCAGCGCCAAGGAATTGACCGTGCTGCCGGGCGCCACGGTCACCATCAAGGACGGTGGCGCGTACGGCCTGTATGTGGTGCAGGGCCATGGGACCCTGGGCGTATGGCCCATCGAATCGCCGGCCCTGATCCGCTACGGCCAGCTGACCTATGATGAATACTTCGTTTCCGAAAGCGCCGCGAAGGCGGGCGTTACCATCAGCAATCCCAGCAAGTCGGACCCCATCGTTATGCTGAAGCATTTCGGGCCCGACGCTCACGACAACATGCCGGTGAAACTTTAACCCCAGGGAGGAGTCTGGAAACCATGAGTAGCAATACCTATCCGAAACTGCACAATGCCGCATGGCCCGGCCTGGTCGGCAAGGGAGAGGGCGGCGAACCGCCCATCAGCCTGGAAAAGATGCTGGACATGACCGCTGCCGCCGAAGTGGACGGCGTCAAGTTCGACGGCATCGACCTGTTCCTTTCTGACCCGCATATCAGCATTGATATTTCCGCGGACGGGATAAAAGCGCTTGCGGACGATATCGCCGGACGGGGCCTCGAGATCGGATCGCTCGTAGCGCCGGTATGGGAAGGCACGGGCGGCGGTTCCGCCATGGATGAAGGCGAAGGGCGGCGCAAATTTCTGGAACAAGTAAAAAAAGCCTGCGGCATCGGCCAACAGCTGCGTGATTTGGGCATTCGCCCGACCGGAGGCATCCGGGTGGATTCCGCCGTCAGTCCGGCCGCGTGGGCCGAAGACCCGGAAGGCAACCAGAAGCGCATCGCCCAAACCTTACGGGAGGCCTGTGACATCGCGCGGAGTTTCGGCGAAGTCCTGGTGGCGGAAGGAGAAGTGTGCTGGGGCGGCATGCACAGCTGGAAGCGAATGGTACAGTTGCTGGAAATGGTGGACCGGAAGGGCATCCTGGGATTTCAGGCGGACATGGCCCATACGCTGCTATATTTGATGGGCGTGAATGCCCAGGAAGATGCGCTGTTACCCCCGAATTTTGACTGGAGCGATACGCAGGCCTTTGAAGCGGCCTACCAGGCTTTATGCAATGCCTTGAGACCCTGGACCCTGGACTTTCATATTGCCCAGAACGATGGCACCGTCAAGGGATCGGGCAGTCATGACAAAACCGGGCGCCACTGCCTGCCGGGCGACCCCGGGGGAAAACTGGATATTGTCAAATGCGCCGGGTTCTGGCTGCGGGACAAGGACGGCGCATTGACGAAGAAGATACGGCACCTCTGCTGGGACGGCTGCATGTTTTCCAATGAAACGCTGTTGAATCAGCAGACCTGGAACGACATCCTGGCCGCCATGATCGCCGTTCGTGATGCCCACGGATGGCAGGAATAGGTGGATTACGGACTGTGGAATACTCCGCAGTTCATAAACTTGGTTAACAAGGTTCTGAAGAGCCTGTAAATTGGTTTGACTAGCGAAAACGGAAAGGAATGAAACGATGACGAAAGTTAGAATAGGACTGATTGGTTGCGGGTTTATGGGAAGAGCGCATTCAAACGCCCATAATCGGGTGCCCAATTTTTTCCCCGAACTTAAATGCAAGCCCGTGTTGCAGGCTGTCTGCGACTCCAATGCGGATTGTGTCGAGGCCTTTGCCGAACAGTGGGGTTATGCTTCCACCGAGACGGATTGGCGCAAACTTATTGAACGCCCGGATATTGACGTTGTGGAAATCTGCGTTCCAAACATCTTTCACAGGGACATTGCGGTGGCGGCGGCAGCCCAGGGCAAAATGATTCTGTGTGAAAAGCCCATGTGCATGAATATCGCCGAAGGCGAAGAAATGGTTGCCGCAGTGGAAAAGGCCGGTGTCGCCAATATGATATCGTACAATTACCGAAGGATGCCCGCCGTCTCTCTGGCGAAGGCAATCATTGATTCCGGCAAACTGGGGCGTATCTATCACTATCGTTCAAACTTCCTTCAGGACTGGTGCATTTCAGCGAGTGTTCCCCAGGGGGGTGACTCTACCTGGCGGCTTGACGCCAAGGTGGCGGGGTCCGGCGTTACAGGCGATTTGCTGGCCCATTGTATTGATACAGCCCTCTGGTTGAACGGCGGCATCAAGACCGTGACCGCCATGACGGAAACTTTTGTCAAGGAACGGATGCACGCGGTAACCGGAAAAGTGGCGCCGGTGGGCATTGATGATGCCTGTGCGTTTTTGTGCCGTTTTGACAACGGCTCTCTGGGCCTGTTTGAATCTACCCGCTACGCCTGTGGCCACAAGGCACTGTTTACGTTTGAGATTAACGGCGAGCATGCCTCGTTAAAATGGGATTTGCACGACCTGCACCGGCTGGAGCTGTTTGACCATAATGATGCCGGGCCGGTTCGAGGATGGCGTTCCATCCATGTAACCGACCATGGCGGCGACCATCCCTACATGGATCGCTGGTGGGTGCCGGGTCTGCAGATCGGGTATGAACATTCCTTTGTGCACCAGGCCGCTGACTTTATGAAGTCCTTGGAAACCGGGGAACCTTGTGCGCCCACATTCAAAGACGCCCTTAAAACCCAGCGTATTTGCGAAACAGTGCTGAAAAGCGCCGCCGCGGGAAACTGGGCCTCTGTGTAATACAGGGCGGTTCCCGCAGCGCGTCAGGATCGGGGAAACCCGCCATATGCCTGATACGTCCGTGGAATAAATTCGCGGTGCGTAAAGACGGCCGGGCTGTTTTCGTCAATGCTTCTCACTGGCGTTAATGGCCCGGGGTCCGCTGCGTATTTGAATGTGCTGCAAATATATCTCGAATAGACGGATGGATGTCCCCACAGGAAAACTTGGGGCATAAATACCCGCACATGCCGGGGAAAGGTCAGAATATGAACGTGTTTAAGCGTCTGGGACTTATGTTGGCCGTATCCATGGTGATGGTGAATGCCATTGCCCAGGATGGCGCCATTGAGCTGGATATTGACGGACCCGTTGCGAAAGCGGCCGCGGACCCCGCACAGCGGGCGGCGATTGAAAGCGAATGTATCGCCGCGCTCGGTTCTGACAAGCCGTGGCACGATCGGTATCGCGCCGTCAGAATATTGTCGGTCATCGGGACGCAACAGTCCATCGCGCCGTTGGCGGTATTATTGCTCGACGAAAGAACGTCACACCTCGCCCGCACCGCTCTTGAAGTCATGCCCTTTGCCGAAGTGGACCAACTTTTCAGGGATTCCATGGAGGCCGCTCCGCGCAAGGTTAAACTCGGACTCATCTCCGCCATGGCCGCGCGTAAGGATAAAAGTGCCGTAGCGGTTCTGGAAGCCTTGATCCAGGCGGGCGACAAGCAAATGCTGGATCATATAGCGCAAGCCCTGGCCAGGATTGGTGGCGAGGAATCGGGACGGGTGCTTAATGCTTTGCTTACCGCAGGGGACGTACACGTGGAAGCCATGGCCGCCGAAGCCTCCCTGCTTCTGGCTGACGGCCTTGTGGCGGAAGGGCGGGGTGATGAGGCCGCCGACAGGTATCAAAAATTCCTGGAGCCGGAACAACCGGACCATATCCGCGCCGGCGCGTTGACCGGATTGTTGCGGGCGTTGCCGGCGCAGGCAACAGAAGCCTTGATGCAGGCCATCAAAAGTGATGACCCGCTTCTGCGCGATACCGCCATCGCGGCGGTTGCCACGCTGCCGGGGACGGGCATGTCCGCCCGGGTAATTTCGGAATTTCCCTCTCTGGCGCCCGCCGTCCAGTTGCCGCTGATGGAGTCTCTTTCGCGGCGTGAGGAAGCCATGGCCCCCGCTTTTCTCTATGGACTCCTGAAGGATGAGCGGGAGGACATGCGCGTCGCCGCCCTCAAAGCCATCGCCGGGCAAGGGGATGTTACTGCCATTCCGCCGGTGGGTGACTTGCTGGCTGCGGCGGAAGGCCGCGAGGAAAAACAATCCGCCATCGAAACGTTGCGCCGGTTGAAGGGGGAGGACATAGACGGGGCCCTGTTGCAGTATATGACCGCCGCACCCGCTCCACAGCGTCCCGACCTGATTGAAGCGCTGGTACAGCGCCGTGCTCCGGGCGTGGTGGAAGCGCTGTTCGCCCAGACGGCGGAGGAAGCGGTACGGCCTGCGGCCTTCAACGGCCTGGCACGGCTGGCAGGCGCGGGAGACGTGGACGCTTTATTGAATGCCCTGGTCGCCCTGGCCGGAGAAGCGGGCCGTCCCGAGGCCGAAGGCGCTGTTATCGCGGTGGTGCGGGAAGCCGGGTTGAAGGAAGGCGCATTGACCATCGACAAGGCTCTCTATGGCGAATTGCCGGGCGGCGAGTTCAAGGACGTCACGGGCAAGGTGCGCGAACAACTGAAGGAAGGCGCCCTGTCCATAAAAGCCTCCAACGACCTGTTCGGCGACGCCGCGCCCGGCAAAGTGAAACGACTGCAGATCGAATATACCCTGAACGGCGCCGCCGAAAAGCGGACCGTGCCCGAAAACGGAATGCTGAACATCGTTTCCCAGACCATCACGCCCGAGCTGATTGCCAAACTCACCCGTCCCCTGGATGACCCGGCCGTCAGCGATGAGGCGCGCGCGTCCCTGTTCCGTATTCTCAGCCGGCTCGGCGGCAACGACGCCTACGCCGCGGTGAAAGCGCATTTGAACAGTGAAACCCCGCAGCTGCGCGATGCGGCGGTGCGCGCGGCCGGCGCCTGGCCTGAACCGGTGGCGGCGGCGGACCTGGCCGAGGTCTTCGCCACGACACCGGACGGTGGACATCGCGGACTTGCCCTGCGCGGATGTGTCCGGTTGCTCCGGCTGAATGCCCTGTCTTCGGAAGAAACGTCCGGACTCTATGGGCGCCTGATGACGGCGGCAACCAGCGCTGAAGAACGCAAGCTGGTCCTTTCCGGGCTGGCGGAATTCACTGCTCCGGAAGCGGTCGCGCTGGTTCATCCGTGCCTCAACGATGACGCCGTCAAGGAAGAGGCCGCCCTGGCGCTGGAAGCCCTCAAGGCGCGCCTGGGCGAGGAAGCGTACAACAACGCCGTTGCGGCCGCGGCCGCTGCGCCCGCCGCCGCTTCCGAACCGGCGGGCGGCGATACGTTCGTTTCCATTTTTAACGGTGCGGATCTCCAGGGCTGGTCGGGCGATGCCGCGTTATGGCGCGTGGAAGAAGGCGCCATCGTGGGGGAGACCCGGGCGGAGCCGAAACTCGACTACAATACCTTCCTGGTTTGGGAAGGCGGGCAACCCGCTGATTTTACCATCAAGTTCCTGTACAAACTGGAAAGCGAATGGGCCAACTCCGGACTCCAGTTCCGCTCCGAAGTCTTCGAGCCCTACCGCGTCCGCGGTTACCAGGCGGATATCGCCCAGGAAGACTGGATCACGGGAATCTGCTATGAGGAAGGCGGGCGGGGCATCGTTGCCCGGCGCGGCCAGAAGACCGTCTTCGACGCCGAAGGCAAGGCGGAAACCACCTCCTTTGCCGAAGAGAACGCCCTGAAAGACTATATTTACACGGACAACTGGAATGAATACGAAGTGCAGGTGAAGGGCAACCGCTTTTACGGCCGCATCAACGGCCATAAGATGCATGAGGTCATTGACGATTCACCCCAGGCGCGCAAAAGTGGCAGTATCGCCTTCCAACTGCATGCAGGCCCGCCCATGAAAATTCGCATCAAAGATATCCTCCTTAAAACCGAAAAAGCCGCCGAGTAATACCGTCGGCGTACCCAACCCGAAAAAGGATGCTATACATGAAATCATCTTCCCCGATTACACGACGTTCCTTCATGCTCCAGAGTGCGGGCGCCGCAGGCGCGTTTACCCTTGCGCATAACCTCTTCGCCAGCGCTGCGCAGACGCCGGCAAGCGAACGCATCACGGTTGGCGCCATCGGTATCAGCGGCCGGGGCAATTACATCCTGAACGCGTTTCTGCAGTATCCCGACGTCCAGGTGGTCGCCGTGTGCGATGTTATCGCGAACCGGCGCGAAGCCGCCAAAAAGATGGTGGACGAACGTTACGGCAACCAGGATTGCCGGACTTACATTGACATGCGCGAATTGATTGCCCAGCCCGACATCGACGCCGTCATGATCGCCACGGGCGACAACAACCATTCCCTGATTTCCGTGCTGGCCGCGCGCGCGGGAAAGGATATCTATTGTGAAAAACCGCTCAGTGTGACCATCGCCGAAAGCCGCGCGGTTGCCGATGCCGTGCGCCGCCACGCCCGCATCTTCCAGTGCGGCACCCAGCGGCGCAACGTGGGTAACTTTGTCTTTGTCCGGGAGTTGGCCCGGTCCGGCGCGCTGGGCAACATCCATACCGTTTATGCCGAGAAAGCCTGGCCCGATTCCAAGCTGCAATACAAGGTGCTGCCTGAACAGCCAACGCCGCCCTACGAGGAAATGGCGTGGGACTTGTGGCTCGGCGGCGCGGCGTGGCGTCCCTACAACGACCAGTATCCCACGGGATTCTGGCGCAGCCACGGCGATTTTTCCGGCGGCTCCATCACCGAATGGGGGTCCCACACCGTGGACATGTGCCAGTGGGCGCTGGGCGCCGATGATACCTCGCCGGTCACCTACGAGGCCATTAATCCGCAGGGGGATATCGAGGCCGTCTACGAAAACGGCGCCAAACTCATCATCAAAACCGGGCTGCGTTTCGGTTCCTGTCCTGTGCGCATCGAAGGGGACGAAGGCTGGGCCGAGACCGGTGACGACAACATCATCGAAACCTATCCGGCCTCCCTGGCCTCGGGCCGCCATTTCTCTGGCGGCTACCCGGCGGACAACCATGTGCGCGAATTCCTGAACTGCGTGAAGTCCCGGCAACAGCCCCGCTCCACGGCGGAAGCGGCGCACCGTTCCATCTCCGCCTGCCATTGCGCTAACATTGCCGTGCGCCTCGGCCGACCCGTACGCTGGGACCCGGTCAAGGAGGAATTCCCCGGCGATGAAGCCGCCAACCGCATGCGGTCCCGGGCCATGCGCGAGCCCTACATGATTTAAGCACGCCGGTTTACTCTTTTACTGTTGAACGTTATTGGAAGCGCCGCTCCCCGGAGCGGCGCTTTTGTGCTGGGCATAGTCGTTTCAGTAGGCGTACCTTCCCAGGTGCGCCATAATGGAAAATATAAATCAATGTTAATCCACCGGTTCTGCCGGTGAGAATTCGTCAGGCTTTTTCGTTACATCGTTTTTCTTTGCTTATGAACATGTCGGCACTTTTTGCTATTTACAACGTCCTTGCGTATATCGTCATGCCGGTTTTTTTGTGACCGATGACTTTTATTAGAGCCGTTACCGGTATACCGCGAAAATGACCGGCATCCAGATGGAGGCGCCTAAGGGAGTCTCCCGGACTTGTACCCCCCCCTCCCTTTATTACCTCCCGCGGTCTTATGAATCTGGATTCCGGTCTTTTTCGCGGAGGTCTCGGTCCTGTTCCTTGATACACATGTTTGGTCGCGAAAAAACCGTAATGACGAGGGTCGGTGGGCGTTTATAGGCTTACGCAAAATACGTTGGTCTATGTGCTTTTAACGCACGTGCCTGCGAAGCCGCCTTTTGCGCCGCCGTGCACACCAGCCAACCCTTGGGGATCGCCGGTGGTATGCACGAATCACCCGGCATGTGTTCGTGTAAATATAACAAAGATAATAATAATAATCTTATAAGTATTATATCTTAGGGTCTAAATCATAAGTAAACTGACAAGTTTACCTCCTAATCTGGTCGCACACGGCCCCGCTACCGTGTAAAGCTGCCTTTCACCCCCTGTTTACAGAGCGTTTTCACTGTGCTTAAGCATGGCATGTCCGCGTTTTATGCATTACGCTCCGCCTACTAACAGAGACACTTTTTCAGGAAACGGGAGCTTGGCAACTTGTTCTAGAACGTTGCAGCCCCTGTTAACCCCAATCTACATCCCAAGGAGGAACAGTTATGAATGCAACGGCTACATTCACAAAAACGGCGGCGCCTTTACCCGTCGCACCCATGGTGAAGACCATGAACGAAGCCCACGACCGAGCCTGCATAGCAGCCGGGGAGTTGATCACGGAACACTTCCTCTGGAAAACACCGGAGGCCCGGGAACTCGTTGAAGAGATGCCGCCTCTTCGGGACCGGCGCCTCGATGCCATTCTGTCCGATATTCGCAGCGGCGCGGAGCACCCCGCTGACTGCGCTCTCGAACACGGGCCCTACCTGGCAACGCTCCTGGTGGAATCCCGCCGCATTCGGGACTTTGAACCGCTGCGCAGGCATATTGGCGCCTTTCGCCGCCTGGGCCGCGAATATACCCAGATTGCCCGGCTCGCCGCCGCCTGGAGCGACCGGGACAGGCATGTATTCGGCGAAGCCCTGGACGCGCTGCAACAGGAGGCCGCCAATGGGGACTCGACCGAAAATACCCAGGTCGCCGGCGCCTGTATCGCCGACGCTACGTCCCTGCCCGAGCCCCTGTTTACCCATGGGCCCGTCCCCGGCGGCTTCGGCCTGATCATCGGCACCGACGGCATCGGCAAGGGCTGGCTTACCCTCGACCTGCTGCTCGGTTGCGCCCTCGCGCGGCCTATGAACATTCCCGCCTTCCGGCGCAACGGCAGGCCGCTGCGCGTCACCTACCTGTGTTACGAGGACGACCCCCGCGTGCTGCGCTGGCGCCTTGACCGCGTTTGCGAATGCGCCGGCGTCAATCCCCAGGCCTGGCGCGACGCTGAACAGGACGGCAGGCTCCACGTTGCCGTGGACCTCCCGCCCCTGTTCATGCAGGGAACACGCGGCGCACCTGTTCCCACCCCCATCTGTAACGCCCTGACGCGCACCCTGAAAACCCGCAGGGCCGACCTCTGTATCATCGACCCCCTCGCCGCCGCCGCCGTGCTCCAGTCCGAAAACGACAACAGCGCCCTCAACGCCGTCGCCGTCACCCTGCGCGAACGCGCCCGCGACACCGGTTGCGCCATTCTGCTCACCCACCACACCAGCAAGGCCAGTCGCGACGACGCCGGCCACCACGCCTCACGCGGCGGCAGTGCCCTCACCGGCGCCGCGCGGTGGGTGCTCCGCCTCTTGCAAAGCCCTGGCGACCCTGATCGACTCACCGCGGGCGTTCCCAAAAACAGCTACGGCCCCGCGCGCCACGGCATTTCCCTGTATCGCCAAACCCAGGGCGTACTATGCGAATCGGACGAAAATGATCCCGGTCTCAAACAGGAGGAACACGTGAAACGGGTCGTGCAATTCGTCACCGATAACCCCCATATCGAAATAAACCCTAAGGCCATCACCAACAAATCCTCCGAAGGCGCCCGCACCCTCATTGACTACCTCGGCATTCCCTCGCGAAATGCCGCCCAGGCCGTCAAACGCGCCCTCGAGACCGAACAACTCCAACTCGAAGAACGACGACGCCCCAACAGCCGCCACAAATTCCGCGTCCTTATCCCCTGGCAGGACAACGACCAGGAAACCATCCCCTTTTAACCGGTCCCATAATGCTTAATTCTGAATTCACAATATTCCGCCACTCGCGATAGGTACGATGATTCAGAGGCTATACCGCGGCCTTCGCGAAATAGAATATCGCGCACAAGCGCGTTCCAAAGCGCAACTCGGGTCATTGCCCATATCCTTTACGAAATAACGGCGGGAGCAAGAAACGCCCTTATTTTGTGTTCAAAATCCCAACGGGATTACATAACATAGCCCAGGGTAGCGGTACCCCGCTACCCTGGGTAAGCGATGTCTCCCCTTCTCTCTTTTCTACTCCAACGGAGTTACATCGGTATGGGCCTCGTTACGAAATCGTATTTCGTAACGCAAGTGCAAGCGAAGTTGTACTTCGCGACCCCTGTGCACACCAGCGGATCCTTAGGGATCGCCGGTGGTATGCGCACCCCACAACGTGTGTCTGGGTCTCGTTACGAAATTGTATTTCGTAACGTAATTGCGGGCGAAGTTGTACTTCGCGCCCCTTGACGGATGCGCTGATTAGGGCGACGACCCCGGCATTCGCGAAATAGAATTTCGTGCCCGAGTGCGTTCCCAAGTGGAACTCTTGTCATTACCCACATCTATTGGCAATGAATAGTAGCAGCTAAAAGCGAATGTTTGAATTCAATATCCCAACGGGATTTAGGAACAAAGCCCAGGGTTGCGGTACCCCGCTACCCTGGGTTGGAAATCGCCCCCAATTCCCGTTTACCCCAATGGGGTTGCGTCACATTAGTGCAAATGCTGTATGGAAAAACCGACGCAACTCCGTTGGAGTAGAAAAGAGAGAAGGGGAGGCATCGCTTACCCAGGGTAGCGGGATACCGCAATCCTGGGCTATGATATGGAATCCCGTTGGGATTCTGAATACATACGTCGACATCCCGATACCATATCCTGAATGGAAAGATGTGGTAATGACAAGAGTGGAACTTGGGAACGAGATGCAAAGGTACGCGTACTTACCTGGTGCGCCAACGGGGCGCAAGTGCTGATGTCTGTCATGTATGGCGCACCTTTTAAGGTACTTCTGTCTGCTTTTAACGCGCGTGCGTGCGAAGCCGCACTTCGTGTTCCCCCGTGCATACCAGTCACCCCTTAGGGATTGCCGGTGGTGTGCACGCGCATCCGCGGCGCCAATTGGCAGGAAAATCACTTCGGAAGGGGAGAGACGGCCCGGGCGCATGGGTCGGGTGGATTCGCTGGTGTCGGTTTTTGGGTTCTGAACCTATTTTCCGGTCAGACAGAAATGTCTGCCTCACGCTTGTAGACGTAAGTACTGCGGGCGCCCACTATGCCGCAGGGCACTTGCGGGGTTCGGTGGAGCACGCTTCGTTTCGCCTGCAGTTGTTTCAGGCGCTTAATTCGATTTTGTTGACCAAAAATTATGCGTATGATTTTCCTGGGAACGAAGATTTTCTTGGGCTGTGCCGCAGGCGCCTTTTCTTCCGGGCGAAGCCCCGGACGAAGCGTAGTAAGCGCTTAGGGCCATTTTGCTGACAATTAATTATGAGTTCTGTTTGTTACCAAGAGGAGCGTTATGTTCTGGTTTAGTTCAAGAATCCACAAACAA
>JAKJCY010000279.1 GCA_022706235.1 Candidatus Hydrogenedentota bacterium | reverse complement strand
GCGGCAAAACGCGACCTCAATTTCCCGGACCTGCGCCGCCGTGGCGTCGTCCTTAAACTTGAGGAGCACCATGTGCCGCAATACTTGCGCGGGCGCCTCCTCGGCTGAGGCACAGGGGGCCACAGCGCAGATTAAAATACAAAGCGCCGGAAGACATACCCAGAATTTAGGTTGTAGATGCTGCATTTTCGTGTTCTCCATAGGTTATAGGGTGAAACTGTATCGTTGCCGCAATCAGTCTTTACTTTCATGATAATCGGCTACTGACGCGTTGTCATAACAACTGCCCAGTTGCCATTTCCTGGGGTCACCATTTCCATGGTGTCCTCACTTTCAACCTGCTGTTCCGGTCCCCATTCCCCCGAATCGACATCCACCCAGAAAAGGATAAACCGGCCCTTAACCCCGGGCGTGTTCAACGTTACCCGGCCTCCGCCCGCCGGAAAATAGACGGCATACGCGTGCCCCGGCGAGGCGGCGGCATAGGCCTCGTTCGGTTCACATTCCGATAGCAACGCTTCCGAGGGCGTTAGCGTCCACAACGGTAGTTTTGACATGAGTTTGCGGGCGGCTTGAATGGAGGCTGTGGCTTTGTCGCTCAGGCCCAGACCGGCGTCGGGCCGATGAAAACGCACGGAGGCCGCGCCGGCCAGCAGGTGGCGCCAGAACCGCTCAATGCCGTCCTGGGCTGTATCGCCGAATTTGTTCCCGTCCGCCCCGTAGATTTTGGTGGTGTTCATCGGGCGCGGCGCAGCGTTTAAATATTCGCGCACCTGCAGAAGGCGGTCCCAGTTTTCCCGGCCCTTTACGTGGGTGTTTTGCGAAACATCGACGAAATCATACCATTCCGGGTGATCGAAGGTCCGTTTATGCATGGGCGACGCCAGGTCCCAGTCATCCCACATTTCCGTGACATATACCGCTTTACCCGCCTTTGCCGCACGCTCCTTGATGAACCCGGCCCAGTACCGCCCCCATTCTTCTTCCCCATTGGTTTCATTGTCCATACAGTACAGCAGGTGTCCGTATTTCAGGGTATGCTCGAGCATCTTTTCCACAAACCGCTGCTGATAAGGAAGCACTACTGTATTGTTGCGCTGACGGGGCGTGGTGAAAAAGAAGGGCTGTTTGTTGGCGCCGGGATGCTCCGGATAATGTTCCGAGAATCCGGATTCTTGATAGGTGTAATTGATGTTGTTGCCGGGATTATAGGGATGCCGCTTCCACCGGCCGCTGTTCCCGCTGTCCGTGTAGTCGAAGCGGTCCCAGACCTCGATTTGCACAAAGATATCCCGCGCAGCCGTTTCTCGCAGCAGTCTTTCAAAGCGGGTCCAGTATTCTTCATTCCATGCGTTCAGATCGTATTTACCGTCTTCCCGCCGCAGGTACGGATAGACTTCAAAACCCTTATCCAGCCGGTCGCTCATGGTGTTACGGATGACATTGCCGCCTGCCGCAGCCAGCCGGTCCAGCTGGGCAAGGAGTTCCTCTTCAGGCCATTGAAAGAGATTGTCATCATCGCTGGCGCCCAGCAATGC
The DNA here is from genome assembly GCA_022706235.1 of Candidatus Hydrogenedentota bacterium. Lineage (GTDB taxonomy): Bacteria > Hydrogenedentota > Hydrogenedentia > Hydrogenedentales > CAITNO01 > JAAYBJ01. The sequence continues at coordinate 3,562 of JAKJCY010000279.1, read as the reverse complement.
CACCGGAGCTCCCCGGTAGCTCCAGTAAAACGGATTCTCCGTCCACGGTTGTAGGGTGTCTTCCGCCGCGCCCGTCGCCAGGGCGGTAACAAGCCACAGCAAGCCTGTGAGAAAGTGATGCGCATTCATCCATTATGCCTTTCGAATCCGTGCTTCCTTGCCTGGAGTTGTGCCTGCCCGGATAGGGCGCGCTCCGGCCCTGGCAGGGAATTACGGCGCCTCCTCTTCCAGTTTCTTAAGCAATCCGAGGGCGCGCGATGCATCCTCTTCCGCCGCCATCAGCCTTACCCCCTTGCATAATTGAAGCCACGGATCCCAGCTGCCGCAATCATCCGTGGAGATAAAGGAAAGGACGCCGTTGGCTTCCAAATGCAGGCGCGCCATTTCCGCCTCCACCTCACTTGGATAGGTGGAGACACAGACCATGGATTTCCCGCACTGCTCTTCCGTGGCGTACTCCTCTCTGTTTGTTCTGATAAAGAAAGGGACACATCGCCCCGTATTATATCACGGTGGAAGACAGTGGAAGAGAAAAGCCTTGTCGCTCCATGCCGCGCCACGCCGCCTTTTGTTCCATCCGGGCGGCATAGAGTCCCGGATAGACTTCCAGTACCCATTGCCGGAACGGCAGGTCGCTTTGTTCATACAGGTCAAGGAGCTCGCCGATGGGCGCATCATTGAAACCTATGCGGAACTGTTTTCGGGCGGTCTCAACAGACGCGCCTTTCAAAAGCAGGTACACCGCCGCCGCCACCCCGGTGCGGTGGGTGCCGCCCGCGCAATGGGCGAGAAAGGGCCCTTCGCCTGTTTCCACAACTTCCACGAAACGCGCCAGGGACGTCGGCTCGGGCAGGCTGCCCTGGGACCAGCCCAGGTTGACCAGGGTGGTCCCGAGTCGGGCGCAGGTCTCCGCTTCCTCGTTATACCAGTCACTGTCGGGATTTTCACCGCGCAGGTTGATGACCGTGCGGATACCCCGTTTCCGGATCGTGGATTCCAGGGCTTGTCCGCCCATTTGGCGCGATCCGTAGAAAACGCCTTTCTCTACGGTCCTGAAATTATACCTGGGGAAATAGTAAATCACGGGCCCCGCAAGAAACAGTGCCGCAAGCCCCAGCACTAACAAGGTCCCTTTCAGAATACTCTTTATCATTCGTATCCTTTCTTTGTTATTGGAATATGAACCAAAATAATCGTTCCCGGGTTCCGGTTACCTAAACAGGTTAGAAAGTCCTTTTATTGCCGCACCGAGATATGTCAGGGAATGTTTTCTACGTTCGCCACTGTTATGATTAACGTGGCATACATTATTGTACGAGGGAACGGAAATCCACCGCTGCGGCCGGTATGCGTCCGAAACCGGTAATACCCTATACTATGGGCATTTACCGAACAGCGTCTGAAAGGATGCGATCCGGCAGGACCCTGATTTTGAGTATTTCAACATCCTATTGTAAACCACACACCGAGCCATGAACAACGAAGAACAACTCAATACCAATCTGTATCGCGTCGAGGAAGACGGTCTTGGCCGGATGCGAATTCCTGCCGAGGCCTTGTATGGTATTCATGCCCTGCGCGCGCGGCAAAATTTTCCGGTGGCCGGCCGCCCCGTACACCCGGGCCTGATTGCCGCGTACGGCACGGTCAAAGCCGCCTGTGCGGAAACCAATCGCGAACTGGGCGCCTGGGCGGAGACGCCCGCCAAGGCGGAAGCCATTCTTCGGGCCTGCGAGGAAGTCGCCGCGGGACTGCTTAACGGGCATATCGTGGTGGACGCGCTACAAGGCGGCGCGGGTACCAGCACGAACATGAATGTCAACGAGGTGATAACAAACCGCGCGCTGCAGCTGCTGGGCGCGGCGCCGGGCCGGTATGACCTGGTTTCGCCGCTGGATGATATCAATCTGCACCAATCCACGAATGACACGTACCCCACCGCGTTAAAACTGGCCGCGATACGCCTGCTCCGGCGCCTGGAAGAACAAATCGTGGGTCTGCAGGAGGCGTTCCAGGAAAAAGAACGGGCCTTCGCTCCTATTGTCAAAATAGGCCGGACCGAATTACAGGACGCCGTGCTGACAACGCTCGGCCGGACCATGAGCGCCTATGCGGAAGCCGTCGCCCGGGACCGCTGGCGCGTTTACAAGTGTGAAGAACGGCTGCGCGTGGTCAACTTGGGTGGTACGGCCATCGGCACGGGCCTCGGCGCGCCCCGCAAGTATATCTTCCGGGTGACCGATTGCCTGCGCGAGAAAACCGGCATCGGGTTTGCCCGCGCGGAAAACCTGGTGGACGCCACGCAGAACACGGATGTTTTTGTCGAAGTTTCAGGCATTCTCAAGGCTTGTGCCGTGTCGCTACTGAAGATAAGTTCCGACCTGCGCCTGTTAGCTTCAGGTCCCGACGCCGGGCTGGGCGAGATACGCCTGCCCGGGCTGCAGGCGGGCTCTTCCATCATGCCCGGCAAAGTCAACCCGGTGATTCCCGAGGCGGTCAGCCAGGCCGCCATGCTGGTCATGGGCTATGACCAGGTCATCGCCCACGCGTGTTCCCGGGGCGACCTGGAACTCAATGCCTTTCTGCCCGTGACGGCCGACTGCCTGCTGCAAAGTATTGACCTGTTGACGTGTTCCTGTGCCATGCTGCGTGAACGCTGTGTTTTGGGCATGGAGGCGGATGAGGCGCGTTGCAAACGGCATGTGGACGGGGCTACCGCAGCGGCCACGGCACTGGTGGCGGAATTCGGCTATAAACAGGCCGGGGATCTTGCGCGAAACGCCGCGAAGCGGGGTGTTTCCATTCGGGAACAGGTACTACAGGAAGGCATATTAAGTCCGGAGGCCTTTGATGCGCTTGTAACGCCGGAGGCGGTATGCCGGTTGGGAATGCCGGACACAAATAAAAATCGGAAGGACACCCCCTGATGCGCAGTACTCCCAAAGCCATGCGGCTGCATATCGGTTTGTTTGGCCGGCGTAACGTAGGCAAATCCAGCCTGCTCAACGCGATTACCCGGCAACAGGTCTCCATTGTTTCTGATTTTGCCGGAACCACGACCGACCCGGTGGAAAAGCCCATGGAACTGCTGCCCCTTGGCCCGGTGTTATTTATCGATACGGCGGGCCTGGACGATGTCGGCGTTCTGGGCGAACTGCGCACGGAACGCACCCGCGCCGTCTTCGACCGGGTTGACCTGGGGGTTATTGTATGCGAGGCGGGGCAATGGCAGTCTTTCGAGGAGGGCATTCTTGAAGCACTGCGGGAACGGGGTGTTCCCGTAGTGGTCGTATTCAACAAGAGCGATATCGCCGAACCTGCTTCCGATTTGGTGGACATGCTCACCGGGAGAGAGGTGCGCGTCGTGTCCACGGCCGCTCCGGGGAACCAGGGGATCCTCGAGTTCCGCCAGGCCCTGCTCGATGCCGCACCCGCGGATTTTCTCGAGAATCCTGCCATACTCAGCGACCTGGTGGGACCGGGCGAGATGGCGGTTCTGGTGGTGCCCATAGATAAGGAAGCACCCAAGGGGCGGCTCATCCTGCCCCAGGTGCAAAGCATA
>JAKJCY010000278.1 GCA_022706235.1 Candidatus Hydrogenedentota bacterium | reverse complement strand
CAGACCTCTTTAAGACCCTGGGAATTGCCGCATGAACTCATAATTAATTGTCAGCAAAATGGCCTTAAGCGCCTAAAGGACGGAAAGAGGGGTGTCGATACCTTCCGGTCTTGTTCCCAAATGTGACTCTTGTCATTACCCACATCTTTCCGTTCAGGATAGGGTATTGAGATGCCGACGTATGTATTCAGAATCCCAACGGGATTCCATATCATAGCCCAGGGTTGTGGTACCCCGCTACCCTGGGTAAGCGATGTCTCTCCTTCTCTCTTTTCTACTCCAACGGAGTTACGTCGGTTCTCCCATACGGCATTTGAACCAATGTGACGCAACCCCTTTGGGGTAAACCGGAATTGGGGGCGATTCCCAACCCAGGGTAGCGGAGTACCACAACCCTGGGCTTTGTTCTTAAATCCCGTTGGGATATTGAATTCAAACATTCGTTTTTTACCGCTACTATTCATTGCCAAAAGAAGTGGGTAATGACAAGAATGTGACTTGGGAACGAGGGCAACATATGCTTTCAGACGGTGTCGGACTGAGTCTAACCTTGCCGGACAAGCCTGATAAGACGGTAGTGTCCCGGAGCAGGCCGGGAAGAAATGCAGCTCGTGCGGTTCTCGCCTGGTCGTGCCAATGGCAGGGGAGGCGGTTTACACCCCCGCGGCGGCGATAGATTCCCTGGTTTTGCGGAGACCGTCCGCAGCGACTTGCGCTGGCGGCAGTTCCCAGTAATCCCGCTTGAAAATCTCCAGGGAGAGCGCTTTTTCATACCCGATGGCTTTCAGGCTTTGCAGCACTTGGGCCAGAGGTAAGATGCCGTCGCCGGGATAGAGGCGGTGCTCGTCGCCCTGCTCCTCACGGGGGATGTCTCCGGGTACGTCATTGAAATGGAAATTGGCGATGAGCGCGCCCTGGATCAGCCCCAGGGCGTTGAATCCGGAACCACCCCGAAACAGGTGGAAGGTGTCCATAATGAGGCAGGCCTTACTATCGTTGGCATCCAGCGCCACGGCGCAGGCCTGGCCGAGGCGATGGACGCCCTTCATGAACCCGACAAACTCGAAGGCAACCTGGAGGTTATAGTCTTCCCGGCCGATGCGCATCAGTTCGCGGTACATTTCGGCGCCCCAGTTGAGATCGAAATCCTCGCGGTCTGGTGCGGGTATGGCCGCCACGTGCAGGGAACCCACCTCGGAAGAACGGCGCATGCGCTCGCGGGTCGCGGGAAGGGAGGCCTCAAAGCCTTCCGGGGTGGAGGGCATGGCATCCCACAGGCCGATGATGTTGGGCACATACAGTCCCATGTCCTTAATGCGTTGGCCCAGTTCCTTGAGATTGCCGCCGCTTTTCTCATGTTCTTCCAGTTCGTTGATCCAGAGTTCAATGCCGTCCCATCCGGCTTCGGCCGTCACGCGCAATTTGTCTTCAAGCGATGCGGGCCGAATCGTGCTGGTATTCATCACGAGCGGCCAGGGACTGATGCCGTCCTGGTACCGCTTGGGGGCGTTTGCGTCCGCATGGGCCGGCGTCCTGCCGGCGGCAAGGGCGCCCGCCGCGGTGGTGGAAGAGACAAGAAAGGCTCTGCGATTCAGTTGGGATGGTTTCATGTTTTTTCCTTTGTTTGAATATGCTTTAGATTCTTCAGGCCCTTCAGCCAGCTCTTAAGGATGACCGGCATTCTTGATCCTGCAATCTTCTTTACTGAAGGTATCTCCTGTCACCGTTCTGGCAGTGTCAGCAGGACAGGATATGGGAGGAGTGTATTACATACATGGCAAGATCCGTATACCGTGCATCGCCGCCCCGGGATTCCCAAACCGTGCTATAGGACTGCAAACAGGTATCCGGCAAGGCATTCTCCGGTTCAAGCCACGGGCAGATACGTTCAACGTCATGGCTGAAATATACGCCGCCATTGAATACATGCAGGCCGGCGATGTCGCCTCTCAGGCTCAGGATCGGGCTGGCCATGGGCTCTTTGGTCGTGGTAACCAGCACCAGCGGGCCATTCACGGTAAGCACGGAACTTAACCAGGTCGTGAAAACACGCTGCCCGTTACGTTGTTTTGTACAGCCCATCGAGTGGAAATTTTTAACAGCGGTCACGCCGCACAGAGACATAAGGAAGGCAAGTTGTTCCCCGTGCCGGGCTTTCATTTCCTGCGGGGCGATGCCGCCCTGGGTGCTGAAAATCAACCTGGGGGTTCCGCAGCGCCGCACCAGTTCTTGAAAGGATACGGTGCCGGAGTCCAGGGCCAGTCCCCGGGCGGAGGCGGTCAACACCAGGGCGCCGCCCGCGGTAAGCACAAACTCCCGTCTTGATATACCCCTTTTGTCTTTCATGATAGATCCTTAATCAATCTTAATCCACCGGCTCTGCCTGTGAGAATTCGTCAGGCTTTGCCGTTCCATCGTTTTTCTTTGCTTATGAACATGTCGGTTCTTTTTGCTGTGTACAACATCCTTGCTTGTACCGTCATGCCGGTTTTTTCGCGCCTATACGGTACTTCCTTTGAAACGCGTCCACGCGCGCGAAAAAACCGGAATGACGTAGGCTTGGTCGTGATAAGATGGACAACAAGGCTTTGAGACGGAAACGATAGTTGTTTTCATGAGGCTTCTTTTAGGAGCCCTCCTCATACCACCGGCTCTGCCGGTGGTTGTTGATTTTTAAAGCCTATGCGAAAGTAAAAGCGCAAGCATGGCTTGCGCACTCCAAAATAACGTCGATACATCGATTCAACTTCTTGTTGTTTATCCGGCTGCGGGCCGATACTCTACTACTGTACCTGTAACGGCCCGAAAATCCAAAATTGATGGATGTCCGGGATGTGCTTGTTCCGCAGTTCGGGTCGTGCTTGAACTATACCCCGGAAATGCCGCATTATTCTGGCACTATGAAACCTTCTGTCTCAACTTGCCTGTGGCCCCTGGTCTCAACTTACCTGCCGACTCTGGCGAGCGGCGTATTGCTTGCCTGGTGTTTCCCCACCTATCACCTGTATTGGCTTGCCTGGGTGGCGCTGGCGCCCCTTTTTTTCAGAACCGCATCGTTGCCGCCTTTGACCACCGCACTGCACTTTTTTCTGTGCGGACATCTCTTTCATACGCTGACGCTGCAATGGTTATGCGCGAACATTTTCTGGGCGGGCGGTTGGGCATTCATCGGGCAGCAATTTCTGTGTTTTGCCCTGTCCCTGTGCTGGGCGGTCACGGGGTTGGTATGGGCTATCGCCCATGGCCGGTCATCGCGTTTCGGCGGCGCCCTGTGCCTGGCGGGGCTTTGGGCGGCCATGGAAGTGGTCCAGGCGCGAGCGTTCAGCGGGTTCGGCTGGTGCGCGCTGGGGTATACCCAGGGGCCAGACCTTTTGGCTGCACAATTCGCCGCTATCGGAGGAGTTACGCTGCTATCCTTTTGCGTTGTTCTGGTCAATGCTCTGATAGCGTTGATCCTGTCCGACGAGGAATTTCGGATTCAGCGCCTGGTGGCCGTTCCGCTGTTGCTGGGACTGGTGCACGGGGGGGGGTACCTCCTTCTGAAGGATGCCGATTATGCCAGTGCCCCTCTTCAGACCGGGGTGATACAGCCGAATTTTTCCCAGGAAATGAAATGGGATCCCGCTTACGATTATGAGATGTTGCAGCGTACCGCGCAGATGACACGTGCCCTGACTACGTCCCGGCCTGTGGACCTCGTGGTGTGGCCGGAGGCGCTGATTGTGCGTCACTTTGAAAACCCCGTATTCAAGGAAGCGCTCTCGCGTGCCGCCGTGGATAGCGGGAGTTATATCTTCACCGGTACGACCCGGGATGACTACGGGACCAGCAAAAACTATAATTCCAGCGCGCTGATCACGCCGGAGGGGAATCTTGTCGGCATTTATGACAAAGTGCATCTTGCCGCATTCGGAGAATATGTCCCCCTGGAAAACTATTTTCCCTTCCTTTCGAAAATCGCCTTCGGGGGGGTATCCCCGGGCGAGAAACAGGTTACCCTGCCCCTGAAGGACCGGGACCTCGGCCCGCTGATTTGTTTTGAGGTGTTGTTCGCGCCGTTGGCGGAGAAACTGCGGCATGCGGGCGCGGAACTGCTGGTGGTTGTAACCAACCTCGCTTGGTTCGGCGGCTCGAATGCCATTCCCCAAGAGCTGGAAATTGCGCGGATGCGCGCCATAGAAACACGGCTGCCCCTTATACACAGTTCCAATACAGGCATCTCGGGCGTGTTTGACCCTTACGGACGTTTTTCCGTCGTCCGCCACACGGTTTCTCCGGAAGGAGAACTACTGGATTGGGGCGTGAAAGTGCGCCCGAAGCATGTGGTCATGCGGCGTTTCCTGGATAGTTTTCCGCTGGCGGCTCCCACCGCGCGACCCCTGCCCGGCGGGCCGGTGTTCTTTCCATGGCTGTTGGCGTTTATCGGCGTGGGGATGGCGGTGCTCGCATTCGTACAGCCGGTCTATACCCGGTTTACCGAGACGGAGTGTTCCTCTCATGAGGCAGAGTTGAAACCGGAATCGCAACCCGAAACCAAATCCAAACCCAAACGCGGCGGGAATGCCAAGGCTCCGAAAGGCCCCGCCGGTGGCGGACCACGCACGAATCCGGCACCACGCAAGCGTAAATCCAAAGGCAAAAACGATGGCTCCGCTTCGAAACAGGAAGAGTTTTTGCTGAACCCCGACCAGGAATAATGGAGCGCTGCGCTGTCGGCCTGTCTTGTCTTGTAAGCCCGTAAAGCCGGGACCTCCACCGGCGCGGTCCGCCCTTATCGTTTTGTGTCCATGTCTTTTTTTGTGCGGGCGGACGATGTTTTTTTGCGTTTTTCAGACCGTACAGGGTTCTTGTGATTTGGGGGTTCCGGACGCCGCCGCGGGCAATCCGGTACACAGGCAAAGCAGGTTCCCACACATCCGTCCTTTTCCTGAAGGTCTTCCGGTTTTAGTTCAATGGGCGGCACGGCGTTCTCCGATTGCCTCGACACGCGCATCCACGGGCGCGATGGCCGGTAAAGGATTGACCGGCGAATCCAGGTAGAAAAAGGCGACCGCGCAGACATCGTCCCGGCGGTAATAGTTGGTCCATCCGTAAGGAACATCCGGGTCGTCGAGCGACTTGGGCGGGTC
>JAKJCY010000277.1 GCA_022706235.1 Candidatus Hydrogenedentota bacterium | reverse complement strand
GGCAGCGCCGGTGGATTAACTCTGATTCAGGGTACACCCGTTTCCTTGTTTTCGTCGGGAACAATGTGGAGCACGGGATACCTGACAATGGCGAGCAGGCCCAGGAGCCCGAAAAAGCCGGCGGCGGGCCCGACTAACAGCACGCCCAGCACCTTCCCGGGCGCATTGCCGAAGAGGTTCATGGATTGTGTCGCCAGCAGGATGGAACCGCCCATCGCCGCTTTCCACACCAGGCCGCTCAGCCCGTTATACAAGGCTTCGCGACGCTGCCCGGAACGGGTCTCGTCATAGTCGATGATTTCTCCGAGCATGGGCGTCAGCATGGCATACATGAAGCCCTGGCCGATGCCGCAGTAACCGAAAACAATCTTGGCCAGCAGCTGCTTCATGTCGATGGACAGCGGACTGACACCGATGACATAGATGCTCGGCAGGCCGGTGGTGATAATCAGCAGCGCGATGGCCATCACCCATTTTTTGTGCAGCACCCGCGCCAACAGGGAAACGCTTCCAATGGCGATGATCGCCATGATGATGAACGGCAACAGCAGCTCCGTCACCATCCCTTCGTCCCCGTTCAGGCTCAGCTCCACCCAGTAGGGCAGCACGCGCTGCACGGCGAGAAAGCCGACGTTAAAGAGCAGAAAGGTGATGGTATAGATGATGAAGAGACGGTTCCGGAACGCGTCGAAAATTCCGGAAAATCCGGGCAGTTGTTCCGAGGGCACGGCTTCCGAATCATACCGTTCTTTTACGAGCCAGACGGGAAACTGGAACAGGGCAAACGAGACGAGGGCAAGGAGGACGGCAAGACGGCGATAGCCGACCGCGGAGTAGGTGTCGGCGACGCGGGCGGGATCCAGCAGGACGATAAGTTTGCCGGGGAGGGCCGCCGCGACGGCCAGCCCGATAATCAGGCCGACAGCGGTCCAAATGCCGATGCGTACCCGGGCCTGTTCGGAACGGGCAATCTCCGGGCCGAGCGCGTTCAAGGGCGTCAATGCCAGGCCGAACACGGTCCAGTGGAGGCAAAGCAGGAGCGTTCCGTAAAGGAAGTTCAGGAAAGAGGTCTGCGCGACCGGCGGGAACCAGAAGGCAATCGAGGTGCCCACCATCAATAGGGACCCCCAGAAGATGAACGGGCGGCGCCGTCCGGCGGGGGCAAACCATGCGAACCGGCCCCGACGGGTCTGCGTCCGGTCCGACCACATGCCGATGAGCGGCCCCGTGAAGGCGTCCCAGGTTGTGCCGATGATAAAAATATAACCGACCAGGCCCACCGTGACATAGATGGTGCGTCCCACACCCGCCGAGGGCGAGTAGAAATAGGTGCCCCACTGGTTCATCACCTCGCTGGACAGCTGCACGCCGATCATGGCAAGGCAAATCGACAGGCCCTCCAACCACGAGAACTCTTGTTGTCTGTGCGGCTGCGTCATCAATAGCGACCTCCTCATGGGCGTTCCATATTTCACCTCCCGGGGGCTGGTGCGACGGCATGGCGTCAGGGCATATCCCCGACCCTTCTCCTGCTGCGCCGTCAGGGCACGGCTGCCAGTAGTTCGCGCAGATTAAAGCGGATGTACCCCGAGTCGGGCGCATTTTTCCAGTGCCCCGCCGCATCGCAGGATTCATAAGCGACCCAGAAGTCCAGGTCCGTCGGCGCGTACACGACACTCATGACATCCCAGTCGCGCTCGGCGAGTTTTTCGGTGTTGTGGGCGACGGTCGCCGCAATGGTCAGCGCCTCTTCGGGGCCGATGAGACGCGGCGCGCCCGCTTCTATCACGTTCTCGCCGCGCACGGGAAACACATAGCCTCCGCCGGACGCATAGGCGCGGAACATGTCCACCATGGGTTTGTGGCACTCGAAGTAGGTGCTTCCTTTGCGCGGATCCCCGTCATTGGCCGGGTCGCCGGGGCCGTTGTCCGCCGCTTGCAGGCGCCGTGTGGACGCGCCGTAGGCCATATCGCCCCGGGCGACCCCCTCTTTCAGGGGTAGTCCGTAGGAAATCACAGTTCCCTGCGGGTCGGTCCAATGCGCTTCGTGTTCCTTGGGGTCGTCCTCGTAAAAGGTCTCGCAACACTCGAAATTGGTTTCGAACACGGCGGCGCGCGGCCGGAACGAGACGGTGCCCGCATGGGCGGGATCGCCGTCGGCCAGCATAAAATTATAGCCCAGGGTGTGTTTGGCCTGTTGCAGGAGCGCGGCCCCTTCCTCGAGGGTACCCGCTTCTTCCATGATCCGCCGGACGATGAGCGTCCAGGGCGTGCCGTCCAGTTCTTCCCGCACGCTGAACGCCCCGATTTCGGAGAAAGCCAGTCCTGTATCGTTCATTCCGGCGAGGCCGCCGATGACACCCGCATAGCCCAGGGTCACAAACGCGTTGCGCCCTTCCGGCCGGTGCACCGTTACCAGCCGGTCTTCGTGCATGCCCGTTTGGGAAACCCAGTCCAGATCGCGGCTGGCCAGCAGCTTGCCGTCCACCGTGCGCGAACCCCACACGGCGAAGAAGGTGCAGGACATGGCGGGGGGCGGTTGCATCTGTTCGAGCATGGCCGCGCCGTCCTCGCCCAGAAACTCGAAGATGCGTTCTTCCCGCTTGTAGAGGTCGAAGTTCGTCACCGTGGTGATGCGGTAAACGTCTTCGGCCGTCAAGGCATGCCCCGCGGCGGACGCCCCTTCCGCGATGGCCTTCATTTCCCGCAAGAAGCGCTCCGGCGTATGCGCTTCCAGCCGCTTCCAGGCGGTATCGAGCATCATGTTTACAAGCGGTTCCGGCAGGCCCGCCTCCGTAAACAACGCGGTCATCCGCCGGAGATTCCGTTTAATGTTGTCGCCCGCCAGGGCCCCGTATTGATACCCCATTTCTTCCGGCGTCCCCGCCACGTGCAGCACGGGCACATCGCCCAGCGGCGACGTATATAATTCTAGAAAGCCCCGGCCGGACGTGCCGAGCAGCGTACGCTTTTCAGGCCTGGCATGACGTATCCCCATGGGAGTTTCCTTTCCGTGTCAGTTCATTATCGGCCCACAAGGCCCCTGACAAACAAGAAGTTGAATCATCGTTAAAACACGGGGCGACGCCCGCGTTGTCAGAGGCGTCGGTTCAAGCCTCGCACGTTTAGGATTCCTTCAGGTCAAAGAACGCGTCCAAAACGTGATCCTTGAGGTCACGGTACAGGGCTTCCTGGTCGGGGCCGTACCAGTTCATGAGGCGCCATTCGTATTCCTGGTCATAGCCGTTCGTTGGACTCTTGTAATACCGGTCAGGCGAGAGATAGCCGCAATAGGCGATACAATGACTGCTGACCCAGAGGTCAATCCCTTTTTCCGCGGCCGCCCGGGCCCATTCCAGGGCAATCTCCCCACCCGCATCGTGGGGTAATCCCAAAAACAGCAGGTCACCCGCGCGGACCGCCTGCATCCATCCGCCGGGCGGCAGGCCGACCACCCGCGCCAGCCGGGGGGACAGGCGCCATCGCGTTGAAACCGGCCGGACCTGCATCGGCGGCAGGTCCACAGGCACGCCTATGGAGGCGATATCAAGATGGCTTGTAAAGGCGAGCCCGGCAGGGTCCGCGAGGAGGCGATCCGCCAGGGCCTCCCCCATGCGCCGCATGCCTTCCATCGGCGGCGCGCCCTCGGGCGGCACAGGCCCCATGGCGCCCACGGCGCCGCCAAGAAATACGGTCATGGCCCCGGTTTTCTCTCGGATCCGCCCACATAACGCGCCGGGATATTCCGCGGACAGGTCCAACGATTCCTGGGGCAGCACGGTGGGATGCGCCGAATAGCGGACGCCATAGCAGCGCTGTCCGGAGTCGTCCTCCAGCACCAGATACCGCAGGGACCCATCCTTGCCGGGCATGCCCGTACGGTTTTCGATGAACTCGGGCGCTTCCACCATGCCATGGGCCATTCGTGCCGGACGCATCGCGTTAAACGCGTCCAGGATGGCGTCCGCCATGGCCGATGCGATCCTCTCTTCAATCCCGGGATCATACTTGCCATAACTGAATTCCGGCAGCAGGCCCGGCGCAAATGCGCCCGGACCGGAATGGGTGTGCGAGGTGGTGAACAGAATGGAATCGCTGGTGAGGCCGGTCGCGTCCGCAACCTTTTCCCACACCTTTCGGGCGAGGTTTTCCGTCGTCATCAACAGGTCCGAACCGACCAGCGCCACCGTGTCATGGCCGTCGCTCAACACGATTGCCCGGCTGAAAACAGGGTCATGAACCGCCGTGCACCGTTTCTCATTGGGACGGCCCGAGAATCCCGCCATCGGCGTGCCCACAGGCGGCGTCATATCGCGTTCGGCCCATCCCGCCTGAAGAGGCCCCGGCGCGTCGGTCACTTCCGTCTGCACCAGATGTTGGTCGATGCGCTGCAAGGTGGTCTTGAAAAAGGCACTGCCGGCGTACTGCGAATCATGATATACCGGCCACGGACCGATCATCATGACAAATAAGACCGCCGGGATCACGACTAGGGCAAGCATTGAAACCAATACAATCTTAACCCGTTTGTTTGAAAGGCATTTCATGGATAACCAAGGCTCCGGTGATTTTTCCTGAGTATCAAGCATTTCATTTGTGCCTCTTTATTATTTTAATTGTTTAACAAGGGGCGGCGCACCTTTTAGGCGCTTAGGGCAATTTCGCTGAAAATTTATTAGGAGTTCTGACAATACTGGGATCGCTGCCATCCTTGGCGGCAAGCGCGGGCAAGATAGACTGTAAGATTATCCTGCCGGCAAGGATGCCAGCGTTCCCAGTACTGAAAAAGAAGAGGACTGTTCCCTCCGCGGCATATAGGGGAATGTCCGTTTATACATACGCATTGCCATACGATTTATCCTTTGGGTTTACACCTGACCCAGCGATGGGAACTGTCCCACTTTTTTCGGTCTTGTACACCACGTCCGCAAAAAATTCGGGACCGCCTCCGGCGCTATTCAGGATTAAAAACACCGTTTCTGGTTACTAGGCGCGCCGGAAGCAGTCCCATTTTTTGCTCGGGTACCGCTATTTATCTTGGGTTGTGGCCAACACTCGCGTTCGTTTAGACTTCCGGGATTCCGGGATTCCGAACCTGTTGCCTCACGGAAAAATCTACTCGAAACGGTATTCGTTGCCTCACGGAAAAATCTACTCGAAGTGGTTTT
>JAKJCY010000276.1 GCA_022706235.1 Candidatus Hydrogenedentota bacterium | reverse complement strand
GACATGCCGATGGACATCAGGGTGGACACGTTGATGGTAAATCCCGCAGCGCTCATGAAAAGAAAGCCGACAACAATAGTGAGGGGCATGGTCACAACGATAATCATGATGGTGCGAAAGTTGTGCAGAAACAGAAAAAGGATCAAACCCGTCAACAAAATGCCCTGGCCCACATTCTTCCAGGCGTCGTCCACCATGGCGCGGGTAAAGGTGCCGTCATCGGTAATCCACACCAATTCCATACCGCCGGGAAGCTGTTTTTCCAGTTCCGCCAAAGCCCCCTGGACGCCGTCAATGACCTTTACCGCATTGGCCTCGGACCGTTTTATGACCCGGATGGCGATGGCCTGGCGGCCGTCCACATAGGCAGCCTGACGCTGCTCTTCGGTGGTCATACGCACCTCGGCCACGTCTTTGATGTAGGTGCGCTGACCGTCTTTACCCGAAATTTCCATGCCGCCGATAAGCGTCAGGTCTTTGTAGTCCGCGTCAAACTTAACCGAATACTCGGTGCCGTGGGCGCGAATACGCCCGGAGGGAATGATGCGCAGTCCTTCCTGGATCGTCTGGACCAGGTTGAGTGAGGTCAGGCCGCGCGCGGCCAGTTTATCCCGGTCCACCAGGACATGGACCTCCCGCTCCGCGCCGCCCTCAATCTCCACGCTGGCCACCCCCGGCAGCACGGAAATCTTATCGCGGAGATCGTTGTCCGCGTAGTCAAATAGTTCTTCCACCGGCCGGTCGCCGGTCAGGGCCAGGGTAAGCACCGGCTTGGCGTTGATGTCGTATTTGACGACTTTGGGATCTTCCACGCCCTGGGGGAAATTATTACGGATCAGGTCGAGTTTTTCACGCACGTCGGTAGCCGCAATATCCTGGTTTACCTCGAGTTCGAATTCGATGAGGGTCTGGCACACATTCTCGATACACGTGGAGGTGACGTGTTTCAATCCGGAAATGGTCGAGACCTCGTCTTCGATGGGCTTGGCGATGTCCGTTTCGATTTCTTCCGGGCTTGCGCCGGGATAGACCGTGATTATCGTGATATAGGGCAGGTCCACTTTCGGCATGATCTCAAGGCCCATCTTGCGATAGGCATTGAAACCAAGCAGGGACAACCCGATGAACAGACATATGATCGCCACGGGCCGACGCACGGAAAAATTGGAGAGCGACATAAATTATTCCTCCCCGACCACATCAACGGGCGTACCGTCATTGACAAGGTTATATCCCTTGACAATCACCTTATCGCCCGGGGCAAGGACACTGTCAACCACCTCGGTCCAGCCGTCCGTGGAAAGCCCCGGGCGCACTTCAACCGCCTTGGCCTTACCGTCATCCAACACGAACACCGTGGATTTGTTTTCACGGACTTGTATAATCTCCTGGGGAACGCCCAGGCTGGTGTGCGCGTCAAGGACCGCCTCGATTTGCGCCATGGCGCCGGGCACCACGCCTTCGGGCGGCGCTTCGACCAGGCATTTGACCTCAAAGGTGCGTAACTGGTCCTGGATTTCCGGGCTTTTGTAACTCACCGTCAGCTCGCCCAAATCAATGCCGCTCACCGTCACACGCAGCCGGCTCTCCCCGCTTTTCACGCGCGGGTAATATTCACCCGGCAAGAAGGCCGACACTTCGAGCACGCTGGTATCGGCGACGCGGACGATGGGCACCCCGGCACCCGCAAATTCACCCTGCTTCTTGCCCCGATAACTGATGAAGCCGTCTATGGGGCTGTAGACCAGGGAGTCGTCCAGGCGTTTTTGCGATATGGCCAGGGCGGCCACCGCCTTTTTCTCCTGTTCTTCATATAACTTCACGGCGGTTTTAGCGCGTTTTAACTGGGCTTCCGCCACCTTGTATCCTGCATCCACCTGCTCCATCGCATCCTGGGTAATGGCCTTTTCCTCTTTCAGCCGCGTAAAACGCTCATAGTCCAGCTTCATCTTGTCGTATTGCGCCTGGGCGGCCGCCACCTGCGCCGCGCCATCGATACGGGCGCATTCCGCCACCGCTTTATCCTGCAGCGAGATTTCGTAGGCCTGCTCAAGTACTTCCTTGTCTATCTGGAACAGGGCCGTCTTGTCCGCTTCCACGCGCTGGCCGTCCTCGACAAACATGTCTGTCAGAATACCGTCCACACGGGGAGCAACCATGGCATAAGTCTTGGCCAGCAGCGTACCCTGAACCACGATACGTTCCTCAAAATTGCGCTGTTGTGCGGCGGTCACGGCCACCGGGAAGCGCCTTTCCGAATCCGTGCTTTGCGCGGCAACGGTTTCGGGTACCGTGCAGCCCTGCGTCACCAAAAACAGGGGTAAAACACCCGCAAGGGTCATAAACTTGAGTAGGTTATTATTCATGGTTGTCGTCCTTCTTTTCCGTCCAGATTGCGCCAAGCACGTTGCGCGCGATGGCGGTCATAACTTGTTCCTGGTACCGCGCATTGGCGGCATTTACCTGGGCTGCGTCATGCTTGGCGACCGTATCGAGCATCTCGGAGGGGCGCAGCAGCCCCTCGCGCATTTTTGCGGTCCGTTCGGCCAGCATTTGCGCCTCAGCGTCAACGGCGGCATCGGCAAGACGCAGGGTGGACCGGGCGTCTTCCAGCGAGGAATGGGCCTTGACCACCTCGAGCATCACGGCGAGGCTTTCCTGCTCCCGCGCGAGAAACGCCTGTTCCTGTTCCACCCGCGCGGCCTTGTACTCATTGATATTTTTAAAACCATTGAAGAGGGTCATCAGCCCGGTAAATCCGAGGGCGGAGGTATACGGGTAGGTCATGAAGGAGTTTGAGGTATGCGAACGGGCCGCGAACCCCGCCAGCATCGGCAGGAAATTCGCGATGGCGATACGTACCTTTTCCCGCTCGATGGCCACCTGCCGGTCCGCAATGGCCAGGCGCGGATTATTCAGGAGCGCCTCGAGTATCCAGTCCGCCAGTTCCCCTTCGGGCGCCGTAAGCGGATGTGAAGCCTCGAGCGCGGGTTCCGCCGTGGGTGAAACCCCCATGGCCGTAAGCAGTTCGGCGAGGTTGCGTTCCTTTGCGCGGGCATTCGATTCCAGTGCGGTTTCCCGCGCCAGGAGCAGCAAGCGTACCTGGGCGAGGTCCGCGTCGGTAACCATGCCCTCACGGTGGTACGCCTCCACCTCCTTGACCAGTGTCTCGGCCGCCGCACGCTGTGATTCGAGGGTCCGGCGCGTTTCCAGGGTTGCCAGGCATTGATAGTACAGGCCGGTCACCTGAAGCGCGATCATCTGGCGCGTGTAGTCCGCCGCAAGGACGCCGATTTCTTCGCCCCGCTTGTGCGCCGCATAGAGAAACCAGGTGGCGGGCGCGAAAATGGGCATCTGCGCCTGCACTGTTGTCTCGCGAATGATACGGTCCTGCATGGTGGTGGACATGCCCGCAATAATGCTCGACGCGGGGGCCCTGTTCAACTCGGTGGAGGTATATTCAAAGGTCACTGTGGGCAGGAAATTCGCGAAGGCGATATCACGGTTCAATTTTGCCAGGCGCGCGTCAAGATCGGCGGACTTCACGGCAAGATTGTTTTCCAGCGCGATGGCAATGCAGCGCTCCAGGTCCAGGAGCGTGTCCTTTTCCAGTTCCTGCGCCGTGCGTTCTTCCATTCCTGCCAGAAACGCATCCTTGTCCGCCTCCCGGGTCCGGGCGCCGTCAAAGGTGGCACAGCCCGGCACAAAGAAAAGCAGGGTAAACAACAGTAAATACATAGGCTTATGCATGAGACGTTCCTTCTTTGAGAACGGGTGGCAGGGGCAGTTCCAGCCCGCGAATAAGCACTTTCGACACGTGACGGATAATTTTGTTTTGAAAGGCGGCATTAAACTTGCGCGGTTCAGGAAACAACTGCATGAGGTCCTCGGCGAATATATAATTGACCAGCTGCGACATCAGGGTATCCGTCCAAAGCTCGGCTTCCTCCACGCCCATTTCCGGGCGGCAAGAGCGCAATACATCACGTATCGCGTTGTACTCCGGAATCACGGTGTCTTTGATAATATCTGAGACAGCCGACGTCGGCTGCAGCAGGATGCGCATGAATAACTGGCTGTACCAGTGCGGATGGAGACTGGTCAAATACTGTTGGCAACGCTCTTCCACTATCTGGTACACCGCCTCGGCGCATTTGAGCGGATCATGTGTCCACTCCTGTTTCTTTTGAAGCAATTCCTCCGCCCGATAACATTTGATCTTTTCCAGCACATAGCGAACCAGCGCCACATACAAATTCTCTTTGCTGCCGAAATGATAGTTGACCGCGGCAATATTGGCCTGGCATTTCTCTGCAATAGCCCGTATGCTCGTCCCCTCGACACCGTTTTCCGCAAACAACTCGCCAGCGGCGAGTAATAAAGCCTCTTTGGTTGTAGGGGTTGCTTCCTGCTCCATGGCACATCCTTTCCAATGACGTTGGTTTTTATCGCAACGCGAGGAAGCATAACACAAACGTTTGCTTAATTCAAGCGTTTGTTTTAAAAGTATCTTTATGGGAGTGTGTTCAGGGACTCAAGAAGTTGTTCGTTTATGATTGCCAGTCAAAATCTATTCCTTAATTGATCTCGGCACAAGAGCATCAGCAACGTAATCAGGGCCATTGCGCCCTTACCCCCTATGACCGGAATAGAGTACATGTTGCACCTGTAGTTATATAACGGTACAATGAAATTGTTTCGGACAACAGCGTGAAGGGTTGTAACTACGGAGAATGGATCCCATGACTATCAGAGAACAAATCCAGGAAGGCATCAAGAACGCGACGAAAAGCAGGGAACTCCAGCGTCTTGATACGCTGCGTATGGCCAAGGGGGCGATTCTGCTTAAGGAAAAGGAAAAGGCACGCACGGAACCGATCAGCGATGAAGAAGTGATTGCTGTTTTGCGTTCGGAAATACGCAAGCGCCAACAAAGCATGGCGACCTATGAAGAACTGGGTAAGCAGGAGGCGGTCGATGGATTAAAGTTTGAAATCGCGGTTATTGAGGAGTACCTGCCCAGGCAGCTGTCGGAATCCGATATTGAGGCCAAGGTACGCGCATACCTTGCGGAACACCCTGAAATGAATCATGCCGGCAAACTGACCGGCGCCTTAAAGAAGGAGTTGGGCGACACTGCCGACGGCAAAGTATTGAATGATATCTGCAGGCGCATTCTTGA
>JAKJCY010000275.1:268-5190 GCA_022706235.1 Candidatus Hydrogenedentota bacterium | reverse complement strand
GGCAGGATGCCGCTTCTACGTTCCTTGTCCTTATTGGCTTTACGCCAACAACTCGGTTTCTTACGTGCGGATTTGGGGGTGTGATTCACGCAAAGGCGCTACCACGCAAAGAACGGGCATCAGGTATTCTCCCTACGTACATCTATCTTGCCCGTTACCGCCGCCGAGATTAACATAGCGCGGTTACGGGTGTCTGTATGCCGTTCACAGACGTCTGTAAGTCGTTCACAGATGTCCGTAAGTCGTTCACAGACCTCTGTAAGTCGTTCACAGACCTCTGTATGTCGTTCACAGACGTCCGTAAGTCATTCACAGACGTCCGTAAGTCGTTCACAGGCGTCCGTAAGTCATTCACAGACGTCTGTAAGTCGTTTATGGACGTCTGTATGCCGCTCACAGACCTCTATATGTCGTTCACAGACGCCTGGAAAGGCCGGGCATGTTAGTACCCGCCGCAGCCACGGGGTGTACACGCCCCGTTTATTGTTATTTCTTGTCTACACGCACATCTATCTTGCCGGTTACCGCCGCTGAAATCAATGCTGTGCGGTATTCGCTGAGAAGGGCTATGGATTCATTGACCTTATTGATCAGTCCATCAATCCGCGCCGTCTCCCGGTCCAGAAACGCCGCTATCGCACGCTGCTCGGGCAGGGGTGGAACTATGACTTCAATATTCCCAACATCTGACGCATTAATTGCAGGATAGCTTACACCCGTGGAACGTGAGACGACTGTTTCAACAAAGTACGAGGATGTTAGTATGCATGAGAGATACCGGGAAACGATAGATCGGGGCCGGACCACAGCGAAGCCTGTTGATACGATTAGGCTATTCCGAAGATCAGTTTTACGAATTGTCGTTATGGCACGTAAATATGTTCGAACAGTAGAGACTATGGTATCGCCATCCCGTACAATTCGCCTTGCCCTTGATGGAGCATTTTCAAAACGGTAATCTTCTGTCGCGGTGATACCATCTACTGCATTAACACTTCCGATGTCAACATAAGTGAATTCATAATCTGGGTCTGTTGTCTCAGAAAGTGCCTCATCGTTGATAGATGCCGTGTACTTTAATCTCTTGACCTCCCAATGCTCCGGAATCTCGCCGAGCCATTCGATGCCGGAGTCTTTGAAATGAGGAGTGCTGAGTGATGAATGATGAGTGCTGAGTGATGAATGATGAGTAGCCTCGTCTTTATTCATCATTCCGCATTCATCATTCATCATTCCCCAAACTCCTTTGGTGACGGCGTGGCTGATGAGGGCGGCGCGTTTTTCCTGAAGCAGTTCAATCTGACGCTGCTTCTTCGCTATCAGACCATCAATCCGCGCCGTCTCCCGGTCCAGAAACGCCGCTATCGCACGCTGCTCGGGGAGGGGTGGTGCAGGGACAAGTTTTCCAGATACATTCGTTGCTGTTATAAGTGGCTGTGCATTCTTGTTAATATCTGAAGTAAAATCAAGGCATAAGCACACATAATGTAAATATGAAGTATTAACATTATCTTGGTTATCAAGGACTAGGCAGTTATCAGAAACACCGTAGACACCTTTGGCTAGGTTTACAGATCCAGAGGATCCAACTCGCCCAACTAATACTTTTTCTCTACAAAATGTAGGATTTTCGGTAGCACCAATAATCCCGTTAGCCCCATACAATGGATAATGTCCTTCGTCTGATTTTGAGTCCTCACCACTTCGTACTCGTGTCAATAACTTTAACCGCTTAAATTCCCAATCTTCAGGAATTTCTCCCAGCCATTCGATGCCGGAGTCTTTGTACTTTGTATATTCAGAATACTTCATGATGCTATCTTCCCCAATTCCTCAGCAATCTCAATAAACGGACCTACAGACTTGCCCAAAACAGCTACACCAGCATCATGTGGATCCTGATAGTTGTAGCGTGTCGTTGCCATTCCATTTAGGGCGAAATCATATCCTGCAATATTGATGATATAGCAGATACGGTCACGGCATTCGACGATTACCTTCTCACTTCTAAACGGCCATTCTCCCTGGAATTCATCTTTGTGTATCACACGTGTCGGCCATGGACTGGATGTCAATTCGGAATCGTTTCTTTTTTTCCATTCTTTCACCTTCCTCTGAAGAATTTTAACTGTACGACGGTAATCTGTTTCGCCGAATTGAGAATCCATTCGGGTAATAAACTCATTAACGATGGGGGAATACTGCAAGAGTTTACCGCCGTGATTCCCCATGGTGAATTGCGAACAGATGGCACGGAGGAATCGCTCTATCTTTGCGATAATCTTTCTATGCACTCGCGGGTAGTAATCACGATATAAGGCATCCTGCATACCTTCACCCCAATAGGGCGTAATATCTTCTATACTGCTTTCAAGTTTCTGCCATTGTTCTGTTGGGTCAATCCCCACTTTAGCATTCTCGGTAACAATATCAATGTTGTAATATCGGGCAAGTTTTCCAAATTCAGAGAGAATGTAGATAATAGCGTCAAGTTCAGTGTCGTTTGTAACAAATTCGTAATCTTCGATTAAACGCTGACGATTATCGGGGTTGTAGTATTCCTTTGTAATGATCCCTTTTATCTTTACAAGATCATGACCAAGATTATTTTTTATAAAGTCGGAGTCAGGATAGCGGCCATTTCTAGCCTCATACACCAGACATATATAACATTTCATCAGCCTTTCAAGACCGCTGGCAAGCGATTGCTGGGGCAAGTGATAGAAATCGTTTCCCATGTCGATCTCCTGCAAATCGCCTAGGCCTGCTTTTATGAGCCGGACTGAATTATCAAGTTCTTCTCGAAGACAGAATTCTTTCAGCGGATCATTCATTCCGTCACCTCGGCGAGCATATCGGCGATTTCCTGTTCAATCTTTTTTAAGTCACTTTCAATCGCTTCCAACGGCCTCGGCGGCGTGTACTTGTAGAAATAGCGGTTGAAGTTAATCTCATACCCCACCTTGGTCTTGGTTTCATCCACCCAGGCATCGGGTACATGGGGCAGGACTTCCCGCTTCATGTAGTCGTCTATGGCCTCCTTGAGGGGCACATTCTCGTAGTCGCGCAGGTCGGTATCCGGTTCCGGGTTGCCCTTGGCGTCGGTGCAGACCTCGGCGGTTTCGTCGCGTTCCGACAGCGCGGCGAGGATGGCCTTCAGGAGTGATGAAGGAGGAATGATGAGTGATGAATGTTTGAAAGCCATTTTAAGGTCTTTGGTAAAGTTGTCCCGGTTTGTCCAGACCTTATCCGCGGGCAGGGAGTGGAGCGCCTGGATGATTTCCTGTTGCTTCTGTTTACCCGCTTCAATTTCTTCCCGGGCAGCCTGGGTATCTTTACGCTTCTTGCTGGTGGCGAGGTTGACGAAGGCATTGGCTTCTTTCAGCCCTTCGATGCGTTCTTCATTCACTGCAAAGTTGAGTTTCAGGGGCCGTTCCACCGTGATGCGCTGGTAGCCGAAGTCGGTATTGTCGAATACCCGGACATGTTCGCCTTCTTTGAGGGTGCCGTATAACCGAGTAATATCGTCGCGCTGTTGTTCACAGATTTCGTTGCGCTTGTTGCCGAGGCTTTTACGCATCTTCTTGAAGAAGCTGACGCCGTTTACCAGTTGGATTTTGCCTTTACGGCTTGCCGCTTTTCGGTTGGTGAGAATCCAGAGGTAGGTGGAGATGCCCGTATTGTAGAAGAGTTGGTCGGGCAGGGCGACAATGGCTTCGAGCCAGTCGTTCTCGATGATCCAGCGCCGGATTTCGCTTTCGCCCGAACCCGCACCGCCGGTGAACAGGGGCGAGCCGTTGAACACGATGGCGAGGCGCGTGCCGCCTTCCTTTTGCGGCTTCATCTTGCTGATCATGTGCAGCAGGAACAGGAGCGACCCGTCATTGATGCGTGGCAGGCCGGCGCCGAACCTGCCGCCGAAGCCCTGTTCCTCGTGTTCGCGCCTGACCACGGCCTCTTCCGGTTTCCACTCCACGCCGAAGGGGGGATTGGCGAGCATGTAGTCGAAGTATTTTCCGGCGAAATGGTCGTCGGTGAAACTGTCGCCAAAGGCGATATGGTCAATATTCTGACCCTTGATCATCATGTCCGAACCGCAGATGGCATAGGACTGGTCGTTATAGTCCTGGCCGAAGACTTCGAGGCGGGCGTCGGGGTTCAGGGCGCGCAGGTATTCTTCGGATACGGACAACATGCCGCCGGTGCCGCTGGTGGGGTCGAAGAGGGTCTTCACAATGCCGGGCGTGCGCAGGGTATCGTCATCGGGCGCGAAAATGAGGTCCACCATGAGGCGGATGACTTCGCGGGGCGTGAAATGGTCCCCGGCCTCTTCGTTCGAGGCTTCGTTGAATTTGCGGATGAGCTCCTCGAAGATGTAGCCCATTTCGATGTTCGAGACCGTGTCCGGGTGCAGGTCAATCTCGCAGAATTTCGCGACCACCAGGTAGAGCCGGTCCGCCTTCTCCAGTTTCGCGATCTGTTCCTCGAAGGCGAAGTGTTCGATGATTTCCAGGGCACGGGCTGAAAAGCCCTTGATGTAGTTGACGGCGATATTGTCCGGGTCGCCCTTGAGCTTGTCGAAGGTATACAGGCTGGTGTTGTAGAAGTCATGGCCTGACGCCTGTTTCAGTTTCGCGTCAAGCACCCCCGCGCCCTTCTCGCTCCACTTTTCCGCCGCCTGGAGCACCTTGTCCTTGTTCGGCTCCAACACACAGTCCAGCCGCCGCAGCACCGTCAGGGGCAGCATGACATCCTTGTACTGGTTCGGCCGGTAGGGCCCGCGCAGCAGGTCCGCCACGGACCAGATAAAACTGACTTTCTCACCAAAATTATTCATAAGGAGGGTTTGCTTTCCTGATGGGTTGATCCGTTCCCGTTTCCGCTCGTTTCCCAAATTGGATTCTTACCATTACCCACATCTT
>JAKJCY010000275.1:0-241 GCA_022706235.1 Candidatus Hydrogenedentota bacterium | reverse complement strand
AGCGATGTCTCTCCTTCTCTCTTTTCTACTCCAACGGAGTTACGTCGGTTTTCCCGCACGGAAGTTGCACCGATGTGACGCAACCCCGTTGGGGTAAACGGGAATTGGGGGCACTTTCCAACCCAGGGTAGCGGAATACCGCAACCCGGGGCTTTGTTCTTAAATCCCGTTGGGATATTGAATTCAAACATTCGCTTTTCTCCGCTACTATTCATTGCCAAAAGATGTGGGTAATGACAAG